>JAVJQK010000050.1:0-317500 GCA_040218145.1 Sandaracinaceae bacterium | reverse complement strand
TCTTCGACGACGAGGCGGCGCGAAGGCGACTCGAAGGGATCCTCCACCCTCGGATCGCGGCCGCCTCGATGGCGCGCTTCGCGCAGCTCGCAGAGGAAGGCCACCCCTACGCGATCTACGAGGCGGCGCTGCTCGTGGAGAGCGGCCGCCACCGGATGATGGGCGCCCTGATCGTGGTCGCGGTCGACGAGGCGACGCAGGTGGCGCGGGTCGAGGCCCGGGACGCTCTGTCTGCCGAGGCGGCGCGGAAGCGGATCGCGGCGCAGCTGCCGTTGGCCGAGAAGGTCGACGTGGCCGACTACGTGATCCGGAACGACGGCGACCGGGACGAGACGCGCGCCCAGGTGCGCGAGGTACACGCGTCGCTCCTCGAACGCTTCGGAGGCAAACCATGAACGACCGCTCGCAGGTCACGCTGGTCACGGGCTTTCCCACGAGCTTCCTGGCCGTGCGCGTCGTGAAGAAGATCCTCGCCGAGGAGCCGCGCGCGGCGCTGCGCCTGGTGGTGCAGGACAAGTTCATGGAGCGCGCGCTGTCCGAGCTCGAGCGGATGGACGCGCACGACGCCGAGCGTGTCACCGTGCTGGAGGGCGACGCGGCCGCGATGGACCTCGGGCTCTCGGGGCGGGAGTTCGTGCAGCTCGCGTCCGAGGTGGACGTGATCCATCACTGCGCGGCCATCACCTACCTCGGCGTCGACGCCAAGGCCGCGCACGAGCTGAACGTCGGCGGGACGCGCGAGGTGCTGGAGCTCGCGCAGGAGGCCGACCATCTCGCGCGCCTCGTGCACTGGTCGAGCGCGCTCGTGTCGGGCGGACGCCGCGGCTACGTGCTGGAGGAGGAGCTGCTCGCGCCGGACGGCTTCCGGAACGCCATCGAGGAGACTCGCTTCCAGGCGGAGGAGCTGGTGCGCCGGGCGTCGAGCGCCATCCCGACGACCATCCTGCGGCCAGCGATCATCGTCGGGGACAGCGTGACGGGGGAGATCGATAGGCTCGAGGGCCCCTATCTCCTCGTGCTCCTGATGCTCAACGCGCCGGCCGATCTGCGCATGCCGCTGCCAGGTCGCGGGGACGTGCCGCTCAACCTGGTGCCTGTCGACTACGTGGTGGACGCGGGCTTCGCGATCGCGCGGGATCGGCGCGCGCTCGGCAAGACGTTCCACCTGGTCGATCCCGAGCCCGTCACGGCGCGGCGCGTGTTCGAGCTCATCGCGCGCGCGGCGGGCCGCCCCGTGCCGAGGGGGTTCCTGCCGACGAACCTCGCCACGGCGCTGCTCCGGACCCCCGGGGTGGAGCGGTTCGCCCACGTGCCCCGCGCGTTCCTCGAGCAGCTCGCGACCGAGGTCGTCTACGACGACCGCAACGCGCGGGACATCCTCGACGAGCTCGACGTGCCCTGCCCCCCGTTCGAGAGCTACGTGGGCGTGATGGTGGACTACGTACAGAGGCAGCAGGCGACCCGGCGTGCCCAGACGACAGCCTCCGAGGACACGGGGCGGGCGGACGCGGACCCCGCGGTCGCGGGAGAGTGAGCGGCACGGGCGCTCCGTTTGTTGCTAAGCTTTCGCCGGCATGTCGGGGAACAGGGGGCCGGAGCGACGTCTGATGAGCCGGAGTGACCCCCTGCGGGACACCATGTCGGACGCGGCCGGGGGGACGGATCCGGAGGTCGAGCCCCGCGCGCGGCGCCCGAAACGAACCTGGGATTCGTTCGAGCCGACGGTCGCCGACCAGAACGGAGGCAGCCCCTCTCCGTGGTCGGAAGAGATGACGCTCGACGGGCCGACGCGGGTCGAGATGCCTCGCGCCCTGGTCGATCCCGACGCCCCCCGGATGGCCGAGGACGCCGACTTCGGCGATCGGTACCGCTCGGACGAGATCCTGGGTCAGGGCGGGATGGGCACCATCCGCCTGCACTACGATCGGCAGATCGGCCGGCGCGTCGCGCTCAAGTCGATGAACGACAAGGACGCGGGCTCGAGCGATCGCTCGCGGTTCATCCGGGAGGCGCGCATCCAGGGTCAGCTGGAGCACCCCTCGATCGTCCCGGTCTACGACGTCGCGATCGACCCCGACGGACAGCCCTTCTTCACGATGCGGCGCGTACGGGGGATGACCCTGGAGGTGATCCTCGAGCGGCTCGCGATGGGCGCCCCGAAGGTGTTCCGCGCGCAGCACTCGCGCCGACGGCTGCTCGGCGCGTTCAGCCGCGTGTGTCAGGCGGTGCACTACGCGCACGAGCACGGCGTGCTCCACCGGGACATCAAGCCCGCCAACATCATCCTCGGAGAGTTCGGCGAGGTCTATCTGCTGGACTGGGGCCTCGCCGGGCTGGCGAAGCAGCGCGACGAAGCGGTCCGGGAGCTCAAGGCGCTGCGGCTGACGCGGGAGACGATGCCCGGATCGCTCCTGGGCACACCCGGCTACATGTCGCCCGAGCAGGCGACGGGCGGGGTGCAGGAGCTGGGCCCACCCGCAGACGTCTACGCGCTCGGCTGCATCCTGTTCGAGATCCTCACGCTCATGCCGCTCCATGATGGCGAGGGCGTGGTGTCTCTCCTCGACGCGACGATCCGCGGCACCACCGATCGGCGCCCCTCCCGGCGCGCGACCCATCAGAAGATCGATCCCGAGCTCGACCGGATCGTGATGCGGGCGACGGCGCTCTCGTCCGAAGACCGCTTCCAGTCCGCGCGCGAGCTCTTCCTCGAGATCGAGACCTACCTGGATGGGCGTCGGGACGAAGAGCAGCGAATGCAGCTCGCCGACGAGCGCGCGCGCGCGGCGGCCACCGAAGCCAAGGCCGCGCTCTCGAAGGGCGACAGCTTCGAGGAGCGACGTCAGGCGCTCCGCGACGCGGTCGGCGCGCTCTCGCTCGACCCGTCGAACGAGCTGGCGCTCCGTACCTTCGCCGACGTGACGACGACGCCGCCCGACGCGCTGCCGCCGGACGTCGACGAGAGCCTGGCCGACGCCTCCGCGGCGAGGCTCCGCTGGGTGGGCGGGGCGGTGTCGATCGTGTACGCGAGCGCCTTCGTCTACCTGCCCTTCATCGCGGCCAGCGTGGTCGAGCATTGGTTGCCGGTGGTGGTGTCCTACGGGTTCCTCCTCACCGCGGCGGTCGTGGGGTTGCTGACCGCGCGCGCGGCGCGACCTCGACCGCGCTGGATCGCGGCCGCGATGGTGCTGAGCAACATCGGGTTCGCGGCGACGGCCCCCTTCTTCGGCCCGCTGCTCGTCACGCCCTCTCTGCTCGCCATCAACACCGCGCCCTACGCGCTCTATCTCGGGACGCGTGGGCGACGGCTCGCGCTGGCCTTCGGCCTCGGGACGATCTCCACCGTCATCGGGCTCGGGATGATGGGCGCCATCCCGGTCGAGTACGCGTTCCAGGACGGCGTGCTCGTCGTGCACTCGGGCGCGCTCCGCTTCGCGCCCATCCCGACGCTCGTCCTGCTGACCCTGCTGGCCCTCGGTCAGATGCTGGGCGCGATGCTCGGCGCCAGTCGGATCCGCGCCGACCTGGATCGAGCCGAGCGCGCGCTCCACATGCAGTCGTGGCTGCTGCGCGGGCTCGCGATCGACCGCAAGTCTTCCTCCGTGCCGCCGCCGCGTCAGTGAACCGGACGCTCGTCACCTCCCCCCGCCGCCGAGGGGAGGAGGTGGGCGCGACGCAGTCCGCCGTCTTCTTCGGAGACGATCTCCTCGAGTGTGCTCGCGAGCGGCTCGAGGCTCCCGTCCGGGTGGAACGCGGCCGCGCCGCCGGCGGGGATCGCCACTCCGCGCGGGATGGGGGCCTGCTGGACGCTGGCCGCGAGCCGCTCCGCCGCGTCGGGACCGGTCTCGATGACGAGCGGGACGAGGCCGAGCGTCGGCGCGAAGCGCTCCGCGGCGTCCCGCGTGCCGAGGCCGAGCAAGGTCGCGCCGGCGGAGACGCCGACGAGCACGGCCCCCCGAGTGAAGCTCTCGCGGAGCACCTCGACGAGGCCGGCCGACTCGAAGGCGCGAAGCCCCTGGAGGGGATCTCCGCCGCCGAGCACGATCAGGTCGGCCTCGGCGAGGAAGTCCCGCTCCGCCTCGGTCGGCTCGGCGCGCACGTGCATGCGCTGGGGGCACCTCGCCGCCTCCGCGAAGCTCTCGAAGATCTCGTAGAACTCCGGTCTGTCGCCGTTGCAGGCGCCGAGGTAGGCGGCGCGCGGCCCCCAGATCCAGGCCGCGTCTCGATAGGCGGCGGCGACCAGCTCGCTCACCGAGCCTTCGCCGAGCCGCGCGAAGAGCGGTCGGCTGTCGGCGAGTAGAAATGCCGGGTTGAGATCCGCGGACGGCGGGCGCTCTCGCAGCTCGCGGAGCAGATCGTCGGGGTCTTCCACGCGGCAACGATAGCCGTCGCTCAGCGGCCGGCCAGGCGCCCTACCCGCTCCCAGCAGGCGCCGTGGATGCGCGCCGCCGCGTCCCCGCGTGGGACGAGGTCGTGGAAGCCGCGCCACCGCGGCGCGTCGCTCCGGAAGTCGGCCGCGAGCGGGACGACGCGCGCCCCCCGCTCGCGGAAGAGCGCGAGGGCACGGGGCATGTGCTGCGCGGAGCTGACGAGCCCGACCCGCCGCCATCCCCGCGCCCGGATCTCGCGCGCGTGGATGACCGCCTCCTCCGAGGTCGTGCGCGCCCCCTCGAGCCGGACGATCGCCTCGGCGGGGACTCCCATCTCGCGCCAGATCCGCTCTGTCGCCGCGGCGGCATCGTGCTCTGAGAATCCGGCGATCGCCGATCCGGTTGTCACGAGCCGCGGGGCGAGGCCGCGGTGGTAGAGGCGCGCGCCCAGCGCGACCCGGTCTCCGCTCGCGCCCAGCTGGATGCGTCCGTACGCCTCGTCCGTCCCTCCGCCGAGCACGATGACCGCGTCGAACGGCGCCTCGGCAAATGGGTCGCTCGCGTACGCGCGCTCGAGCGAGCCGCCGAGCAGGTCGGCGACGAAGCCGCTGCCCGCGAGGGAGAAGAGCACGAACACGACAGAGAGCGCGGGCAGCTCACGCCAGCGATCGCGCCAGTAGGCCAGCGCGATGAAGCCGGCGAGCGCGCACCAGGCGAGCCCGAGAGGCATCGCCATCGCTCCGAGCGTCTTGGTGAGCAGGTAGCCGCGCGGGGCGGTCGCCAGCGCGAGGAGCGCGACGCCGAGCGGGACCCCGATCGCGAGCGCCTTGGCGCGCGTCGAGGTGCGATCGGCTCTCACGGAGCGCTTCAGGACGACGACGAACGCGATGAGGCTCGCGAAGAAGAGCAAGGCTCACTCCGGTCGCCAGGAGGGCGCCACCAGGCGTCGGCGCCCATCGGCGGCCATCGGGATGCCGGCGCGATCGCCCTCGGGGAAGACGCGATCCCAGCGCTGACAGGTGACCTCTTTGTGCGCCTGGTCGAGCGCCTCGCAGTAGTTGGTGAAGAAGCAGCGTCGGACCTCGTCGCCGCGACCGAGCCGGATCTTCCGGAACCAGTCGGGGTCCGCGAGGCTCTGGCGCGCGGCGGCGACGATGTCCGCCTCGCCCCGCGCGAGGATGTCCTCCACCTGCCAGGGCGAGCAGATCCCTCCGGCCCCGACCACCGGCGTCTCGAAGCCGGCCTCACGCACGGCGGCGCGCACGGCGGCGCTGAGCGGGATGTTGCGACCGAATGGGCCGGCGGCGTCGATCTTCACGTGCGGCATGCACTCGTGGCCGCTCGGGCCGGTGTAGGGATAGGCGGCGTGGCCGACCTTGGGCTGCCTGGCGTCCTCGAACTTCCCGCCCTTGCTCACGCTGAGGAAGTCCATGCCCGCCTCGGCGAAGCGCACCCCGAACCAGGCGGCGTCGTCGGCGCGGTTGCCCCCCTCGATCACCTCGTCGCCGAGGAAGCGCGCGCCGACCGCGGTGTCGCGCGAGACCGCGGCGCGCACCTCGCGGTAGACCTCGAGCGGGAGACGGACGCGGTCCTCGCGCGCGCCGCCGTAGCCGTCCTGCCGCGTGTTCCGGGCGCTGAGGAACGACGCCATCGTGTACGCGTGCGCGTAGTGGAGCTCCACGCCGTCGAAGCCCGCCTCCTCGGCGCGGGCCGCCGCGCGCGCGAAGAGCCCGGGCAGGACCTCGGGCAGCTCGCGCACGTGCGGCAGGTGCACGTCGGTCACGCGCTCGCGGTAGCCCATGCGCAGGCTCTCGAGGTCGCGGGGGTCGAGCACGTCGGCGAGCGCGTCGTCGTCCATCTCGAGGAGGCGGGCCCGGATGGCGTCTTCGTCGTCGAGGTCCAGGCGCTCGCGCAGGCGATCGTCGACGACGAGGAAGCGGCGGAGGAACTTCTCGGCCGAGACGCGACGCTTGATCGCGAGGAAGTCGATGAGCTGGATCAGGAGCCGTGTCTGGCCGTCGCTCGCCTCGCGCACGGTCTCGACGAGCTGGCGCAGGCCGGGCAGGAACCGATCGTGGCCGATGCGCAGGAGCGGCCCGCTCGGCACATCGCGGATCCCGGTCGCCTCGATGACGATCGCGCCCGGCTGGCCCTCGGCGAAGCGCCGATACCACGCGAGCACCGCGTCGGTGACGAAGCCCTCGTCGGTGGCGCGCCAGGGCACCATCGCCGGCACCCAGGTGCGCGCGGTCAGGGTCAGGGGGCCGACCCGAACGGGGGAGAACCAGCGCATGGCTGCCGCCTCGTCCGAGCTCGGCCAGCGCTCCACGGGCAAGAGCCGCAGGAGGCGCTTGTCGGGCGCCTCGCTCACGCTAGATGTCCTTCGCGGAAGTCGGGCGCGCGACTCTGCGTTGCTCCTCCTGGGAATACGTAGAGTATTCCTCGTCGTCGCGCCTCGATTCGCACGCCGATGTCTCGCCCCACAGGCTCGCGACCTCCGCTACGGCCATCTACTTGCCGGCGAGCGTCATGCGAGAGACGCGGAAGGTCGGCGTCGCGACCGAGGTGCGGAGATCCAGGTCGTCGGCCACCGCGTCGATGCGCTTGAGCAGCTCGTCCACGTTCAGCGAGATCGTGACCTCGGAGACGGGGAACGTCTTCTCGCCGTTCTCGATCCAGAAGCCCGACGCGCCGCGGCTGAAATCGCCGGTCACCGCGTTGAAGCCGAAGCCCATCATCTCGGTGACGTAGAGGCCGCTCTTCGTCGACTTCAGCACGTCCTCTGGGCTCTGCGTTCCGGGCTGGAGGATGAAGTTCGTGGTGGAGGGGCCGACGCCGCCGCTCGAGCCGCGGCTCGCGTTCGCGGTGCTCTCGAGGCCGAGCTTTCGCGCGGAGTAGGTGTCGAGCAGGTAGCTCTTGAGCACGCCGTTCTCGACGATGGTGTTGCGACGCGAGAGTAGCCCCTCCCCGTCGTAGGGGCGCGAGCCGGGCGCGCCCTCGAGCAGGGGGTCGTCCACGACGTTCACCAGCTCGCTCGCGACCTGCGTGTCGACCCGGTCGACGAGGTAGCTCGAGCGACGCCAGATCGCGCCGCCGTTGATGCAGCCGGCCAGCAGCCCGAGGATGGAGCGACCCACGTCGGGGTCGAAGATCACCGGGCACTCCTGGGTGGCCGCCTTCTGCGCGCCGAGCTTGGCCAGCGTGCGTCGCGCCGCCTCGCGCCCGACCTCGTCGGCGGCGAGCAGGCCCGCCTTGTGACGCCGCGCCGTCCAGTAGTAGCCGCTCCGCTTCTTGCCGTCGGCGTCGTCGGCGACCGGGTTGACGGTGAGCGAGGCGTACGTGCCCCGGCTGACGCCGCCGAAGCCGCCGCTCGTCACCAGGGCGCGCGCGCCCGAGGCGCGAGAGAAGGTCGCGCCTTCGCTGTTGGTGATGCGTGCGTCGGCGTCGCGCGCCGCCTTCTCTCCAGCGAGCGCGTGCGCGAGGGCCTCGGCGCCGTCGATGTCGTGGATGGACGCGTCGTAGAGGTTCAGCTCGGCGTGCTCCTCGCGCTTGCTCAGCTGCGAAGGATCCGGCGGGCCCGACAGCTCGTCGGGCTGCGAGAGCCGGGCGAGCTCGATCGCGTCCTCGACGAAGCGCGCCACGCCCGCCTCTGTCAGGTCGCTCGTGTAGGAGACCGCGACCTGCTTGCCGACCATGACCCGCAGACCGACCGCGCGGCTCCCCGCCTCCTCGACCAGCTCGGGCTCGCCGAGCCGGACCTTGGTCGAGAGATGCGAGCCCTCCGAGACGACCGCCTCCGCGACGTCTGCCCCGGCCTTGCGCGCTCGCTCGACCACGCGCTCGCCCATGGCGAGCAGCTCTTCCTGGTTCTCCGTCGCCATCGCTCCTCAGCCGATCTGGGTTCCGCCGACCGTCATGCCCGAGATCTTGACCGTGGGGCAGCCCACGCCGACCGGCACGCTCTGGCCTTCTTTGCCGCAGGTCCAGATGCCGTCCGAGAGCTCCATGTCGGAGCCGAGCATCGTGACCTTGCGCATCACGTCGGGACCGTTCCCGATGAGGTTCACGCCCTTGAGCGGCGCGGTGATCTTTCCGTCCTCGATGAGGTAGCCCTCGGTGAGGTTGAAGACGAAGTCGCCGTTCGAGATGTCGACCTGGCCTCCGCCGAACTTGCTCGCGTACACGCCCTTCTTGACGCTGCGCACGATCTCCTCGGGGTCGTGCGGACCGGCGAGCAGCAGCGTGTTCGTCATGCGCGGCATGGGGTGGCTCTTGAAGCTCTCGCGACGCCCGTTCCCGGTGGGCGTCGTCCCGAAGAACTCGCTCGAGTGGCGGTCCTGCATGTACCCACGCAAGATGCCTTCCTCGATGAGCACCGCCTTCTCCGGCCGCTGCCCCTCGTCGTCCACGTTGATCGAGCCGCGGCTGCTCATGAGCGTCGCGTCGTCGACCACGGTGCAGAGCTCGCTCGCCACGCGCTCGCCGACCTGGTCGGTGTAGTTGCTCGAGCCCTTGCGATTGTAGTCCGCCTCGAGCCCGTGACCGACGGCCTCGTGCAGGAGGATGCCGCTGTCTCCGGGGGCGAGGACGACCTCGAGCTCACCCGCGGGCGCCTCGCGCGCGTCGAGCATCGCGAGCGCCTGGCGGACGGCCTCCTTGGCGTGCTGCTCGGGGCTCTTGCCGTCGAAGTAGGTCCAGCCGACGCGGCCGCCTCCGCCGGAGCTGCCCGACTGGCGCTTCCCGTCGTCCTCCACGATCACGCGGATGCCGAAGCGGAGGAGCGGCTGGCGGTCGCGGACCAGGCGGCCGTCGCTCGTCGCGATCAAGATCTCGCGCATCTGCTCGGCGAGGGACGCCTCCACACGCTGGACGCGTCCGTCGACGGCGCGGGCGGCCTCGTCGGCGCGCTTCAGGAGCGCGCGCTTCTCTTCGCCGGCGAGGTCGAGCGAGAGCATGTCGACGGGGTAGCGGTTCGCGACGTCGAGGGGATCGAGCCCGACCGGCGCGGGCGCGCCGCCGCCGTCCGCGATCTGCGCCGCGGTGCGGGCCGCGCGCTCCATCGCCTCGGGCGAGAGATCCTCGACGTAGGCGTAGCCGGTCGCGTCGCCCTTGCGGACGCGCACGCCGAGACCCGCGCTCACGGAGGCGCCAGCCGACTTGAGGATCTGCTCCTCGTAGGCGTAGCTCCCGGAGACGTTGTACTCGAAGAAGAGGTCGGCGTAGTCGCCGCCGCGCTCGAGGGCCACCGTCAGCAGGCGACGCGCGATGCTCGCGTCGATGGCGTTGGGCCCTTCGGGCGAGAAGGGAGCGGTGTATCGACTCATGGCTTGGTGGACTCTAGGGCCCGACGGCTCGGCTCGCCATCGAGCTTCGTGTGGCAACACAGTTCCTGGGGCAGACAGCACGATCGCACAGACGCGAGCGCTTCTGCTACGCTCCCGCGGCAACCGCATCGGTCAGCGAAAGGGAGAGCGCATGGAGGAGCACCAGGAGGCGATGGTCAAGTCTTTGGTCGCCGTGGCGTGGGCCGATGGCCGCATGGACGGCGAGGAGACCGAGGTCATCGAGGCGCTGCTCGGCGCCTTCGAGATCGAGGGCGACGACGCCGAGGCGGTCCGCGAGTTCGCCAAGGAGCCGAAGAAGCTCGAGGACGTGCCGATCACCGATCTGTCCGCCTCGGACCGGCGCCTGCTGCTGCAGCACGCGGTCATCCTCACCTTCATCGACGGGGAGCAGTCGGAGACGGAGCGGAAGATCCTCGCGGATCTCATCGCGCGCCTGCACATCCCGGAGGCCGAGGCGAAGTCGCTGCTCGAGGCGGCCGAGGCGCGCGCCAAGCGGCTCCTCGACCTCCTCTGAGCCAGGGTTCCGAGCCAAGGTATGTTCAGGGACGCCGGCCGACTGGAGGCGCTCCTGCTCGACGCGGGCAACACGATCGTCTTCCTCGACATGGAGGCGGTCGCCGAGGTCGTGCGCGCGCAGGGCGTGATGGTCGCCCCGGAGCGGCTCGGCGCCGTGGAGGGCGCGGCGAAGCGGCGCTACGAGGCGGAGCTCGGCGGCGGTGGGAGCCACGAGTCCGGGTGGCGCCTCTACATCGCCACGCTCTTGAACGAGGCGGGGCTCGAGGAGGAGACGGCGCGCGCGCTCGTCGACCCGCTCCGCGCCGCGCACGACCAGCTCAACCTCTGGCGGCGCGTGCCGGAAGATCTGCCGAGCGCGCTGCGTCGCGCGGAGGCGCTGGGGCTGCGCGTCGGCGTGGTCAGCAACTCGGAGGGCAAGCTGCCCGAGCTCTTCGCGCACGTGGGGCTCGGGGGCGCGTTCGAGGTCATCGTCGACAGCGCCGACCTCGGCGTCCGCAAGCCCGACCCGCGGATCTTTCACGAGGCCACGGCGCGCATGGGCGTCCCCAACGAGGCGGCGATCTACGCGGGCGACATCCCCAGCGTGGACGTCGACGGCGCCTACGCCGCGGGGCTCGACGCGGCGCTGATCGATCCGTACGGCTTCTACCCGGATCACCAGGCCTCCCCGCGCTTCGGCTCGGTGGCGGAGTTGGTGACGGCGCTGGAGGCGGCGCGATGAGGGAGGCGGCGATCCTCGCGTACCGCCCCCGGAGGGACGATCTGCCGGAGAACCGGCTGGACGCGCTGCTCGACGCCCTGCTCGACGCGCTCGCGCAGGAGAAGGTGATCACCGAGCGGCCGCCCTGGCGTCTGACCGCGGCCGACGGAAGCCGCGTCGTGATCTTCGAGTGGGTGTCGCCGCAGGGCGCCCGGCGCGCGCAGGACAACCCGACCATCAACGAGCGCATGTCGGAGCTCGAGCTCGTCGCGGAGCAGGTCCCGCTCGCCGACCTGGAAGAGGCCGACGAGCTGGACGCGAGCTTCGCCTCGGCTCAGCGCTCGTAGAACCGGGCGATGGCGTCGACCACGCGACGCTGACGCACCTCGCCGAGCTCCGGGAAGATGGGCAGCGATAGCACCTCTCTCGAGGCGCGCTCCGCCTCGGGGAAGTCCCCCTCCGCGTGGCCGAGCTGGGAGAAGCACTCCTGGAGGTGCAGGGGCCGGGGGTAGTACACGGCGGAGCCGATGCCCTCCGCGGCGAGGGCCTCGGCGAGCCCGTCTCGATCTCGGACCCGGAGGGTGTACTGGTTGTACACGTGGCCCTCGGACACGCGCGGAGGCGGCACGAGCCCGGGGATCGCGCGCTCCGCGAAGAGGGCGTCGTAGCGCGCCGCGTTGGCCACCCTGCCCTCCTGCCAGCGCGCCAGGTGCGGGAGCTTCACGCGCAGCACCGCGGCCTGGATGGCGTCGAGGCGGAAGTTGCCGCCCACGATCGCGTGCATGTACTTCGGGTGGCCACCGTGAACGCGGAGCCTGCGAACCTTCTCCGCGAGCGCGTCGTCCTCGGTGGTGACGAGCCCCGCGTCTCCGAACGCGCCGAGGTTCTTCGACGGGAAGAACGAGAACGCGCCGAGCGCGCCGAGCGCGCCGACGGGTCCGGCTTCGGTGCGGGCGCCGATCGCCTGGGCCGCGTCTTCGACGATCGGCACCCCGAGGGAGCGGAGCGGCTCGAGGTCGGCGGGCTGCCCGAAGAGATGGACCGGCACGATCGCCTTCGTCGCGTCGCTCGTCTTCGCCGCGACCTGGCCTGCGTCCAGGTTGAAGCTGCGGGGATCGATGTCGACGAAGACCGGGGTCGCGCCGAGCCGATGCACCACCCCCGCGGTGGCGAAGAACGAGAACGGCGTGGTGATCACCTCGTCGCCCGGCCCGACGTCCAGCGCCATCAGCGCGACGAGGAGCGCGTCGGTGCCGCTCGAGACGCCGATGGCGTGCTTCACGCCGAGGTGCGACGCGACCTCTCGCTCGAAGGCGTCGACCTCGGGCCCCATGATGAAGCGGTCCGCGCGGACCACGTCGCGGATGGCGATCATCGCCTCCTCGCGCAGGGGCCCGTTCTGGGCCGCGAGGTCGAGCAACGGGATGGGCCCGTCGCTGACCTCGGGGCCGTCGATGCGCGCGCAGACTTCGCCCTCGATGCGGTAGCGCTCGCCGGTCTCCGGACACACGGGGCTCGCCTCCGAGATCCGCGCGCCCGCGCGACTCATCCACCCCACCCGACGCGCGGGGTTGCCCACCACGAGCGCGTAGGGCGCCACGTCCTTGGTCACCACCGCGCCCGCGCCGACGAAGCAGTAGTCGCCGAGGTCGTGACCGCAGACGATGACCGCGTTGGCCCCGACGCTCGCGCCCCGACCCACCCGGGTCTTCCGGTACTCGTGCTTGCGGCTCACGAAGGAGCGCGGGTTGAGCACGTTGGTGAAGACGCAGCTCGGGCCGAGGAACGCGCCGTCCTCGATCTCGACGCCCTCATAGATGGACACGTTGTTTTGCACGCGTACGCCATCGCCCAGGGTGACGCCGGGCGCGACGAAGACGTTCTGGCCGAGCGAGCAGCCAGCGCCGATCTGCGCCCCCACACTGACGTGGACGAAGTGCCAGATCTTGGTGTCCTCACCCAGGTGGACGCCCTCGTCCACGATGGCGCTCGGGTGCACGAAGGGCGCGCTCAATCGACCGCCTCGAGGATCACCGCGAGCCCCTGGCCGACGCCGATGCAGAGGGTGGCCAGGCCGAGGCGCGCGTCGCGCCGCTTCATCTCGTGCATGAGCGTCACGACGATGCGCGCGCCGCTGCAGCCGATGGGGTGACCGAGCGCGATGGCGCCGCCGTTGACGTTGACCTTGGACGCGTCGAGGCCGAGCTCCCGGACGCAGGCGAGCGACTGCGCGGCGAACGCCTCGTTCAGCTCGACGAGGTCGAGGTCCTTGGCCTCGAGCCCCGCCTTCTTCAGCGCCTGACGCGTCGCCGGCACCGGGCCGATGCCCATGTAGTTCGGGTGCACGCCAGCGACGCCCGTGGCGCGCACGCGGGCGAGCGGCTTCAGGCCGTGCTCCTGGGCGAAGGTGTCGCTCGTCACGAGCAGGCACGCCGCGCCGTCGTTGAGCGGCGAGGCGTTGCCGGGCGTGACCGTGCCTCCGTCCCTCTTGAACACGGTGGGCAGCTTGGCGAGCTTCTCGAGGGACGTGTCCGGCCGCACGCTCTCGTCCCGCTCGAAGGTCCCCGGGGGCGCCTTCTTGTGCGCGGGCGGGGTCGTGACGGGCACGATCTCGTCGGCGAAGCGGTTCGCCTCCCAGGCCGCCGCCGCCTTCTGATGGCTGGAGAGCGCGAACGCGTCCTGATCGGCGCGCGAGACGCCGTACTTCTCGGCCACGTTCTCGGCCGTGTTGCCCATCGAGATCAGCGGGAAGCGCTCGGCGAGCTTGGGGTTCTCGAAGCGCCAGCCGAGGCTGGTGTCGTAGACCTTGGGCGCCTTGCGGGGGTAGGCCTCTTCGGCCTTCGGCATCGCGTAGGGCGCGCGGCTCATCGACTCGACGCCGCCCGCGAGCATCACCTGGTGATCGCCGAGGCGGATGGCGCGGGAGGCCTGGATGAGCGCCTCGAGCCCGCTCCCGCAGAGGCGGTTGACGGTGACCGCGCTGACCTCGTCGGGGAGCCCGGCGAGGAGGGTCGCCATGCGCGCGACGTTGCGGTTGTCCTCGCCCGCCTGGTTGGTGTCGCCGAAGATGACCTCCTCGATGGCGTCCTTCGCCTTCGGCTGCCGCTCGACGAGCGAGCGGATCACGTGGGCGGCGAGGTCGTCCGGACGCACGCCGGCGAGCTCTCCGCGGTACTTCCCGATGGGCGTGCGCAGCCCGTCGACGATCACGGCTTCGGTCATGCTGTCTTCCTTCGTCTCAGCGCCCGCGGAACTCGGGCTTGCGCTTGTCGTTGAATGCCGCGAGGCCTTCCTTCGCGTCTTCGCTCTCGAAGAGCCGCTGCTGCAGCTCGCGCTCGAGGGCGAGGCCGTTCTCCAGGCTCATCTCGGCGCCCGCCTGCACGGCGCGCTTGATGTGACCCACCGCCATCGACGCCTTGAGCGGCGGACAGAACGAGCGGGCGTACTCCTTGGCGCGGTCGAGGAACCCGTCCGCGTCCCAGACGTGGTTGACGAGGCCGAGCTCGGCCGCGCGGTCGTAGTCGACCAGGGTGCCCTCGCACATCAGCTCGATGGCCTTGGCCTTGCCGAGCATCCGGGCGAGACGCTGCGTGCCGCCCGTCCCCGGGAGCACGCCGAGCGCGACCTCCGGCAGACCGAGCTTGCCCGAGCCCTCGGCCGCGACGCGCAGGTCCGCGGCGAGCGCGATCTCGAGGCCGCCTCCCACGCAGTGCCCCTGGAGCGCGGCGATGACGAGCTTCGAGGTGTTCTCGATGCGCAGCATCGTCTCGTTCGCGTGGAGGCAGAACTGGTACTTGAAGCGCGGCGTGACCGCCTGGAGCATGCCGATGTCCGCGCCCGCGCAAAAGAACTTCTCTCCGGCGCCGGTCAGGAGCACGACGTGACAGTCGTCGTCGAAGCGCGCCTCGAGGATCGCCTGATCGAGGTCGCGCATCATCTCGACGCTGTAGGCGTTCGCGGGCGGGTTCGACAGCTCGATGTGGCCGACGCCCTCTTCCACGGCGAGGCGCACGAGGCCGTTCTGCATCGCTCTCATGGGGGTGGGCTACGGCTCGCGAGCGTGAGTGTCAATGCGCAGTCGCACGCTCAGCAGAACGCGACATGCCCGCGAAGTCGCCTTCGCGGGCATGTCGGAGAGAGGCGGTACGGGTGCGTCAGCGCAGCATCGCGCGGCAGTCTCCGACCTCGCGGCCCTGCCCCTGATCGACACAGTTCTGATACGCCTCGCGAGCTCCCGCGGCGTCGCGCATCTCCTGGCGCGCCGCGCCGAGCACGAGCCAGCCGAGCGCGATGGTGCTGTCGGCGGCGAGGGCCTGCTGCGCGAGCTGCGCGGCCTCCTCGTTGCGACGACGGTTCAGCGCGCTGAGCGCCTGGCGCGCGATGCGGCGCGCGTCGGCGGGGGATGCGGCGGGCTCCTCGGCCGCCGGCTCCTCGGCCGCGGGCTCCTCGACCGCGGCGACGGCTTCGCCTTCGGCCGACTCCTCGCCTTCGACCGCAGCCTCGGCTTCTCCCTCGAGCGCCGCCTCTTCGCCTTCGGCGACCGCTTCGCCCTCGACCGCTTCACCCTCGACCGCTTCGCCCTCGGCCTCCTCGACTGGCGCCGCGACGGCCTCCTCGACCTCCGGCGCCTGCTCGGGCTCGTCCGGGGTCGTCTCTCCTTCGTCCCCGAAGGTGTCGGGAAGCTCCGGCGGCGCGCCGCCGCTCAGCTGAACCGGCTGGGGCATGATGACGTTCTGGTAGACGACGTAGCCGCCGATCAGCACGAACCCGGCCGCGAGGATCGCGAAGGTCGCGTACTTCGCCTTCTTCATGCCGGGCGAGATCGGCAGCTCGCTCTTCTGCAGGTCGTCCCAGGTCTCGTGCTCGACCTGGTGCTCCTTCTGCTCGGACCGGAAGAAGTCCTCCGCCACCGCGGCGTGCTCACCGGTCGCGGTGACCGCGCGGATCTCGGCGCTGGTGGTCGTCTGCTTCTTCTTGCGACGCGGCGCGTCGGAGTCCGACTCGGGCTTCTTCGACTCCGACTTCGCGGACGGCTTCTCCGACTCCTTCTCCGACTCCTTCTCGGGCTTCGACTTCGCGGCCGGCTTCTCGGACTCCGGCTTCGCGGCCGGCTTCTCGGATGCGGACTTCGCGGCCGGCGCCTCGCTCTTGCGGGCCTCGCGCTCGCGCGCCTTCTTGGACTTGCGCTTCTTCTTGCGCTTGCGCCCGCTCGGCTCGGCCTTCGCTTCTTCCTTGGCCGCGGGCTCCGCCTTCGCCTCTTCCTTCGCCGCGGGCTCCTCGGCCGGCTCGGCCTTCGCCTCTTCCTTCTCGACCGCCTGCTCGGAGGGCTCGGCCTTCGCCTCTTCTTCCTTCTCGGCGGGCTGCTCGGCGGGCTCGGCCTTCGCTTCTGCCTCCTCGGCGGGCTCCTCGGCCGCGGCCTCCGTGGCGTCGTCGTCTTCCGCCAAGGCGCGCTCGGCCTCGGCCGTGAGATCCGGGACGGTGGTGGCCGCCTCGGCCTCGCTGGGCGCTGCTTCCTCGGCCGCTTCTTCCTTGGCCGCGGGCTCGTCGCGCTTGACGGTCTGCGTGTCGTCCTGCCGCGCGATCGCCTCGTCGCGGTCGGCTTCGTCCTCGTCTTCGTCGCTCCCGGCGACCACGCCGTCGTTCACCGCGACCTGAGACGTGGCTACGCCGCGCTTCGACTGGGCGGGGAACTGGATGACGTTGTTGGCGGACTCGGCCTCATCGGCCTTCGCCTCCTGTTGCCCTTGCTCTTGGGCCTGGGCCTCCTGTGCCGCCTTCTCCCGCCTCTTGCGCCTGCGCCGTCCCTTGCGTGCCATGCCGTCCTCGTCCTCTGCTTCTTCGGGGGGTGCTTCTTCGTCCAGGGGTTCGTCGTCGTCGACGCCGCCTACTTCCAAGCTCGTTTCGCCGTGCACCTGCGCCTCGGTCGCCTCATCGGACGGTCCTGACGCGAGATCCTTTGGCTCAGCATCTTCCATGCCGGCAGGGCCGGTCCCCGGATCCGCGCCGATCAGGCCGAGATCTGGCACATCTTCACTGGCATCCTCTGACACACCTCCGGCCGCTTCCACGGCTCCGCCGTCAGCTTTCGCACGATCGGTGGCCGCCTCGACGTCGAGCGTTGCAGGCGGAGGCTCGGTGGGGGCGCGCGGCACGAGGTCCGGGACGTCCGCTTCGTCGAGGTCCCCGTCTTCCGTCAGCGGCTCCTCGCCGACCAACAGGTTGTCGTCGATCTGCTCATCGGGGCTGACGGTCCGCCCGGTCGGGTAGACGATGCCCTCGAAGTAGAGCTTCGTGATGGCGGTCAGGGTCTCGAGGTCGTCCCCGCCCGCCAGATCGACGACCTGGAGCAGGGAGCGGCGCCCGTCGATGAAGCGGAGGATCTGGTTGATCTCGTCGGGGATCTCCGCGAGCCGCTCGACGAGCTCCTCCTCGGAGACCTCGAAGACGTTGTCGAGGGTCGGGATCTGCTCCAGGAGCCGCCCCCACTCGTCGATCCGCCGCATCCCCTCCATGAGGATCGCCTGCGTCGAGGCGGTGATGCGCGGCTCGACGCGTACGGGGCGGAAGTCGATCTCGAACTCGCCTTCGTTCCAGAGGAGGAGGCGATAGATCGCGTTCTCGGCCGCCAGACGGCCCATCTCCGCGTCGACGAGCTGGCCGTCGCGAAAGCTGATGCTGCCGCGCTGGCCTTCGTTGGTCAGCTCGAGCACCCCGGACTTGCGGCTGATGTCGATGGTCTGGAGGAGGTCGACGAGCCCCATGTCGCCGAGGGAGCCCGTGAAGCGCGTCTTCGAGATGGACGTGCGCTTGGCGAGCCCTTCACGCTCCTGGCGCTGCAGCGTCAGGTTGATCCGCGTGATGATCTCTTTGATGTAGATCGGCTTGGTGAGGTAGTCCTCGACGCCGAGCTCGAGCCCCCGGACCTTGCTCTCCACCGAGCTGTCGCTGGAGAGGAACATGAACGGGATGGCGTCGTTCCCGTCCTGCTTGCGCAGCTCCTCGACGAGCTCGAAGCCGTTCATGCCCGGCAAGCGCGTGTCCGAGAGGATCAGGTCCGGCTCGGAGAGGTCCACGGTCTCGAGCGCGCTCTGGGCGTCCCGGCATGTGGCGACGGAGTAGCCCGCCTTCCGCAGGCTCACCTCCAACACCCGCAAGCTGCGGGGGTCTGCGTCCACGAGGAGCAGGCTCTTCTTCGCCACCTTGTTTTGGCCTCTTCTTCGTCGGGTAGGTCAGCCTGCGCGGGCGCACCCGCGGCCGGTCGACGGCTGCGAAAGGATGCGGACGCAGCCTGCGGAGGTCAAGCCAGGTCGCGAGGCACGTCGCCTCGCGAACGTCTCGAAGCATGGCATCGCCCCGCCGGGCGCGCGACCCCGGACGGGAAACTCCATCGTTGACCCCCCGGCACGCGGTCGCCTATCGTCTCCGCCGAGCCGCGCTTTCGCGGCAGGAGGTGTCGATGGCGGACCGGAAGCGGACGCTCCGAACGGCGAAGGTGATGGGTCTGGCGCTGGGCCTCGGGGTCCTCGCGGCGGCGTCCCTGGGCGCGTGCGGCGAGGGCGAGGGCGGCGATCTCGAGATCCACAACCTCGACCCGCGGGCCGGGGCCACGGCCGGAGAGCAGCCCGTGAAGATCATGGGCAGCAACTTCCGTCGAGACATCGGCTACACCGTCTACTTCGGCAGCCGGCGATCCGAGCGCTCGACCATCCTCGACGACCACACGCTCGTGGTGGCCACGCCCAGCGCCGACGAGGCTGGCGCGGTCGACGTGATCGTCGCGGCCGACGACGGCCCGGCGTACCGCATCGTCGACGGCTTCCGCTACGAAGAGATGGGCGGAAACGTGATGGAGAACGTCGGCTCGGCGACCTCCGGTCACGGCGAAGAGCGCTTCTGAGGCGAGGTCACTCGCAGGCCGGGACGTCGCCGTCGAGCCAAGGCTCGCGGCGCATGTCCGTCCACGGCTCGGCCAGCCGCCACACGCTCTGATCGTCCTCGAAGAGCACGACTCCGTCGTTGTCTCCGCTCGCGTAGGCGCCCCAGTGGAACTGGCACAGGTCCGTCGAGGGGCGCGCAAACGTTGCGTGCACCACGCTCTGGCCGTCCTGCCAGACGTGCAGCTCCCCGCTGTGCGCGTTGACGTAGACGGTGACCCGCACCCACTGACGGAGGGGGAACGCGGGCGCGTCGGGCTCGAACGTGTTGCGGTCGGTGTGCGCCGGGCTCAGCACGCGGCTCGGCTGGTCGAGGCCGAGGGTGACGACCCTCTCGGACCAGCCGCAGTCCGTGTTCACGGTGAAGAGGCTGAGCCATCGGCCGCCGCCGAAGTCGTAGGGGACGTCGAGCCAGCGCCAGAACGTGACCACGACCCCGTGGGGCGCGTCGATCCCGGTGCCCGCGTTGGTGTAGGCGGGCTCCGGCCGGTCGCCGTCGAACTCGACCCCGCCGTAGCCGCGGTGCACGTCGGTGTGGCTCGGGCACTGGATCGCCGAGCGATGCGATCGCGTGCCCCCGTGGGCCTGCTCGGTGGAGAACCCCGTCTCCCGGCAGCCGCCGCTCTCGGGGCCCCAGTCGCCGTTGTAGGTCGCGCTCGTCCAGCGCTCGTAGGTCCCGGTCTCGAAGTCCTCGTGCCAGAGCCGGCGCGCCTGCATGCACTCGCCGCCCCCTCCGCCGCCCGCGTCCGGCGAGACGTGGGCGTCGCTGCCCGCGCCGCGGCCTCCGTCGGACGGTGAGCGGGACGCCTCCAGCTGGCCGGTGCAGCCGAGCGCGAGGAAGATCGCGAGCAGGAGGAATCGGGAGCCCGTCATGGGGGCCGAGGATACCGATCTGGGCCGGGCGTTCCAGCGCGGTCAGGCGATCTCCGCCCCCTTCGTGCCGAGATACATCGCGCGTGCCTCCCCGATCAGGTTCATCTCTCCGTCGAAGAAGGCGCCCACCGAGCCCGCGTGGTCGACGTTCCCCGAGGACTCCTTGACGTCGTCGGAGATCGCGCGCGCCACGTTGTTGTGGGCCTGGCTCGCCGCGGCGGGGTTGCTCGCGGCGGTGATGCCGCCCGAGCACGAGTTGCGGTAGGCGATGATCGCCTCGTACGGAGGGTTGCTGCCCGCCTGCCCCATGGAGACGCGCGCCTCGTCTCCGCCGGTCTTGTTGAAGCAGAGCGCAACGCGGCGCGTCTCGCCGTTCGTGTTCGAGCCCAGACCGCGCACGTGGTACTGGCCGCGGTTGCCCTCCACCGTCACGCAGCCGCGGATCTCCGCGTCGCGCGCCGACCCTTTGACGATCACGAAGCCGTTGTTGACGACATGGCTGTTGGAGACCCGCAGCCGCTCCGCCAACGTGTAGTTCGTCGTGTAGGTCTCCCAGAGGTGCGGGCCGTTCGAGCCTACCCCGTCGAACGAGGCCGACGGGCCTGGGTCGACGTTCATGTGGTCCATCCAGCAGTCGGCGGCGTAGAGATACGAGTGGCCGGTCTGGTCGTCGACGTCGCCGCCCGCGTTCCAGTACCAGATGAAGCCGTGATTGTCGTCCTTCCGCGTGCCGCCGAACGCGCGGATGCAGCCCATGCGCCAGAACGTCGAGCGATGGGACTTCTGCCAGTGCATGACGACTCTGATGTTGTCGCGGTTCCTGGCGCTCTGGTTGGTGTAGCCGTTGACGATGCGGTCGAAGAAGACGTCGTGGTTGACCTCGGTCGACTGGGCGAAGCCACGCTGGCCGGCCGTGTTCACGTGGACCGTCTCGCCGGGGAAAGCGACGTAGGCCTTGGGGTGGTCCGCGTCGCCGAAGGTGAGCTGACGGGGCGGGCTCGGGGTGTAGCCACCCGCGAACCGCGAGTGATCCGGATCGAAGTGCTCGGTCTCTCGGATGTAGCAGATCTTGTCGCCGGCGCGCCCCGAGTCCTGGAGGGCCGCGAGCTCCCGGAACGGCGCGTCGATGCTGCCGTCCGCCGACGCGTCGTCGCCGCCGACGGTGTCGAGGAAGATGAACTGCGACGTCCCGACGGTGGTCGTCCACTCGACGTCCACGAAGGAGTCGCCGGACCGGCCGTGGTCCTGGTCGTAGACGCGCACGACGAACCCGTGCGTTCCGGCGGCGGCCGCCGGGACGTCCCACGCCACCACCCCGTATCCCTCGGGCGTGACGAACGCGTCGGCGCCGTTCCACTCCAGCGTCTCGTGCACGACCCGCGCGCCGGGAGGCCCCTCGACGAGCTCGTAGCGGTAGGGCCACTTGCCGAACTGCACGCCGATGGGGATCTCGTAGAGCACGCCGGGGTGGGCGTGACGATGTCGGGCGTAGGACTCCGTCTCCGCGTCGGGGCGGGGGTAGATCACGTGGAGCGGGAAGTAGCCCTCATAGTGGCCCTCCGGGAGCAGCCAGCTCGGTCCGACCCCCGAGTCCGGCGAACCGGCGTCGTCCGGATCGACGGGCCCTCCGTCCGCCCCCAGGCCGCCGTCCACGCCCGGACCACCGTCCGCGCCCCGACCGCCGTCCACGCCCAGACCGCCATCGTCGCCGAGGCCCATCGAGCTGCACGCCGCGCCCGCCAACGCGCCGCTCGTGGCGACCAGGAATCGGCGCCGACTCAACCCACTTCGCGACTCGCTCGAGCTCATCCCTGCCTCCCGGAGTTCGTGCGCCACACGTCGACGCCCATGAAGAGGGTGGGCGGAGCGCGGTGGGTCTGACGACTGATCTCCCCTTATCGGAGCGAAGGTCAGCGCGAATTAGTGGAGCGGGCACGAGGCCCCGCGCAGGCTCCAGACATGCTGCACCTCGATCGGATGCCCAGGATCAGCGTCCTCTGCGTGGCCCTCGCGCTGTCTGCCTGTGACGACGGAGGCGTCGACCCGATGGACTCTGGCTCCGTCCGGGCCGAAGACGGCGGCCGAGTCGACCGCGCGGACGGCGGGCGGGACCCGCTCCCGGGCGACGCCTCGATCGCCGACGCCGCCGCTCGCGAAGATGGCGCGGTCGGTGAAGACGCCGCGGTGCGGGAAGACGCGGGCGCCAGCTCGTTCGTGCCGTACCTCGCCGAAGACTTCGAGAGCTACGCGGACGGCACGCGGCTGAGCGGCGTCGTGTTCGGTTCGGCGGGGCGCACGACGGCCAGCGCGGAGCAGGCGGCGCGCGGCGAGCGGAGCGCGCGGATGGCCATCGCGAGCGGTGACGGAGGCGGCTTCGGTCGCTGGGGAGGCATCGTCTCGATCGACCCGCCGCTCGAGGCGGGCGCGGAGATCTGGGTCCGCCTCGACGTGTACTGGCCGAGCGGCTTCGAGTTCTCGGCCAGCCCGTGGATGAAGTTCCTCCGCCTCCACTCGCGCTTCGAGAGCCGCGAGAACGGCGGCTACAACGACCTCTACATCGACCAGGCCGACGGACCGACGAGCGTCTTGCGCACGATCAAGGAGATCCACAACCGCTGGGAGGTCTACGACGGCGCCCCGATCCCGCGCGATCGCTGGGAGCGCTACGAGATGTACCTCTCCATCGACGACCGGTCGGTCGACGAGGGCGGCGGGGGGCGCGTCCGGATCTGGCGGGACGGCGAGCTGATCTTCGATCGCACCGACGTGCCCACCATCCCCGACGCCGGCGGCGACATCGACGCGTTCTACCTCTTCACCTACTGGAACAACGAGCGCCCGCCCGACAACCACTGCTTCGTGGACGACCTGGTCATCGCCACCAGCGCGAGCCCGCCCCCGGGGCGTGACCCGGACGGCCACGTGTTCATCGGCGACTGGAGACCCTGAGATCAGCGCGGCCAGGCGAGGATGATGACCACGGCGATCGCGTTGGGCCCGGTGTCGGGGCGGGTCCCCTGCGCGACGCCGATGCCGACGTGGCGGACGTCCGGGTCGAGGGTGGGCTCGAGCGCGCCGGCCTCGGAGACGTCGGCGACGATCGCCATGACGCCGCCGAGGCGACGGTAGGCGATGGCGAAGCGCCGGAGGCTCGCGCTGGCGTCGTCGACCGTGTCCTGCTGGGAGAGCCCCGGGTCGGCGAAGAACTCGGTGGCGGCGTTCTGGGCGGCCTCGGAGAGGTGATCCTGGATCTCCACCGGAGGGGCTCCGCGCGCGCTGCGGCTGCGGTTGATCAGGTCGACGATCGTCGACGGCGCGCCCGCCAGATCGACGCGCTCGGCCATGCGCACGAAGACCTCGGTGACGATGAAGGCGCTGCGCGCGCCCTCGGGCTGCGCCACGACGCCGATGCCGACGTGGCTCACGTCCGGGTTGACCAGGTTCGCGCGGTGGCCCGGGCTCTCCATCAGGCCGCGGTGGATCTCGGCCGCCGAGTAGCCGCGGCCGATGTTCTCGAGCACGAGCCCGCTCTGGAGCCCGCTCGTGCGCACGCGGTCGGCGGGCGTGCCGCTGCGCGGAGACTGGTGACCGATGTAGTCGTTGGCGACCATGTCCCGGCTGTGACCGAGCGCGACCTCGCGCAGCCCGGCGTGCTCGGTCAGCTCCGGCAGGCCGGCCCCGCGGCGCGTCTCGTTGAGCATCTCGATGAGCTCTCGCCGAACGCTCTCGACGTCTCGGCCGCCGCCATCGGCGACGCCGCTGAGGCGCACCTGTCGGGGGATCTCGGTGCCGACGAAGACGGGGAAGTTCGCGATGACCGTGTCGCCGTGCTCGCCGCGCCCGACGACCTCGACCTGGTAGGTCCCCTCCGCGCCGGTCGGCACGCGCACGTCGAAGTCGGGGCCGCTGCCGGCGGGCAGTCGGCGCACCTGGCCGTCGGGCTGGGCCACGACGACGGCCGGGTTCCGGTGGTCTCCGATGAGCCGCCCTCGCACCGCGATGGGGTCGCCCTCGCTGACCTGGCGCGGCACCGGCTCGAGCTCGACCCAGCGCCACGAGAGCATGACCACCGCGACCGAGAGGCCGGCGCGCTCGACGACCGCGGCGCCCCAGCGGTTGTAGGTCTGTCGGTTCATGAACTGCCCGACGGAGCTGGCGATGCCCTCCTCGAGCGAGTCGGCGGGCTGCCCCAGCACCATGATGTGCGGCACCGGCTCGACCAGGCCGAGGTGGCGCGCGAAGAACTCGACGATCTCGTTGGGCGGAGGCTCTCCGTCCGGGCCGAGCCGGTCGGCGACCCACTGCGCGAGGCGCGCCAGGCGCGGGTCGCCCTCGATGGGCATCTCGTGCGTCGCCGACGCGGACGCGACGCCCGCCCGCACGGCGTCGCCCGCGGGGCCCTCGCTCAGCACCGCCTCTCCCTCGGCCGAGGCGGTGACGTACGCCGGCACGGTGGGCGCTGGCGCGTCGACGACCTCGAAGTCCTGGTCGGTGCCGATGGTCGAGCCCTGGCTGCCGCCGCCGCAACCGAGCGCCAGCGTTGCCAGGAGGGAGAGGGTCCGCGTCGCGATCTGCATCGGCCGCATCATGCCTGAGTGGGAAGAGATCGTCCCGAATCAGGCGTGGGCCCGGTGGATCAGGGGGCTCACATGGCCCAGGGGTCGACGACCTCGCTGGTGGAGCCGCGACGGGTCGAGCGCGTCGGCGGCGGCTGCGTGGGCGGCGGCGTCGGCGGGGTCGCCTCGCTCGAGCGCGAGCGTCCGCCGCTGCGCGAACGGCGCGACGGCGTGGCCGCCCGCTCCGGCTCCAGCGTGATGCTCAGGCTGTCGCCGGACTGAGGGCTGATCTGGACGGGCGTCGTCTCGTGTCCGCGGAGGCGCAGGGTCACCTCCCGTGTGCCGTCCGAGGGGCGCTCGACGCGGATGGGCGTGTTGCCCAGCATGACGCCGTCGAGGAGGACCTCGGCGCCGGCCGGATCGGAGCTGATCTCGATCGTCGCGACGTCCGGCGTGGTCGGCGTCGGAGGCGTCTCCACCTGCGGCGTGGGGTCGGGCTCGGCCTCGATCTCCGGCGGCGGCGGGGGCGGCGCCTCGGTCTGCTGCGCCATGGCCTGGCCCTCGTCGTCGCCCGTCATCAGGAAGACGGCGGTCCCCACGCCGCCTCCGACGAGGAGAAGCGCGAGCACCGCCACCGCCACGAGCGCGAGCTTCGAGCCGCCCCCGGACGGCTGCGCCGCCACCTCGAGGTGGCTGGGCGGCTCGAGCGCGTCGGCGAGGTTTCCGGGCGGAGACACGCCAGGCCGGCCACCGACCGCCACGCTGCCGCCTGCGGCGACGGTGTCGAGGTCCGCGATCAGCTCCTGCATCGACAGGTAGCGCTGGTCGGGGTTCTTCTCGAGGGCGCGCAGCGTGACGGACTCGAGCGCACCGAGCGACGCGCCCTTCACCTCGCTCGGGCTCGCGGGCGGCTCGAACATGTGCTTCGAGAGGATGCCCATGAAGGTGTCCGCGTCGAACGGCACCTTGCCGGTGAACATCTCGTACATGATCACGCCGAGCGCGTAGATGTCCGTGCGCGCGTCCACGCTGTGGCCAGCCGCTTGCTCGGGCGACATGTAGTGCGGCGTGCCGAAGACCATGCCGGTCTTGGTCAGCTTGCTCGCCCCGCCGCCGACCTTGGCCACGCCGAAGTCGAGGACCTTCACGAAGAGCGGGTCGTCGCCCTGGTGAATGACGATGATGTTGTCGGGCTTGAGGTCGCGGTGCACGATGCCGCGCGCGTGGGCCGCGTCCAGCGCCGACGCGATCTGGCGGATGATGTGGACCGCGTCGGCCATCGGGATCGAGCCGCCGCGCTTGATCATGTCGGCGAGCGACAGGCCGTCGAGGTACTCCATGACGAAGTACACGGCGCCGTCCGGCAGCCGGCCGAAGTCCGAGATGTCGATGATGTTCTGGTGGCCGATGCTGGTCGCCGCCTGCGCCTCCTGCATGAAGCGCTGGACGACGTCGGCGTCCTTGGAGCTGTCCCCGCGGAGGACCTTCAGGGCGAGCTTCTTCTGCAGGACGGTGTGGGTGGCCATGTAGACCACGCCCATCCCGCCCTCACCGATCTGCTTCTCGATGCGGTATCGACCGTCGATCACCCGCCCCAGGAGCGGATCGGTCGGCGACTCCTGGCTCTCCTGTGCCTCGTAGGTCTGCGCGCCATCGTTGGGGCAGAACTGGAGAGCTTCCTGGAATCGCGTTCCGCACTGCGGACAGATGCGCATCGGCTGGCCTGAGGATAGGGAATGGGCGACGGGCGGCGCAAGCGACAGCGGAACCTTCAGCCGCCGTCGAACGCCCCCGAATCGGGTCCGGCGTCGCCAGCCGTGGACGCGTCGCGCTCCCCACCCGCATCGGCGGGGTCCACCCCGGAGTCGCTGGGGGCCGCGCCCGAGTCCCGCAGACCCGAGTCCAGCTCCGGCTCGAACGGCTCGCGGCACACGCCGCCGCTGCACTCGAGGTGGCTCTGGCACTCGTCGGTGCGGGTGCAGGGGTCTCCCTCGCCCTTGCGGGGCTCCGGCTCGTAGCCGCCGCATCCTCCCTCGGACTGCAGCAAGGCGAACGCCAGCACGAAGCCAGCCGCGAGCAGGGTGCGGAGCAATCCCACGGAGGCAGGATGCGGGGTCCCCGGCCGGAGTCAAATCTCGGGCGCCGTGAACCAAAGTCGCGGCTCGTCCCGTGTCAGAGTGACGGGAGGGTGGTCTTGGGCGTCCAGACGGAAGAGAGCGGGTCGTTCACGGTCGCGGAGGCGGTGCGCGCCGAGCCGGGCTCGGACGCCTCGCGCTGGCTGGCCGCGTGGTCGAAGCAGATGGACGACGCCTCGTGGCGGGCGCTGCTCCGGGAGCTCGAGCGGATCGCGCGAGCGCTCGCCCCCAGCTACCGGGACGTGGCCGACCCGGAGGACGTCCTGGGCGAGCTGCTGATGATGAGCTGCGACCGCTGGCTCCCGCGCTACCTCGCGGAGCTGACCGCGGGCGAGGCGAAGACCTCGCTGCGCTCCTACCTGACGCTGCGGCTGAAGGCCCACCTCTCGGAGGAGCGGCGCAAGCGCGCGCGGCGGCGGCGGCTGATGCGCGCGGCCGTGCCCCCGCAGCTCGAGCGAGGGAGCGAGCCGGACCTGGCCGCCTCCCACGACGACCCGCACGACAACGCCGTGGCGCGCGAGCTGATGGACCTCGACGGCGCCGACGAGGAGCTGCGCGAAGTGCTCGGGCTGCGCCTGGCGGGCTTCTCCCAGGCGGAGATCGCCGAGCGGCTCCAGGTGTCGCGGCCGACCGTCTCCCGGCGCCTCGGGGCCATCGGCGCGATCCTGGCCGCGATGACCGCGGGCTGGCTGATCGCCACGCTGGCGCCGACGAGCGCGCCGCGCGAGCACGCCAAGGCGGCGACGAAGGAGCGCCCGACGAGCGCGACCGGCGAGGCGCTCGCGGCGCGCTTCGGGGATCTGCCCGCGCACCGCTCCCCGTACTTCGTGTCGGACCCGGACGTGCGCGCGGTCGGTGAGCGCGCGTTCCATGGCTGCTGGCTCTCGCGAGGGACGCGGGAGACCACGATCTTCGACGTGCGCCTGACCACCGACGCGGCCGGCGCGGTCACCGAGGTGGACGTCTCCGACGGGCCGGAGGGCTTGCGGGAGTGCATCGAGGAGCAGGCGGCGGGCCTGGTGATCCCGCATCGCGCGCGCCAGGCGATCGTGACGAGGGTCGGCACCCCCGAGCTGTCGAGCGAGGATCGGCTCTCGGTCGCGCGGACGTGCTTCGGCCGCGGGGAGTACGAGTGCACCATCTACGTGCTCGAGAACCACGCGGCGAGCGACGCGGAGGTCTCCCTCCTCGCCGACGCGTACGAGCGGCTCGGAGACGCGGCGTCGGCGCGGGACGTCCGCGAGCGCGTGCCGGAGCAGCCGCCCTCCCTCTGAGGGCTACGGGCGGCGGACGCAAAAAGGCCCGCGCACCGGAGCGGCGCGCGGGCCTCGGGAGAGTCGGCCGTCTCAGCCCTGCATGTTCGTGCCGCACTCGGCGCAGAACTTCGCGCCGGGCGCCGCGACGGTGCTGCACGAGGGGCACGGCTTGGGCTGCGGCACGAGCGAGCTGCCGCACTCGGCGCAGAACTTCCCGGGGGCGACCGTCGCCGAGCACGACGGGCACTGCACCATGCCGCCGCCCGCCTGCACCGGCTGGGGAGGAGGCTGCTGGGGCGGGGGCTGCTGCGGCTGGCCCTGCTGGGGCTGCATGTTCTGCGCGAACATGTTCGCCATGGCGAAGCCCATGCCGAGGCCCGCGCCGCCCTGCATCGCGCCGCCGCCGCCGCCGCCTTCGCCTCCGCCCTGCGCCATGCCCTGGCCGGCGCCGAGCATCGCCTCGCCCGCGGCGTAGTTCATGAAGTTGCCGCCGCCGAGCTCGTCCTTCGCGCGCTTCTTGACCTTGAGGTCCGCGTAGCGCGCCTGAGCCTCCTCGAGGCGCTTCTGATCGTCGGCGTCGAAGTTGATCGAGAAGTCACCGAGCTCGAGGAACTGCACCCCGATCTCGGAGAGGTCCTCGCACTTCTGCATGAACATCTGGCCGATCTCGTCGTGATAGGCGGCCAGGTGCTGCACCTCCACCTTCTGGCGGATGATGAACTGCGGGAGGCTCTTCTTCACCGCGTTCATGAACTTGGTGGTGATCCAGCGCTCGACCTGCTCGTTCGACTGCTGCCCGCCCATGCCGAGGTAGCTGACGATGAAGCGGTCGGGGTGCGTGATCTGCCACGCGTACTCACCGAAGATCCGAGGCGTGAGCGTGATCTCCAGCTCGGGATCCTTGATGGGCGGGAGCGCGCCGCCGAAGCGCGCGCCGCGGAAGGGGCGCATCGTCACGAAGTAGAGATCGGTGACGAAGATGTTCCCGCCCGTGAACGAGTCCACGAGGTTGCTGAGGAACGGGATGTTGCCCGTGTCCAGCGTGTGGCGCTGCGCCGCGCCGGCCGTCCGGAGCACGCCGACCAGGGCGCCATCCCGGAAGAACACCGCCGCCTCGTCTGCGTCGACCGTCAGCTGCGAGAACTTCGGGATCGTCTGCTCGGGGTGCTTGTAGACGATGTACTGCTTGGCCGAGTCGGGCCGCGCAACCATCATTTCCTGCGTGCCCTGCCTGATGAAATCCATGATCCCCATCGACGCGCTCTCCCTTTTCGGCTGGTGGACGCGGGCAGGATAACCATCCCGTCGCGTCCTTACTACCTGCGATTCGCGGGCCGGCGTCCGATGCGCCATCCTGGGCGGGCCGGGCCTCGATCCCCCGGCGGAACCCCAGCGTGCCGCCGCTGTCTCGCTTCCATGCCGCGCAACGCACGAGCCCTGCCCTTCATTCTCGCCCTGGCGATGGCCACCCCGGCCGCCGCGCAGGACGGTGGGCTGCCCGACTGGGTGGAGCAGGACCCGTTCTCGAACGAGGAAGACGACCCGCTCGGCATCGACCGGAGCGATCAGCTCGAGCGCGTCTCCCCGACCACCGTCGAGGAGGAGGCGCACGCGCCCATCCCCGTGCAGCGCGGAGAGGTGCTCCACGCCATCGCGGGGGTGCGCGAGACCGGGCACGAGGTCGACGTGTGGCTCGGCCACGGGATGGCCGTCGTCGAGGAGCGGATGCGCTTCACGTCGAGCGCGCGCTACCCGGCGGAGCTCCGCTATCGACTGGCGGTCCCCGACGGCGCCTCGCTCGCGCACCTCGAGGTGTGCAGCCCCGACGGCTGCCGCGAGGGGGTCGTCGCGGAGGGCGGAGGGACGGCGGTCGGCGCCTACGACGAGGCGCTCCGCGGTCGCAGCGCGCGCTTCGGCGCACCGGTGGCGCAGGCCGCGCCGGGCGAGGACGACGCGGGGCACGCCATCTGGGTGCGCGCCGCGCCGATCCGCCCCACCCCTCGCGACGCGCGCGCCGAGCCGAGCCTGACGCTGACCGCGCGCTGGGTGGTCAGCGCCCCGGTCCGGGGCGGGAGAGTGCGCTGGACGCTGCCCGCGCGCGGGCGCGACAACCGGATCGCGCCGTCGGTGCTCCGGGTGCGCTCCGACACCCTCAGCCACGGCGCCATCGACGGGATCGACGCGGTGGAGAGGCCGGTCGAGCGCGCGGCGTGGGAGCCGGCCGAGGTCACCGCGCGCATGGACGGAGGTCCGGCCGTCCAGGCCGAGGCGTTCCGCGTCGCGTGCGCGGGCGCTCGGTGCGCGAGGCTGCGGGTCGTGGCGGCGCCCCAGCCCGTGCGCCCACGCGACATCGTGCTCCTGCTCGACGCCTCGCCCTCCACCGCCGGCTCCGCGCGCGGTCGCATCGCGCCGGCCGTCGCCGCGCTGCTCTCCACGCTGCCGAGCCGGTCGCGGCTCCGCGTCGCCGCGTTCGCCGCCCGCGCGGAGCCCATCCTCCCCTCTCCGACCCCACCCACCGACGTGCCGCTGATGCGCATCGCGCGCGCGCTCGAGGGTGAGATGGGGAGCGCGACCCGCTTCGAGGCCGCGTGGGACACCGTGTCGCCGTGGGTTCGGGAGTCGAGCGACCCGCTGATCCTCGTGATCGGCGACGGGGGCCTGACCACGGGCGCGGGCGCGCGCAGGGCGCTCCTGGAGGCGCGCCGCAGCGGCGCGGATGTCGCCTTCCTCAACGTCGCCGATCGGCCGAGCACGCCGGGCCTGCGCGGCGCCGCGGAGGCGGCCGACGTGATGGTCGTCGACGCGGGCGTCGAGGCCGACCGCGCGGCGCGTGGCCACGGCATGGAGGCGCTCGAGGAGCGGATCCGCGCCCTGCTCGCGCCGGTCGTCGAGCCACGGCTGACGGCCCGGATCGGGCGCCGCACGGTCGCGCTCGGGCGTCTGCGCGCGGGAGAGGAGCGGGTCTGGGAGGGCGTCGTCGCGGGCCCCGTCCGCGTGCTCGGTGTCCGCGCCGCCGCGCCCCCCGCGCCGCTCGCGCGCGCGCTCGCCGATCGCCTGGCCGTCCGCGTCCGGAGCGCGCCTCCCCTCCGGCTCGTGGCGGTGGCCAACCCTTCGCCGCCCGCCACCTGTACACCACAAGGCACATTCAGAGACGCCGACGCCCCCGTGCCGGTGGGCACGCGCCTCGCGCTGGCCGACACGCGCCGCTGCGATCAGCCCGTCATCGGCGACGGCGCGGAGGCAAGCGCGCCCGAGGTCGAGGCCGCTGACCAGCCCGAGAGGATCGCGCGGCTGGCCCGGCACGCCGACCAGTCCGGCCTCCCGGCGCGCTCGCTCCTCCATCTGCTGCGCCAGCGCATCGTCCCCGTGGCCCGCGGGTGCTTCCGCGACGATCGCAGAGGTCGCGCCGCCTACCAGACGCGGGCCACCTACAGCTTCCGGCTCGCCGATCGCGAGATCATCGACGCCGAGGTACAGGGGCGGCTGAGCGACGCGCTCCGTCAGTGCCTGGAGCGCGCGATCGACGATCTCGAGGTACCTCCCTTCGAGGGCACCGTCTCGGTCCGCTATCCGCTCTACACGCGCGCGGTGGAGCGCCCGCCGACGCTCACCCTGGACGCCGACGTGGCCGACGCGGTCGACGCCCTCGGGGAGTAGCTTCACCCCTCCCGCGCGACGGCTCACCCCGAAGCGGGTGCCGCCCCTCGGTCCGCTGCTACCGTAGGCCTGCGTGGAGAGCTCCGACGCGGCGACCCTGTTGATCGAGCTGGCCGAGAAGATGGGCCTGCTCGCGGCGGCGGCGCTCGTCGCGGTGCTGATCCCGCCGCTCCGGAACCGCCTCCTCGGCGTCGGACGGCGGAGGGACAAGCTCGCCGCGGTGGTGCTCGGGCTCGGGCTGGCCGCCTGGGGGGCGATGCTCGGCTTCCACGTGGGCGGCGAGCACATCAACGTCCGCGCGATCGGCGTGCTCATCGCGGCCATCCTCGGCGGCTGGAAGGCGGGCGCGCTCGCGGGCCTGGGCGGCGGGCTCTTCTACTCCGCGCTCGTCGACGCCGAGACGGCCCCGTGGGTGCTGGCCGCGTCGATCACCGACGGCGTGCTCGCCGGGATCGTCGCGCAGCGGCGCCCGCGCTGGTTCACGGGCTGGCGCGTGTTCGTCACGTCGATCGGCATCCAGGCCATCCACCTCGTGGTGGTCGGCGTGGGGCTCATCGCGGTCGGACACGCGGCGCGCTACGTGCCCGCCTGGCCCGCTCACCTGGTGAAGCTGGTCGTCGTGGCCTCGGGCGTGACCCTGTTCGTGACGGTGGCGCGCCTCGTCGTCAGCCGCGAGGAGCAGGCGATCGCGCTGGTGGAGGCGCGCGCGGCGGCGGACACGGCGGCGCTCGAGTCGCTGCGCCGACGGCTCGAGCCGCACTTCCTGTTCAACGCGCTCAACGTGGTGCGCGCCACCATTCGACGAGACCCCATGCGGGCCCGCGAGCTCGTGAGCGACCTGGCGGATCTGTACCGGTACCTGCTGTCCCATCCGGACGAGGCGCCGCTGGCCGCGGAGGTGGACCACGCGCAGGCGTACCTCGCGATCGAGCGCGCGCGGCTGGGCGACGAGCGGCTGGAGGTCAGCGTGTCCTTGCCGGAGTCGCTCGCGGCCATCCGCGTGCCGCCGCTCCTCTTGCAGCCGTTGGTGGAGAACGCGGTGAAGCACGGCGTGGGGCGTCGGGACGGTCCGGGCACCGTCGCGCTGCGTGCGCGCCTGGAGGAAGACATCCTCGTGATCGAGGTGGAGGACCGCGCGAGCGGCAACAGGGTGCCCCCCATGGACCGTGGAAGTGGAATTGCGCTCGAGACGCTGCGCCGACGGCTGGCCAGGCGCTACGGGGAGCGCGCCAGCCTGGGGCTGAGCCCGACGGCGGAGGGCATGCGCGCGATCGTGCGGTTGCCGGTGGAGGAGCGCGAGCTGCTCGAAGAAGACAGGGAGGCGGCGTGAGCACACGGAAGCTGAGGGCGCTGGTGGTGGACGACGAGCCGCTGGCCCGCGACGAGCTGGTCTTCTTGCTGGAGCAGCTGGACGTGAAGGTGGTGGGCGAGGCGGGCGACGCGCCCTCCGCGCTGAAGATGTTGAAGCAGGCGGCGCCGCACGCGGTGTTCGTCGACCTGCGCATGCCGGGCCCGGATGGGCTCGCGCTCGCGGAGACCTTGATGAAGCGCTCGGACGCGATCTCGGTCGTCGTGGTGAGCGCGCACGACGACGGCGCCATCCGCGCGTACGAGGCGGGGGTCGTCGACTACCTGCTCAAGCCGGTCCGCCTGGAGCGCCTGACCAAGGCCGTGGAGCGCGCGATGGAGCGCATGCCGGCGGCGAAGAACCCGGACGCGACGCTGACCCGCCTCGCCGTCAAGCGGCGCGGGAAGCACGTCGTCGTCCAGATCGACGACGTCGTCTACTTCGAGGTGAAGGACGAGCTGGTCTGGGCGGTCACCGACGAGGATCGCTACGCGCTCGATCTCACGCTCTCCGCGGTCGAAGAGCGGGTGCCGAAGGACGAGTTCTTTCGCAGCCACCGCGGCACGCTGGTGCGACTCGACCGCATCGCGGGGTTCGAGCCGGCCGGCGCGGGCACGTACGCGCTGCACCTCGAGCACCCCGAGCGTCCGACCGTGCCCCTGGCGCGAGAGCGGGCCCGGCTGCTGAAGGAGCTGATCCCGATCGCGGGATGAGCCGATTGAACCCAGGCCTCCCGAGTGAGCACGCTCGCCGACGTCTACCCTCGCCTCCCCGCGCCCCTCGCCGCGCGCTGCCGCCGGCTGGGCCCGGCGCCCGACGCTCGCCCCGCCTTCATCGTGTACTGGATGCGCACCGCGGCGCGCGCGCACGAGAACCCGGCGCTCGACGTCGCGCTGTGGCTGGGCGCGCAGCTCGGGGTGGGCGTGTTCGTGCATCACGGCCTGAGCGAGCGGTATCCGTACGCCTCGGACCGGCACCACACGTTCATCCTGGAGGGCGCGCGCGACGTCCGGGACGCGCTGACCCAGCGGGGCATCGGCTACGCGTTCCACCTCGAGCGCGAAGGTCACCGAGGGCCGGTGCTCGTGGAGCTCGCCAGGCAGGCCGGGCTCGTCGTCACCGAAGACATGCCCGTGCCGCCCCTGTCCGGCTGGACGGGCGCCCTCGCGCGCCGCGCCGAGGTCCCGGTGCTGCTGGTGGACACGGCGTGCGTCGCCCCGATGAAGGCGACGACGAAGGCGCCGAGCCGCGCGTTCGCGTTCCGCGAGGCCACGCAGGCGCTCTGGGACGAGGCGCTGCGGACCCCGTGGGAGGAGCAGCCCGACCCGTCGTCGTTCGTCCCCGACCTGCCTTACACGCCGACGGATCTGGACACCCCGATCCCCGAGCTCGTCGCCGCGTGCGAGATCGATCACCTGGTCGGGCCCGTGCCCGACACGCGGGGCGGGAGCGCGGCCGGCTACGCGCGCTGGGACGCCTTCCAGGCCCGCGGGCTCTCGCGCTACGCGAAGGACCGCAACGATCCGAACCGTCGCGGCGTGAGCCGCATGAGCCCGTATCTGCACTACGGCATGGTCTCCCCGCTCCGGATCGCGCGCGAGGCGCACGGGGTGGGCGCGGAGAAGTACCTGGACGAGCTGCTGACCTGGCGTGAGCTCGCCTACTGCTGGTGCGCCCATCAGGACGCGCCCGGGACCCTGTCCGCGCTCCCCGCGTGGGCCCGGGAGACGCTCGACGCGCACCGCGACGACCCGCGGGAGCTCCGCTCCTGGGAGACGCTCGCCCGCGCGAAGAGCGGCGCGCCCCTCTGGGACGCCGCGCAGCGATCCTTGCTGGTCCACGGCGAGCTGCACAACAACCTACGCATGACCTGGGGCAAGGCGCTGGTCGGCTGGAGCGCCACGCCCGAGCGGGCCCTCGAGCGGCTGGTCGACCTCAACCACCGCTACGCGCTCGACGGGCGGGACCCGGCCTCCTACGGCGGCCTGCTCTGGTGCCTCGGCCTCTTCGACCGACCGTTCGAAGAGACGCCCGTCCTCGGGAAGGTGCGGAGCCGCTCGATGGCACATCACGCGTCGCGCATGGACGTCGCCCGCTACGCCACCGAGACCTCACGCCCGTTCGCGCGCGAGGTCCCGCGGGTGGCCGTGGTCGGCGCGGGCATCGCCGGGCTCCTCTGCGCCCGGACGCTCCACGACCACGGGGTGAAGGTGACCGTGTTCGAGAAGGCGCGCGGCCCCGGGGGGCGCACCTCGACCCGACGACGCGACGGCGTCCGCTTCGACCACGGCGCGCAGTACTTCAGCGCCCGCGACCCCGTGTTCGCGCGGTACGTGGAGAGCTGGGCCGAGGACGGGATCGTCGCCCCCTGGGACGCCCGCTTCGCCACGCTGCGTGATGGGGCGGTGACGCGAGACGAGCCTCGCGCCGCGCGCTGGGTCGCCACGCCCAAGATGAGCGCGCTCGCGTCGCACCTGGCCGCCGATCTCGACGTCCGGTACGGGCGCCGCGTGACCTCGCTCGAGCCCGGATGGACGCTGCACGCGGAGGACGGCGCGCTGGGCCAGTTCGACCACGTGCTGCTCTCCGCCCCCGCGCCGCAGAGCGCGGCGCTCCTCGAGGGGACGGCTCTCGAGGGTCGGCTCGACGACGTGGCGCTGGCCCCGTGCTGCGCGGTGATGGTGCGACTCTCCGACCGCCTCGACCCGGGCTGGGACGCGGCGCGCGTCGAGGGCGGGCCGCTCGCGTGGATCGCGCGGGACGCCAGCAAGCCCGAGCGCGACGGCGCGGAGACCTGGGTCCTGCACGCCAGCCCGACCTGGTCCGAGGCGCACCTCGAAGACGGCGCGGAGGACGTGGCCGCGGACCTCGCCGGCGCGTTCTCGACCCTGACCGGCGCCGCACCGACGGAGGCGGTGGCGCATCGCTGGCGCCACGCCCGGACGGTGTCGGCGCTGGGCGAGCCCTGCCTCTTCGAGGCGGCAGTCGGGCTCGGGGTGTGCGGTGACTGGTGCCTCGACGCCAAGGTCGAGGCGGCGTTCCGGAGCGGCGCCGCGCTCGCGGGCCGCGTCCTGGGCGCGATTGGAAACCGCGCTCCTCGCTGACGACTCACCGCGTGCGTCACATCCCGCTCGCCGCCGCCGCGCTCCTCCTGCTCGGCGCCTGCTATGGCTCTCACGGCGTCCTCGAGGAGTTCGAGTGTCCGGAGGGCACGCCGGACGATCCAGAGGAGGTCCCGCCCGTCGATCTGCTCTTCGTCATCGACAATTCCGAGTCGATGGAGGAGGAGCAGGACGCCCTGCGCGACTCGTTCGACGACCTCCTGCGCGCGCTGGTGACAGGCGACGCGGGAGCCGACGGCGTGCGCGACTTCCCCCCGGTGACCGATCTGCACGTCGGCGTGGTCACCGCGGACCTCGGCGTCGCCGTGGCGTCGGGGTGCTCGGGGGGCGGGCCGGGAGACGGCCGGAGCGGCGTGCTGCGGCGGGGCGACTGCGGCGGGGCGGGCTTCGTCTCGGTCGACCCCGAGGCGCCCGAGGCCTCCGTGGCCGAGTTCGCGTGCCTGGCCTCGGTGGGCGTCGCGGGCTGCGCGGTGGAGCAGCCTCTGGAGGCGGCCCTCCTCGCCCTGAGCGCGGACGCGCGCGGCGTGCTGGATGACCTGCGCGGGCGCGCGGAGCTGGAGAACGCCGGCTTCCTCCGCCCGGGCTCGGTGCGCATCGTCGTCGTCGTGACGGACGAGGACGACGCGTCGATCGGCGAGCGCGGCTTCTACTCCCGCATCGTGCCCGGCGGCCCGTCCGCCCGCGCGCGCGCCGAGGCCGCCGCCGCCCACCCCATCGCGCGCTACGCCGACGCCTTCGCCGCGCTGGGCGCGGGCGGCAGCGGGTTCGCTCTCGAGATCGTCGCCGGCGTGCCCCCTGCCCTCGTCGGCCAGGCCCCCGAGACCATCCTCGCCGCCCGGGACATGCAGCGGCGCTACGACGCCACCAGCCTGGTCGGCATCGAGAGCAGCTGCCGCAGCGAGCGCGGGGTCGCCTACCCACCGCGCCGCCTTGTGGAGACCGCGGCCGCGCTCGGCACCCGCGCCTCCATCCACTCCCTCTGCGAGGCCGACTTCGGCGCGGTCGCCCTCGGCATCGCGGAGCACGTCGGCGCCACCGTCCGCCGCGCCACCTGCGAGCGCTGACTCTTTTTTCCGCAACCGGCGCCTCTCCGCCGCGATGACGACGGGCGACCGCGGTCCTGCGGTATGCTCACGGCCTTCGCCAAAGGAGAGACTCCATGCGTAGATACGCACTTCGCCTGACCCTCGCGCTCACGACGTTCTTCGCAGGCTGTGGGGACGGCACCGTCCCCGAGGACGCCGGCCCCGACGTCACGCTCGACGCCGCCCCCGACGCGCCCATGCAGACCAGCTGCGAGCGCGACTCCGACTGCGACGACGGCCTCTACTGCACGGGCAGCGAGAGCTGCAACCCGGCCAGCCCGGACGCGGACGCCCGCGGCTGCGTGGCGGGTGAGGCTCCCTGCGGCGCCGACGAGGAGTGCGACGAGACGCGCGAGCGCTGTTCGGCCGGCTGCGTGGACGAAGACGGCGACGGCGTCGACACCTGCATGGGGGACTGCGACGACTCCAACCCGAGCGTCTTCCCGGGGAACACGGAGATGTGTATCCCGGGCGACCCGACGGACGAGGACTGCAACCCCCGGACCTTCGGGTTCCTCGACGTGGACGGCGACGGAGCGGCCGACGAGGGCTGCTACAACGAAGACGAGATGGGCATGCGGTTCGGCGGGACCGACTGCAACGACAACAACGCGGCCATCAGCCCCCTCGCGGCCGAGCGCTGTGACGGAAGCGTGGACGAGGACTGCGACGGGCTCGTCGACGAGGACTGCCTCTGCACGCCCGAGGGCTCCACCCGCGGGTGCGGCCCGGGCCTGGGCGAGTGCGCGGGCGCGGTGGAGACCTGCACCGCCAGCGGCTGGAGCGCCTGCGACCGGACCCCGGCGCCCATGGACGCCTGCGACGGGACGCGCGATGACGACTGCGACGGCACCGTCGACGAGGGGTGCGGCTGCGTGAGCGGCACCTCCCGCTCCTGCGGTCGCGGCGCCTGCGCAGGGCTGCAGACCTGCACCGCCGGCATGTGGGAGCCCTGCGACGGCGCGTCCCCCACGGCCGAGATGTGTGACGGACGGGACACGGACTGCGACGGCGTCGACGACGCCTCGGACCCCGACGTCGTCGGCATCGGCGCGTCCTGCGGCTCCGACGTCGGCGCCTGCCGCGCCGGCTCGAGGACCTGCACGGGCAGCATGCTCGTGTGCACGGGCTCGATCGGAGCTGGCACGGAGGTGTGTGACGGGTCGACCGACGAGGACTGCGACGGGCTGACCGACGAGGGGTGTGGCTGCGTGAACGGCACGACCCAGCCCTGCGGGGCCGGGCAGTGCAGAGGCACGCAGACGTGCTCCGCCGGCGCCTGGGGCGCCTGCACGGGGGGGATGCCTCCCTCCACCGAGATCTGCGACGGCATCGACAACGACTGCGATGGGGTCGAGGATGCCTCCGATCCGGACGTGGTCGGCTTCGGAGACAGCTGTGGAACCGACACGGGAATCTGCTCCAGAGGAACTCAGACCTGCGTAGGTGGGAGCTTGATGTGCGGGGGCCCCGGCTACACCCCTCCTCGGACCGAGACCTGCAACCACCTCGACGATGACTGCGACGGGAGCAACGACGACGGAGTCGCGGTCGCCTCGTGCACGTCACAGGTCCTGCCTCGTCGAGGCGCGGGGGGCTTCGGCGGAAGCGACAACATGACCTGCTTCCCCTCTGCATGCGAATGGTTCACTAGCGAGGAGGTCCAGCTCGGCTCGTCGACGTCGACCGGCGGCACGGCTCCCCGGACCGCGTTCACACAGTGGGCGGCGCTGGACGCGGGCCGGCGCACGACGTTGAGCGCTGAGTTCTTCGTAGAGGACAACAACACCGATGCGGCAGCCCCCGAGGGCTGGATCGGCGTCATGATGACCCGCTCGCAGGGTTCGAGCAGCAATGAAGGTGGCCTCTCTCGGCCGCCTGCCGTGCCCGACCTGGCCCCCGCTGAACGCGCGCTGATCGCCACTCTGCTCAACGGGGTGGTCGTTCAGGTGTGGCTCCAGACGGGCACGTCGTTCAATCTGCTCGCGGCGCAGACCCTCCCCTGTAACGCGTTCCCCGGAGGTGGCGGTCGCGACTCCATCACGGTCACGCTTGCCACAGATGGCCCGAGCATCACCGCGACCGCAACCTCGCTCGGGGGCTTCGGGAGTGGTTGCTCCGCGACTGCAACGGCGACGTTGTCGACCTTCTGGGCAGACGTCTACGGCGCAGGCCCCTCCTATCCTACGTACCGGATGGGAGCCTTGGGCGACAACGACCGCGGACTGGATGCCACTCTCCGGCGTGTCAACCTCAACCGCCCCAACTCTGGGCTTGGTAGCGATCACTGCAGCAGCTGCCCGTAGGTTGCAGTGCTCGGGCGCACGCGAGTCGGCGCCGCTGAAGACCCACGACGAGAAAGGCCGCCCCCGATTGGGGGGCGGCCTCTTCAGCGCGCGACCTCAACTAGTCGCTCCGTTTCTCATCGAGTGGCTACTCGCCGCTGCAGCCACCCGGGCCGTCCCCGCGAAGAGGACCGATCGAGAGGACCGTGATGCCGTCCGGCACGACCTGCACGGTCTCACATCCGAGGATGGTCTGCGGTTCACCCTCGGCGGTGGAGCCCCAGATCTCTACGCGGACCACGGAGTCGGCCGGAATCGGCACGTTGCCCACACCATAGAGACCGCTGGCGTCGGTCTCGGTCGGACGGGGCAGCGGGGTGCCGCCAGAGAAGTAGAACGGCTTGGTGTCGGTGCTACCCGTTCCGAAGGGGATCTGCCCAGCGGAGTCGAACAGCCGCACCTGAGCGTTGACCAGCGCGCGCCCCTGACAGTCCGCGGTCCCTCCGGTGAGGATCCCGTTCTCGACGTCCTGGCGGATGCCCAAGACGCTGGTGATGGCGTTCACGGTGCTTCGGCTGACCGCGTTCAGGGTGCCGCTCGTAGCGTTCGCCTGAATCACCTGGACGTACGGCTTCGGCTCCATCCCCGGCTGAGTCCCGTCGCCGGCAACCACGCGGTAGGCGAACCAGCTGCCCCGATCGTAGTCCACCATGGCGGTACCTTCGGCGGAGGAGGTCACGCTCGTGCAGTCCGCTCCGCAGGTGCCGTCAGTGGACGGCACGTTCCCCGGGAAGAACTGGATCTCGAGTCCCCCGACCGGCATGCTGTTGAAGAAGTCGACGGCCGTCACCGTAACGCTCTCCTCGCCCGACCCGGTCGGCGCGGTGGCGGAGCCGAGACACGAGAAGTCGGCGGCGACCTCCATCCCGGTGTCCTCGTCGAACGCCATCACGACGGGAGTGCTCGGCTCGGGGCCGGAGTCCTCCATCATCATCATGCTGCCGTCTTCCTCGGGCGTGACGCCGGAGTCGGTCGGATCCGGGGTTCCCCCGTCGTCGCACGCCGTCAACCCCATTCCCAGGGCGAGGGCGCAGCCCAAGATCATCCAAGTGCGCTTCATAACTATGGCTCCCATCCTGCCCGCACCGCGGGCCGTTGGCTTCCCCCACGGAAGGGTGGCGTTTACCTACCCCCCGCGTCGCTCGATGCGTTCTGCTACTCCCGCGCCTCGACAGCGTCAAGGGAACGACAAAGGGGCGATCTCGCGCTTGACGGGCTCGACCGCCCTGACATACTGCGCCGACTCAGCGCCAGCTGTCATTCAGGCCCTGCGAAATCATTGGGGAAAGTCCCCGTGAGAGGTGAGGCGCTCCGGCATCCAGGAGCGCGCTCGGAGCAGCGGTCACCCCCCGGATGCGTATCGGACAGAGATCAATCATGGCGATGACCCAGGACCGCAAGTCGGAGCTCGTCGAGAAGTTCCGCACCCACGATGGCGACACCGGCTCCCCCGAGGTCCAGATCGCGCTCCTCACGGAGCGGATCACGTACCTCACCGAGCACTTCCAGACCCACAAGAAGGACCATCACTCCCGTCGGGGTCTGCTCCAGCTCGTGAGTCGGCGGCGCCGCCTCCTCGACTACCTCCGCCGCAAGGACGTCGAGCGCTACCGCAAGGTGATCACCGCGCTCGGTATCCGTAAGTGAGCCCGATGCGCGCTCACCCCTGAGAACTTTCGCGAAAGGCCGTCGCCGCTGGGCGTCGGCCTTTCGTGCTTTTGGACCCTACTGACAATCTGAAACGCCCCGAGCCGTCCGCGCGGCATCACCGGGTTTCGTTCGGACTTCGATTCGAGCCGCGAGGGAGCCTCTCTCGCGGCTGGAACCGAGGACCGAGCCCAGCCCCAGCGCCGGCGGACACCAGGCCGTGCCCTCTCACGGGCCGGGCTGTCGAGGCAGCGCCCTTCGAGGCAAAACGCCCTTTCGGGCAAGAGGAGCTGAAGCTCATGATCATTCGTGAAGACGTCAAAGTCGGTGACAAGACGGTCACCCTCGAGACGGGTCGGATCGCCAAGCAGGCGGCCGGCTCCGTGCTCGTGACCTGTGGCGAGAGCGTGGTGCTGGTCACCGTCTGCGGTGCAGACGGACGGCCCGGCATCGACTTCCTCCCGCTCAGCGTGGACTACATGGAGAAGACCTACGCGGCGGGCAAGATCCCGGGCGGGTTCTTCAAGCGTGAGGGTCGCCTCCGCAACCACGAGATCCTCACCTCGCGGCTCATCGACCGCCCCTGCCGGCCGCTCTTCCCCGACGGCTACCGCAACGAGGTGCAGATCGTCGCGACCGTGCTCAGCCACGACCAGGAGAACAGCACGGACGTGCTCGCGCTCCTCGGCGCGTCGGCCGCGGTGCACATCTCCGACATCCCGTGGGCCGGCCCCATCGGCGGTCTCCGCGTCGGTCGCGTGAACGGCGAGTGGGTCGCGAACCCCACCCTCGCCGAGATCGCCGAGAGCGACTGCGAGCTCATCATCGCCGCGACCAAGGACGCCATCGTCATGGTCGAGGGCGAGTGTGAGGAGCTGTCCGAGGACGAGCTCGTCGAGGCGCTCTGGTTCGGCAAGGACGCCATCCAGCCCGCGATCGGCCTCATCGAGGAGATGCGCTCGGCCGCCGGCAAGGAAAAGGTCCCCTTCGAGCCGCCCGTCCGGCCCGAGGAGATCGACGCCGCGGTCAAGGACTTCGCCCTCGACAAGGTGAAGGACGCTTGCAACCTCGCGGTCAAGCACGAGCGCTACGGCCGCTTCAAGGAGATCAAGAAGGAGGTCGCCAAGCACTTCGAGGAGAAGTGGCCGGACCAGATCGGCGACGTCAAGAAGGCCTTCGAGCAGCTCAAGTACGACACCATGCGCGCGCAGGTGCTCGACGAGAAGCGCCGGGTCGACGGCCGTGACTTCAAGACGGTCCGCCCGATCTCGATCGAGGTCGGCATCCTCCCCCGCGTGCACGGCTCGACGCTGTTCACCCGCGGCGAGACCCAGTCGATCGTGACGACAACCCTCGGCACCGCGTCGGACGAGCAGAAGCTCGACCTGCTCACCGGCTTCGAGTGGAACCGCTTCATGCTGCACTACAACTTCCCGCCCTACTCGGTCGGTGAGGTGAAGTTCCTGCGTGGGCCCGGCCGCCGCGAGATCGGTCACGGCACCCTCGCGGAGCGCGCGCTCAAGAAGATGATCCCCTCGAAGGAGAGCTTCCCCTACACGCTCCGCATCGTCTCGGAGATCACCGAGTCGAACGGCTCGTCGTCGATGGCCACCGTCTGCGGCGGCGCGCTCTCGATGATGGATGCGGGCGTCCCGATCGAGAAGCCGGTCGCGGGCATCGCGATGGGCCTCATCAGCGACGGCAAGCGCCACGCGGTGCTCACCGACATCCTCGGCGACGAGGATCACCTCGGCGACATGGACTTCAAGGTCTGTGGCAGCAAGAGCGGCATCACCGCCATCCAGATGGACATCAAGATCTCCGGCCTCAGCAAGGAGATCATGAGCCAGGCGCTCGAGCAGGCGAAGGAAGCTCGCTTGCACATCCTCGACAAGATGCTGCAGGCCATCCCGGCGCCGCGCGAGGACCTCAGCAAGTACGCTCCGCGCATCACCTCGGTGAAGGTCAAGCCCGACCAGATCCGCCTCATCATCGGGCCCGGCGGCAAGATGATCCGCGCGATCACCGAGCAGACCGGCGCGCAGATCGACGTCGAGGACGACGGCACCGTCAACGTCGCGTCCTCGGACTCGGCCGCGGTGGCGAAGGCGCTCGACCTCATCCGCGGGCTCACGGAGGAGGCCGAGATCGGCAAGACCTACAAGGGCGTCGTCAAGCGGGTCGAGCCTTACGGCGCGTTCCTCGAGATCATGCCTGGCAAGGACGGCCTCTGTCACATCTCGGACTTCGCGTGGGAGCACGTGGAGCGGACCGAGGACATCATGAAGCTCGGTGACACCATCGAGGTTCAGGTCACCGACATCGACGACCAGGGCCGCGTGCGGCTCAGCCGGAAGGTGCTCCTCGAGAAGCCCGAGGGCTGGGTGGACCGTGAGCCGGAGCGTCGCGAGAGCCGTGGACGCGGCGGCCCCCGCGGCGGCGGCGGTGGCGGCGGCGGTGGCGGCGGCGGCCGTGACCGTGACCGTGGTGGACGCGGCGGGCGCGACCGCGACCGTGGAGGCCGTGGCGATCGCGATCGCGGCGGACGCGGCGGCCGTGACCGCCCCGAGCGTGGTGACCGCCCCGAGCGTGGCGACCGCCCCGAGCGCAGCGACCGCCCCGAGCGCAGCGACCGCCCCGAGCGCAGTGACCGCCCCGAGCGCAGTGACCGCCCCGAGGGTGGAGATCGCCCGGAGCGCAGCGAGGGCGGCGAGGGTGAGGCCAGCGGCCGTCCCCGTCGTCGTCGTCGCCGCCGCAGCGACGAGGGTGGCTCGAACGAGAGCACCGACCAGAGCTAGTCGCTGACGCGAGTCAGCCGACGCGGGCGCGTTCTCCTCGGAGGGCGCGCCCGCGCTCGTTCCGTCATACTGCGCGGCCATGTCCACGCTCCGCATCAAGCGCCTCCGCCCCGACGCCTCCATGCCGCGCTACGCCACCGAGGGCGCGGCGGGGCTCGACCTCGCGGCCGCGATCGACGCGCCGATCGAGCTCGCGCCCGGCGCGCGCGCCGCGGTGCCGACGGGGATCGCGATCGCCTTGCCGGCCGGACACGAGGGGCAGGTGAGGCCCCGGAGCGGGCTCTCCTCACGCCACGGGGTCACGGTGGTCAACGCGCCCGGCACCATCGACGAGGACTACCGCGGGGAGGTGAAGGTCCTCCTCGTGAACCTCGGGGACGCACCTCACACCATCTCCAGCGGCGACCGCATCGCGCAGCTCGTCGTGGCCCCGGTCACGCGGGTGACGCTGGAGGAGGCCGAGACCCTCGACGAGACCGCGCGCGGGGCCGGCGGCTTCGGCAGCACGGGCGCTCGCTGAAGCACGGTTCGGTCCGACCAGGCGGGGTGATACTCTGTCCGGACCCCCACAGCTGGATTGCACGGGTCTGGCCTTCGGGGCACAACCCCTCCTCTCCTCGATGTCCACCGACGCCACGCAGGTCTCCGGCTCGCCTCTCTCCGGAGAGGGCCCTCGCCCCGGGGATGTCCTCGCCGAGCGCTACGAGCTGCTCGAGCTGATCGACCTCGAGGGGCCGAGCCACGGGTACCGCGCGCTGGATCAAGAGACCGAGCGCGTGGTGCTGGTCCGCATCCTCGCGGGCGCGGGCCTCCACACGGACGAGTGCGACGCGCTCGTGGACCGGCTGCAGGGCATGCTCGGGGTGGGCGGCCGCTACCTCTCCTCGCTGCTCGACGCGGATCGCGAGCGCCGCTCGCCCTTCACGGTCGAGGGATGGCCGCCCGGCATGCAGCTCTCCGCCATCCTGGACGGACGGCGTGGCCGAGGGCAGGTGCTCGGGGCGCGCGAGGCCCTGCCCGTGGTGGCGCGGCTCGACGCGGCGCTGACCGCGCTGCCCGACGGCTGGGCCCACGGGGACGTGCGGCCGGAGCGCGTGTGGCTCGACGCCGACGGTCTGCGTCTGACCACGCCCTACCTGCTCACCGCGTTACCGCACGATGAGCTGACGGATCGCGTCGCCGATCTGGGCCCGGGCGCGATGGCGTACGCGCCGGAGCTCGCGACCAAGGCCGGGCGCCCGAGCCCCGCGTCCGATCGGTGGGGCGTGGCGTCCATCGCGTGGGAGGCGCTGACGGGGCGCTCCGTGGACCCGGGCTCGGCCACGCCGGAGATCTCGCCCGCCCTCCGCGAAGCCCTGCTGGCGCTGCTGCACCCCGAGCCGGACCGGCGCGAGACGAGCCTGCGGCCGCTGCTCGCGGCGCTCGCGAGCGAGGCGCGCCTCCAGGTGCCGGAGATCGATCCCGAGATTCACCGCCCGCCCACGGCGCGGATCTCCCCGCGCGAGCGGCGCATGCCGAAGCCGCGCGCCATCGCGGGCGCGGCGGCCGAGGGCACCCAGGAGGTCTCGTTCGATCAGATCCTCGAGGAGCGGCCCGCGCCCCGGCCGCGCAAGATCGCGGGGGCGGCGGCGGAGGGCACGCAGGAGATCTCGTTCGATCAGATCGAAGAGGACGAGCCGCTCGAGCAGAGCCAGGACTCGCTGGACCCGCGGCTCGTTCGCGCCGCGCTCGACGTCCAGATGGACAGCCTGGAGATGGACAGCCAGGAGACTGGGCGCAGCCCGGACGACACCGCCAAGCACGCCTCCATCTCCGAGCAGGCGCTCGTCGACGCGGACAGCATCGACCCGCGCCTCCTCCGCGCCGCGCTCGACGTCCAGATGGACAGCGCGGACAGCCAGGAGATCAGCCAGGACGGCCTCGACCCCAGGCTCGTTCGCGCCGCGCTCGGCGTCGAGATGGACAGCCTGGAGACGGACAGCCTCGAGTCGGACTCGGACCTCGAGGAGCTGCCGTCGGAGGAGCTGGAGCTCGTCCCGCCCGAGCGGCCAGCGCGCGCGGCCCGCTCGGTGCCGGCGCCCAAGCCCTTCCCCACGCCCAAGCCGATGCCCGCAGGCGCCGCGGCCAAGCCCATGCCCGCGCCCAAGCCCATGCCCGCCGCGCAGGCGCCGCGGCCGATGCCCGCGCCCAAGCCGATGCCGGCGCCCAAGCCCATGCCCGCCGCGCAGGCGCGGCCCATGCCCGCGCCCAAGCCCATGCCCGCCGCACAGGCGCCGAAGCCCACGCCCGCGCCCAAGCCTGCGGCCCAGCCCGCGACCCCGGCGCCTCGACCCATGCCCGCCGCCCAGCCGGCGCCCAGCCCGGGCGCGTCGACGCCGGCTCCGCGACCGCAGCCGATGGCCGCGCCGCAGCCCTCGCGCGCCCGCGCGCAGCACGACACCCCGCGTCCGAGCGGCACCGCGGTGGTATCGCGCAGCGAGGTGCGCGGCGCGCCCTCGAAGAAGAAGTCGATGGCGGGCCTGCTGATCGTCGCGGGGGCGCTCTTCCTCGCGATCGCGATCGTCGGGCTGGGCTTCCTGATCGCGAACCACCGGCGCGACGAGGCCACCCGACAGCGCCAGATCGAGGAGCGGCTCGAGCAGCTCCGGATCCCTCAGGAGTGATCTCCAACCGAGGAGAAACGCCAACGCCCCGCGCGGCGTGATGCCGGCAGGGCGAATCGACTCACACCCCGGCGCGAGGCCGGGGAGCGATCACATGGCGCCGTCGAGCTTGGACGCGAGGATGGTCTTGGGAGCGAGGCCGACCTGCTGGTCGACGACCTCACCGCCCTTGAAGATCAGGATGGTGGGCACGCCCCGGATCTGAAAGCGCCGCGCGGTCTCGGGGCTCTCGTCGATGTCGAGCTTGGCCACCTTCGCCTTGCCGTCGTACTCGTCGGCGAGCTGGTCGACGAGGGGCGCGATCTGGCGGCACGGGCCGCACCACGTCGCGGTGAAGTCGACGAGCACGGGCTGGTCGGACTTGACCACCTCGTCCTCGAAGTTGAGGTCGTTCACGGACACGACGTTCTTGCCTGCCATGCTGCTGCTCCATTCCTGACCGCCCCAACGGGCGATCGACCCGCAAGTGATAGGAACCACGGCCCCCCATGTCAATCAGGACCCACGAGCGCGATCCATGACGTCGACGCCCCGGGGAGGTAGGATTCCGGCGTGCGCGCCAACCGCCTCTTCGTCCCGCAAGCGATGCTCGACCTCTGGCTCTCGGAGGAGCGGGTGGAGGTCGAAGGCGAAGTGATGATCACGCGCCCCGAGGGGCAGCGGCTCGAGCTGACCACGGCGGTCCTCTTCAAGGAGGAGGTCACCGGCTCCCCCGATGCCCACGACATCCTGGGGAAGGTGAAGGATCTGGAGCAGTTGGCGGAGATCGGCGCCGAGCACTATGCCGACTCCGTGATCCTCGGAGACAACGCCTATCAGGTCGTCGAGGGCTTCGCGGGCACGCCGGTGGTCGAAGACGACGACGCGGTGATCGGAGACAGCATGTCCGCCGCCGCGCGCGCGCTCACCGGAGAGCGGGCGGGCTCCGGGGAGATCGATCTCCTGGCCCGGTTCCTACAGAGCCGCTAATGGCCGTAGCGGAACTCGTGAGCCTGTGGGACGAGACATCGGCGTGCGAATCGAGGCGCGACGGCGAGGCATACTCCGCGTATTCCGAGGAGGGGCCGACCCACGGGCTCGGGACTTCCGCGGAGGACATTGAGGCGTGGGAGACGACGCCATGTGGGTGACCCTCCTCTTCGGCCTGACCGCCGCGCTCTACGCGATCGCCGCCGGCCTCTACGTGCTCTTCCTTTCGCGCGGCACGGAGGGGGGCGCGACCTGGGCGGCGCGTGTGCTCGGCGGCGCCGTGGCGTCTCACCTCGCCTTCCTCGTGTCGAACTGGGCCGTGCTCGGCACCGTGCCCACGGCCGACATCCACCAGGCGCTGGCCGTGATGTCGCTCGTGCTGGTGCTCGTCTTCCTGGTCACGGCGCGCAAACGAGATCGGCTGCACGTGCTCGGCGCGTTCATCACGCCGGTCACCCTGCTGCTCTTCCTCGGGGCCGCGTTCCGCCGCGGGGTCGGGCCCGTGCCCGAGGGCGTCAAGTCGGCGCTCCTCCCGGTCCACGTGGGCGTCAACGTGCTCGGGCTCGCCGCCTTCGCGCTCGCCGCCGCGGCCGCCGTCGCCTACCTCCTCCAGGAGCGACAGCTCCGGCAGAAGCGCCTCGGCGGGCTCATGCAGCGGCTGCCCGCGCTCGACGTGCTCGACACCTTCGGCCTCCGCTCGGTGCTCGTCGGCTTCCCGCTGCTGACCGTCGGCGTCGTCACCGGGACGATCTGGGCGGTCCAGCTCCATCAAGGGGGCTTCGGGCTCTCCGCCGCGCAGGGCTTCGGGTTGCTCTCCTGGCTGCTGTTCGCGGGGGTGCTCTTGCTCCGCGTCGCGGCGGGCTGGCGCGGCCGCAAGGCGGCGATCGGCACCATGCTCGGCTTCCTCTCGACGATGGTCGTGCTGGTCGGATACATGCTCAGGGGCTCGGAGGGCTTCGGCTGATGTCCTCGAACGATCTCCTGGTCGTGGGGATGAGCCACCGGACCTCTCCGGTGGCGTTGCGCGAGCGGCTCGCGGTCGACGGCCCGGCCCTCGAGGCGAGCGTGCGCGAGATCCACGACGCGGCGCTGCTGCCCGAAGTGCTGCTCCTGAGCACGTGCAACCGGGTCGAGGTGTACGTCGGCGGCGAGGACCGCGAGCGCACGGCGAGCGCGGTGACGCAGTGGCTCGAGCAGCGCGCGGGCGAGCGGGTGAGCGACTACCTCTACGTGCACCACGGCGAGGAGGCGGTGCGGCACGTGTTCCGGGTCGCGTCGAGCCTCGACTCGATGGTGGTGGGCGAGCCGCAGATCCTCGGACAGGTCAAGGAGGCGTACTCGGCCTCGAAGACCACGGGCAGCCTCGGCACGCTCCTCGACCGCTGCTTCTCGCACGCCTTCGCGGTGGCGAAGAAGGTGCGCAACGAGACGACCATCGCCGAGGGCTCGGTGAGCGTCAGCTCGATCGCGGGCGACCTCGCGAAGAAGATCTTCGGCACCCTCGAGGGGCGGCGCGTGCTGCTCGTCGGGGCGGGCGAGATGGGCGAGGCGGCCGGCAAGCATCTCCGCAAGGCGGGCGCGTCCCTCTTCATCGTCAACCGCAGCCCCGAGAAGGCGGAGGCGCTCGCGCGCGAGCTCGACGGGCACGCGCGGGGTCTCGAGGCGCTCTCGACGGAGCTGGCGCAAGCCGACGTCGCGATCGCCTCCACCTCGAGCACGCGCTTCGTGATCACCCCCGAGCTGATGAAGCCGGTGATCAAGGCGCGGCGCCACCGCCCGCTGTTCCTGATCGACATCGCGGTCCCGCGCGACGTCGATCCTCGCGTCGGCGAGATGGACAACGTCTTCCTCTACGACGTCGACGACCTCGAGCAGGTCGCGCAGGAGAACCTGAACGCGCGCCGGCGTGAGGCCGACGCCGCGGAGCGGATCGTGACGATGGAGGTCGCCGCCTTCGAGCGGTGGCGGCGCTCGGGCGTGCTGAAGCCCACCATCGTCGCGCTTCGGCAGAAGGTGCGTGGCACCCTCGAGGCCGAGCTCGAACGAACCCTGCCGCGCCTGAGCGGCGTCACGGAGCGCGAGAGGCGCTCGCTGGACAAGATGATCGACGCGATGACGAACAAGCTGCTCCACCGCACCATCAGCGAGCTGAAGTCCCACGCGGACACCCCGGAGGGCGAGGCGCTGCTCCGGCACGCGCGGCTCCTCTACGAGCTCGAGGACGCGAAGAGCGCGCCCCAGCCCGAGCCGACGAGCGACGGCGTCCAGAAGAAGCTCGCGCCCGCGAAGGGGAAGTCATGAGCCGCGTGATCCGCATCGCCACCCGCAAGAGCCCGCTCGCCCTCGCGCAGACCCGCTGGGTCGCCGAGCGCATCCGCCGCCGCGCGCCCGACGTGACGGTGGAGGAGGTGCACATCGTCACCAAGGGCGACCAGATCATCGACCAGCCGCTGGCGAAGATCGGCGGCAAGGGGCTCTTCATCAGCGAGGTGGAGGCGACCCTGGTCGACGGGCGCGCGGACCTCGCCGTGCACTCGATGAAGGACGTGCCGGACGAGCTGGTGGAGGGCTTCGACATCCTCTGCGTGCCCGAGCGCGAGGACCCGCGCGACGTGCTCGTCTCGGTCGGCGGCAAGGAGCTGAGCGAGCTGCATCAGGGCGCGATCATCGGCACCTCGTCCCTGCGGCGCTCGTGTCAGCTGCGCGCGGCGCGGCCGGATCTCCGCTTCAAGGTGCTGCGCGGCAACGTCGGCACGCGCCTGCGCAAGCTCGACGAGGGGCAGTACGACGCGATCGTGCTCGCCTACGCCGGCATGCTGCGGCTCGGCCTCGACCAGGAGCGCGAGCTCTGGGCGCTCCCCGAGGACACGTCGGTGCCCGCCGTCGGGCAGGGCGCGCTCGGCATCGAGGGCAAGGTCGACGACGCGGGGCTGCGCGATCTGCTGGTCGACCTCGAGCACCCGGCGACGCGGCTCGCGGTGGAGGCGGAGCGGGCCTACCTGAGCCGCCTGCAGGGCAGCTGCACGACCCCCATCGCGGCCTTCGCGCGCTTCGACGACGACGGCGAGACGCGCATGCGCATCGACGGGATGGTCGGCTCGGTGGACGGCGAGACGCTGCTCAACGCGTCGACCGACGGCTACGTGGACGCGCCCGATCACGCGGCGCGGCTCCAGCAGGCGGCGCGCATGGGCGTGGAGCTCGCCGAGATGCAGCTCGACCGCGGAGCGGCGGAGCTGATCCAGGCCGCGAAGTCGACCGAGGACCCCTACCTGATCGGGCCCTACGGCCCCCACTGAGCGGAGCTCACGGGAGCAGGCGCGCGAAGTCGCCCGCGACCCAGGCGCTGTAGATCTCGAACGCGTCGTAGCCAGCCTCGTTGACCACGCGGTAGCCGTCGAAGCTCCACTCGACGATCACCTCGTCCGCGGACGTGACGCCGTGCGCGTCCTCGAAGCCGTCGGCGATCCCGTTCCAGTTGGCGTCCTCGTAGGCCGGGCTGTCCGGGATGTCCGGGTTGACCCACGCCGACTCGGGGAGGTGCGCGTCGGTGCCTGCCTCGATCGCCGCGAGGTAACCCTCGTCGACCGCGTCGAGCGCGACCACGGGCGCGCCCTCGGCGTCGGTGGAGCGGTTGGCCCCGATCTCGCGCGCGAGCACGTGGCGGGCGTAGGCGTCCTCGGCGGAGCTGGGCTGGTGGCCGACGTCGGGATCGATCGGCAGGGGGTCGGCGCGGAAGAGCGACGCGTCCAGCGGGTCGGACGAGCCGAAGTAGCTCCAGAGCGCCCGGTTGTCCGCCGCGGGATCGTCCACCATGCCGGGCATGAGGTTGCCCGCGCTGTAGAGCGACGGCGGGTACGGCCGGCGCCCGCGGAGGTCCTGGTACTGGTTGTAGTTGGACGCGGGCACGCTCGGGTTTCGCGCGCCCCGGAGGTAGTAGTTGAAGGAGACGTCCACGCGCGCCGCGCCGATCACGTTGGTGAGGCGGTGTGACCAGTCGTAGACGACGTTGTTGTGGATGCGGCCGAACATGCCGGAGTCGCCCGCGAAGTTCGGCGTGCGGTGCGTGACCCCGACGTAGACGTTGTCGTGCCAGGTGACGACGCCGTTCGCCCCGTCGCCCTCGCTCGTCCAGCCGATCAGCGAGCCCGTGTTGTGACCGTCGCGGCTCTGCGCGATGAGGTTGTTCTGCGCGATCACGTCCACGTAGGTCATGCCGATCGCGCCGCCGATGGTGAAGGTCTCGTCGGCGCCCCAGGCGAAGGAGCAGTGGTCGATGGCGACCTGCTCGTTCCGGGTGAGGAAGACGACGTCGTCCGCCCCGATGCGCGAGTGCGCGCCGAAGCGGGCTCGCAGGAAGCGAATGGCGAAGTCCTGGGTGTCCTGCACGACGAGCCCTTGGCCGAACGTGGCCAGGCCCCCCTCCGGGGCGAGGTGGCCGTGGTAGGTGAAGCCGCCGCGCTCGGCGCCGCGCACGATCAGTCGACTGGAGAGCATGACGTTGCCCGACACGCGCGGGATGATGTGGCGACGCTCCGCGAGCCCGAGCGCGCCGCGCAGCGTGCCCTCGTAGTGCGCCTCCACGCCGCCCGACGCCGGGACGGCCGTCGCGACGTCGGCGTCCTCGAGCGAGGTGATGAAGAACTTGACGCTGCCCGCGCCGCTCCCGCCCCGGATCTCGCCCGCGCCCTCTCCCCACAGATCGGGGAAGGCCTTGCGATGCCGGAGCACGACCGTCGGCCCGCAGTCGGCCGTCGTCGTGCAGGTGGCGGCGTCGCAGCACGCCGACGCTCCCTCGCACGTCTCGGGCGACTCGACCCAGCCGTTTCCGCAGCTGGCGGAGGGGATCGTGGACGGAACGCGGTCGGGGTCGAGGGTGAGCACGAAGGCGTCGACGCGAATGCCGGCCTCTCCGTGACCGACGCTGACGACGTGCTCGCCCGCCTCGAGGCGGACCGGCGCGGGCGCGGCGATCCACGTGTACGCCCCGTGGACCTCCGGGAACACGCGGGCCAGCTCTCCGTCGAGGCCGAGATACATCGCGTCCGCGTCGGGGCTGGGCGCGAGCACGCGGACCCAGAGATGCCAGTCGCCGCTCTCCGGCAAGGTCGCGGGGTGCGTGACCGAGGTCTGTGGCGTGCTCGTGCTCGGCACGCCCGAGACGCTCACGTAGCGGCCCTTCGACGCGTCGGGATCGGCGGCGATCGCGAACGGGGCCATCACCGTGCCCTCCTCGGCCTCGAGGTACAGGCTCGTCGGGTCCTCGGGGTCCGGGCAGGTCGTAGCCCCGGGGGCGCAAGGCGCGTCGCAGCCCTGGCTGAGCTCTCCCCGCGCGCCACAGCTGTCGACCCAGTAGAGGTCACCATCGCTGCAGGTCACGTGATCACGCGCCGCGGGTACGCAGCCGTCGGGGCGCTCAACGGGGCTCTCTCCATCGCACCCGACGAGCGCGAGGAGGGCGCCCAGACAGCACGCGAGCGGGATCCGATACGTCATGAGCGCAGCCTCTCACGAAGTCGCCCGGCTGGGCGACGGCGACCGCCGCCAGATGACGCGCGTCCGGATTCCTGCGACCATGAGCGTCTCACCCCGGAGGCTTCGCATGCGCTTCACCCTCACGTCGCTCCTCACCGCTCTGTTGTTGCTCACCGCTTGCGGGGACGAGACCACCCCCCCTGGAGACGGGAGCGTGCCGGACATGGACGGCGGCGAGGTGGACGACGGCGGGGCCCTCGACGGAGCGAGCGGGGACGCGCGGGTCGAGGACGACTCGGGCACCGACCCCGACGCCTCCACGCCGCCGACCCCGATGTGCGAGGTGGTGGGAGAGACGTGCAGCGGCGACGAGGGCTGCTGCTCTCGCAACTGCGACGGGGGCACCTGCGCGGCGAACCCGATCGCCAGCTGCGGCCCGATCGGGGAGTCCTGTTCGATCGGGGGCGACTGCTGCTCGCGGCGCTGCGCCGATCCCGCGGGAGAGGCCTGCGCGGGGGGCGCGGACTGCCGGTGCGCCTTCGTCTCCGACTGCCGCGTGAGCGGGGAGCTCTGCACCGAGGACACCGAGTGCTGCATCGGGCTCTGCGACCGTCCGGATGGCGCGACCGTCGGCACCTGCGCGGCGGCGGGCTCGTGCCGGGTGGCGGGTCAGCCCTGCGAGTCGGAGGGGCTGAGCGGCGCCTGCTGCTCGACCGCGTGCCTCGACCGCGACGGCACGGGGGTGCCGACCTGTCAGCGCCTCGGCGGCTGCCTCGTGCAGGACGAGACCTGCACCGCGGACGGGCAGTGCTGCAGCGGCTCCTGCAGGGCGAACGGAACGGGCGCGGACGGACGGCCCATTCGACGCTGCGCGAACGCCGGCTCGTGCCTCCCCGCGGGAGAGGTCTGCGGCGACGGCGGCGCGAGCAGCAACTGCTGCCCGAACGGCGGCGGCGACACGGGCTGCGTGATGGGCGCCGAGGGCATCCGTCGCTGCCTGGGCGGCGACGGGAGCTGCACCCTCCCCGCGGAGACGTGCACCTCACCCGCCGACTGCTGCACGGAGACCTTCCCGGAGCTCACCTGCGCGGCCGGCCCGTCGGGGGCCATGGTCTGCTGCTTGCCGGATGGCGAGGGCTGCGCGACGGGGTCGACCTGCTGCTCGGGCGTGTGCGCCCCGGACGCGACGGGGCGGCTCGTCTGCGGCGCGATGTGCCTCGCGGACGGCGCGGCGTGCACGACGGACGCGGACTGCTGCGGGTGCGGCTGCGTGAGCGACGGGAGCGGAGGTCAGGTCTGCACGAGCGACGCGAGCCTCTGCGGCCCCTGCTCGGGAGCGCAGCTCGGCGAGTTCTGCATGGCCGACGCCGACTGCTGCAACCCCGAGACGGTCCGCTGCGCGACCGAGGTCGAGTTCTCGACGTGCGTGCTGCGTCGATGAGGGCCCCGGTCCTGGGAGGCGCTTGTCTCCTCTTTCTGCTCGCCGGGTGCGGCGGCGGCGTCGACTCGGACGCGGCCGCGCGCGCGGCCTACCTCGGCCTGGACGACATGGTCGAGGAGGCGATGAACCTCGGCTTCGACGGCTTCAACGCCGCCACGAGCGCCAACATCCCGGAGCAGTCGGCGATGGGCGACGAGAGCGGGACGCTCGTCGTGACGGGGCAGGTCGACCAGGGCTCGAGCCCCAACAAGGAGATGCGTCTGCGCGCCGCGCTCACCGACTACCAGGACGTGGTGCTCGTCGAGGACGAGCTGGTGATCGTGTACGACAGCGTGGACGCGCCCCTCGAGCTCGACCTGAGCTTGCGCGGCGTCCCCGACGGGACCCTGCAGGGCACGCTGACCGGCGCGCTCGAGATGACCGGCGACATCACGGGGAGCGTGGTGCTGGACCTCACCATCGAGGGCGACATCGAGCCGGACCCGATGGACGAGGCCCGCGTGCGCCGCGTACCGGGCACGACCACGATCCGGGGCACCGCCACCTCGCCCTACGGCGTGTTCGAGGTCGACGTCGTGCGCTGAGCGCCCGGGGCGGGACGCGACGATCGACGCGAAACGCCGCGGCGCGCGCCGTGGTCGCGGGAGGCCATCGCGGGAGGTCAGTCGCAGGAACAGCGCTTGCTGCGCTCTTCCTCCATGCGACGCGCAGCGTGGAACCCCTACCTCGTCGGTGCCGGCATCGGCGTCCTGAGCTGGATCGCCTTCCTCACCGCCGCACACCCCCTCGGCATCACGACCGCCTACGAGAAGACGGCGGCGCTCTTCCTCGCGCCGCTCGGGTTGGCCGCGGGCTACCTCGCCGACCAGGAGCTCGTGCTCGGCTGGGAGTGGGCGCTGGTCATCGGCGTGTTCCTGGGCGCGCTGCTGAGCGCGCTGCTCGGTCGCGATCGGGAGCCCTCGACGGTGCCTCCCATGTTCGCGGCGCGGTTCGGTCCGTCGCGCGCCAAGCGGCTCGTGTTCGCCTTCGCGGGCGGCGCGCTGATGCTCTTCGGCGCGCGCCTGGCGGACGGGTGCACGAGCGGACACGGGATCAGCGGCAATCTGCAGCTCGCCGCCTCGAGCTGGGTGTTCACCGCCGTGTTCGCGGTGGTCAGCGTCGCGACCGGCCTCGCCCTCTTCGGACGAAAGGATCGTCACCATGTTTGAGCCGCTCACCCGCATGCTCGGCGGGCTCGCCGTCGGCGTCGTCTTCGGGTTCCTGCTCCAGAGAGGACAGGTGGCCAAGTACCGCGTGATCATGCAGCAGCTCACCCTCGAGCGCTGGACGGTCGCGAAGATCATGGCGACGGCCATCGTGGTCGGCGGACTGGGCATCTACGCGATGGCGCCTTCGGGCGCGGTGGCGCTGCACCTGAAGCCGCTCCTGGTGGGCGGCGTGGTGCTCGGTGGCGTGAGCTTCGGGCTCGGCCTCGCGCTGCTCGGATACTGTCCGGGCACGTCCGTCGCCGCGTGCGCCGAGGGGCGACGCGACGCCATGGTCGGCGTGCTCGGCGGACTCGTCGGCAGCGGCGTCTTCGTGGCCCTCCACGACTCCTGGAGCGAGATCCAGGCGTGGGGCGGCGATCACGGGAAGCTGACGTTGCCAGAGGTGACCGGGGTCCCCGCGTGGCTCTGGCTCGGCGCCCTCGGCCTGGTGATCGCCGCGGTGATCCTGCGCCGCCGTATCGGCCGGCCTCGCCCTCCCGAGCGGCGCTCCAGCGGTGGATGGCGGAGCCCCACCGCGTCGCACCCCTGAACCACTACCGATCGATCCCCACACAGGAGAGACAATGGAACTGAGACGCTTCGAGACCCCCGGGATCTCCCACTACGCATACCTGCTCGTCGACGGCGGCGAGGCGGCGATCATCGACCCTCGACGCGACGTCGAGGAGTACCTGGACGCCGCGCGCTCCATGGGCGTACGCCTCCGGTACATCATCGAGACGCACCGCCACGAGGACTTCGTCATGGGCTCGGCGCACCTGCGCGAGCTGACGGGCGCGCAGGTCGTCAACGGCAAACACGACTGCTTCGGGCGCGGGGACCTGCGCCTCGATGACGGGGACGAGGTCCAGCTGGGCGACCTGAAGATCGTCGGGCTGCACACGCCGGGTCACACCCCCGAGAGCATGTGCTGGGCGGTGTACACGGGAGACGGGGACCAAACGTGGGGCGTCTTCACGGGCGACACGCTCTTCTTCGGCGACACGGGCCGGAGCGATCTCCCGGACGAGGCGCGCAGCGTCGAGAACGCGGCCCGCATCTACGACTCCGTGCACGAGAAGCTCCTCCCTCTGGGCGACGGAACCCTCGTCTTCCCCGCGCACGGCCCGGGCTCGGTGTGCGGCTCCGGCATGGCCGAGCGCGCGAGCTCCACCATCGGGCTCGAGCGCGAGTACAACGACGTCTTCCAGCTCGACCGCGACGCCTTCGCCGAGAAGAAGGGCGGCGAGCGGCTCCCTCGGCCTCCCTACTTCCGCCACATGGAAAAGGTGAACCTGGGGGGTGGGTTGCCGCCTGCGTCCGGGGCCAGCGCGGCCACACCGCTCGATCCCGCGGCGTTCAGGGAGCGCGCGTCTGGCGGAATGATCATCGACACGCGGGAGCCCGAGGGCTTCGCCGCCGCGCACATCCCCGACGCGCGCTCGGTGTGGATGGGTGGCCTGCCCATCTTCGGGGGCTGGGTGGCCTCCGAAGACGATGACATCTACCTGTGCACGGACGGAGACGACGACGTCTCGACCGCCTGCGAGCACCTCAACCGGATCGGCATCGACGCGATCCGCGGGTGGGTCGCGGGGGGCTTCCCGAGCTGGCGCAGCTCCGGAGAGCGGATGCGGCGCGCGGGGGTGATCACGCCGCGAGAGCTGAAGGAGTCCTCGGGCTTGCAGGTGCTCGACGTGCGCGAGCCCGACGAGTTCGCGAGCGGGCACATCCCGGGCGCCATCAACGTCTACGTGGGCCACCTGGAAGAGAAGCTCGAGGAGCTCTCGTTCGACCGGAAGGCGCCCGTGGTCGTCACCTGCGGGGTCGGCCATCGCGCGGGCGTGGGCGTCAGCATCCTGCTCCGGGCCGGCTTCGAGGACGTGCGCAACCTGCTCGGCGGCATGAAGCGCTGGCACGCGCTCGAGTACGAGACGCGCGAGGGCGACGCCCCCTGATCGGTCAGAGCCCACACTCGGCGAAAGACTCGGCGAACGCCTCCAGGCCCCGCGCGTCCATGTGCTCCTGGAGGCGTCGTCGCGAGGCACAGACGGCCTGCGTGTAGGGGTCGCCCTCGCGCATGCCGCGCTCCACGTCGCGACGCGCCAGCGGCACCGAGCCATCGCCGCACCCGAGCGACTCGCCGTCGCGCTGGACCTCGCCGCCGTCCTCGCACCCGACGGACACGTAGGGGTCCTCCGCGTTGAGGTCGACGGGCCTCGCCTCCGAGATGGGCACCGACCGCGCGAGCACGCTGAGCGGGACGAAGAAGCCGTCGGCGTCGGTGGCGCGGTGTGGGAGATCGCCGCGGTCTTCGGTCTCGGCGGCCATGTCGGGACGGTGGCAGTGCGCGCAGTCGTTGAAGCGGCGCAGCTGCGAGATCGCGTCCGCGTCCATGGGAGGCTGCTCGACCGGGATGGGGCGATCGCGGACGAGCTCGACGAGGCGCTCGGTCGCCTCCTCCAGCGCCGCTTCACTCCCCCTCGGCCACCGGAGACCGAGCAAGGGCGCCTCGGGCTGCCCGCTCTCGGGGCGATAGACGTGATCAGTCACCGGGTCGCGCCCGAGGGTCGAGCCGCGGACGTCGGCCACCGTCCAGGCGTCCGCTCCTTCCCCGTATCGGAGCGACTCGACCCGATCCAGCCGGGTCCCCGCAGGGAGGGCGATCGTCCAACGGTCCTGCTCGTCGAGCCACTCGGTCCGGATGCGACCCCCGGCCGGGATCTGCACGAAGACCTCGATGCGGTCCTGCCCCGGGTGTGAGGTGGGGAGCCGGACGGGCGGCACGAGCTCGACGAAGCCCTCACGCGCCCAGTGGCCATCCTGGCGCTCGAGCGTGACCGGCTCGACGGGGGACGAGGCGACGGAGGAAGAAGCGCTGGCGTGAGACTCGGCGCGCGTCCCCGCGCCGCAGGCTACGCACAGCATTGCCATCACGAGGCTGCGCATGCGGCCGAGATAGCCCCCGCCGCGCGGACCCACAGCGGTCGGTGAGGCTCAGCTGATGACGGTCGGGAGCTCTTTTTCGCCCGTGAGGTAGGCGGCGACTTCGGCGAGGGCCGCGAGGTCGTGCACGTCCTGCTCGAAGGCGGGGACCTCGACGTAGAGGCGGTCCTTCCCCGCTCGCTGGCGGAGGTGGTCGGCCTGCAGGCGGTCGGCGATGGCGCGGGTGCGCGCGTCGTCGAGGGCGCGCCGCATGCGGCTCACCGCTCGCTCCGCGTCGAGCCCGGGCAGGTGAGGCCCGATCTCCTCCGCGAGCTCCGCCTCGCTCACGCTCGGCTCGGCGAAGAGCGGCCGGACGCCGTTGATGACGAACGCGTCGCGGCGCATGCCCGCCTCCTCGAGGCGGCGCGAGAAGAAGACGGCCTCCTCCATCGCGAGCGGGTTGGGGCTGGTCACGATCACGAACGCGACCTCGGGGCTGCGCAGCGCCTCGGCGACCTGACGGGCGCGATCGCGGAAGCCTCCGAAGAGGTCGTTGAAGTCGGTCACGAACTCGGCGACGACCTCGAGGAAGCCGGTGCCGGTGAACTTCGAGAGGCCGCGCAGCAAGAACGCGGCGCCCTTGCCGACGAGGTTGAAGGAGAACTTGCCCGCGCCCTCGAAGGCCTGGATGAACCAGCGCATGGCGGGGGAGTCGACGAGCCCCGCGAGCCGCTCGGGCGCGTCGAGGAAGTCGAGCGCGTTGCTGGTCGGCGGGGTGTCGAGCACGATGAGATCCCAGCGCGCGTCCTCGCGGACGGCGTGGAGCTTCTCCATCGCCATGTACTCCTGGGTGCCGGCCAGGCTCGTGCTCAGGTACTGGTAGACCTTGTTCTGCAGGATGCGCTGCGAGACCTCCGGGCTCGACGCGTAGCGCCGCACGAGGTCGTCGAAGGTGCGCTTGGTGTCGAGCATCATCGCGCTCAGCTCGCCCTCGATGGAGAGCCCACGCTCCTCGAAGAGCGCGGCCGGGACCGCCTGCTCCTCGGTGGTCATCTCGGCCAGGCCGAGCGAATTCGCGAGCCGTCGCGCCGGATCGATGGTCAAGCAGAGCACCCGCTTGCCCTGACGGGCCGCGTGCACCGAGAGCGCCGCCGCCGTCGTCGTCTTCCCGACGCCGCCGCAGCCGACACAGACCACGACACGGTGGTCGTCGAGGACGTCGCGCAAGCTCATCGGAGGCTGCTTTAGCACGCCGTCCTTTTCTTGGTGCGCTCCGCCGACATGTGTACCGTGTTCTCCTACATCTGGACACACCCCAGGAGCCGCATGATCCCCTTCGAAGAGCGCCGCGCCCAGCGCAGCGAAAACCGCGACCTCGCCCTCGGATTCCAGCTCGCCCACGTGCGTGATCGGGCCCGCCTCGAGGCGCTGGTGCTGGCCGACGACGACGGCCTCGCGCTGTCCGCCGCGGGGGATCCCTCCACCTGCCGCGAGCTTGCCGCCATCGCCCCGCTGATGGCCAAGAGCATCCTCGGCATGCCGATGCCGCCGCTCCTGCGCGGAGCCGAGGTCGCCGTGCGCATCGTGCACGTGCACGGCCAGCCGCTCTACCTGGCCTCGGTCGGCGGCGGCGTGGCGCGCGACGCGCTGCTCGCGCACTCGCTCGGGGGCGTGCGCCGGATCCTCGCGTGTAACTGAGCTACGCCAGAGGCGATGCAGATCCGATTCGCCGGCCCCGAAGACGCCGAAGTCATCCTGCGCTTCATCCGCGAGCTCGCCGAGTACGAGCGCGAGCCCGACGCGGTGGAGGCCACGGTGGAGGCCCTGGCCGCGCAGATGCGCGCCCCGCACCCGCCCTTCGAGTGCCTGCTCGCGGAGCGCGGCTCGGAGACGGGTCAGGAGCCGCTCGGCATGGCGCTCTTCTTCCACACCTACTCCACCTGGCGCGCGCGACAGGGGATCCACCTCGAGGATCTCTGGGTCACCCCCGGCGCGCGCCGGCTCGGCGTGGGCCGCGCCCTGCTCGCGCGCCTGGCCGCGCTGACGGTGGAGCGGGGATGCGGGCGGCTGGAGTGGTCCGTGCTCGACTGGAACGAGCTGGCCCTGGGCTTCTATCGAGGGGTCGGCGCCGCGCCCATGGACGAGTGGACCGTGTGGCGTCTGGACGGTGACGCCCTCGAGGCGCTGGCGGACGCCGACTAAAGCTCTGTCGGCATCGACCGTTCTGGGGGGGCGTGTACGCCCGCACCGCGTCGTCCGTCCTCGCCCTCGCCGCGCTCCTCGCGCCGGCGATGGCGTCCGCGGATCGCCTGCACGTGTACGGACCTCAGGGCTCCGTCCGCGGTCGCCGGGTGCTGGCCGTGCTCGAGACCGAGGGCGGCGGCTGCGTGCCCGCCGACGGCGCGATCGCCTTCGACGCGGAGGAGGACGGGGTCACGGTCACCCCGGGCGAGGTCGTGGGCCCCTGCGCGCGGTGGCTCGACGTGGAGGCCTCGCCGCCCCGCGAGCGCGTGACGCTCCGAGCGCGCGTCGGCGAGCGCGAGACCAGCGTGGCCCTGCCGCTGGGCGCCCGCGAGCAGCTCGAGGTGCACGCCGAGCGGCGCGGTCGCTTCGTGTGGCTGGAGGTGCGCGGCGCGCCGGAGGGCGAAGAGGTCACCGCGACCGCGCAGGTGGGGGACGCGCGGGTCCGGTTCGAGCGGGCGCCGAACGGCCGCCTCCGCGCGCGGGTGCCGGTCGGAGAGACCGTCGGGGTGGTGGCGCGGAGCGGCGCGATGGCGGGCGCCACGGCGCTCGGCCCGGGTCGGCGCACGGGCGAGCCACAGGTGATGGTGCTCTCCAGCGATCTCGGCATCGAGGCCGGCGGCGCGCCGAGAGAGGCCGCGTTCGTCGTCGCGGTGGACGCCCGGGGCCGCCTGACCAACTCGCTCCCGCTCGCGATCCAGAGCGAGCGCGGGCGGCTGCGCAGCCTGCGCTGGGTCGAGCGGGGCGTGGCGGCCGTGGCGTTCTCCGCGCCCGGCGACGCCGAGACGATCGATCTCCGCGTCGGGCTCGGAGACCGGGTGCTCCACGAGTCGGCGCTCCCGACGGTCGCGCAGTGGCCCGCCGCGGGCGCGCTCGAGGCGCCGGGGACGGTCGCGAGCGGCGCCGACTTCACCGTTCGCGCGGAGGCGCGCTCGGTGGACGGCGTGGCGCTCGAACAGACCGCCCTGCACGTCCGCTGCGACGACGGCGAGCCCCGCGCGCTCCCCGCGACCTGCCCCGGTCGCCTCGGGCCGTCGCGGCGCGTGCTGACCCTCGTCGCGTTCGTCGACGGCCGCGCGGTCCCGCTCGCGGTGCGCGAGGTCGGGGTCGAGGCGCCGCGCGCCATCGCTCAGCCTGCCCGCCCCGTCCGCGAGGCGCCGCCGGAGGTCGTGGTCCCCGCGCCGCACCGCTCGCTCGGCGTCGTCGCCGTCTACGCGCGCGGCGGCTACGACACGTGGGAGCGCGCGGGCGGCGACGTCGGCGCGCGCGTGCTCTTCGAGGTCGTCCCGTGGCTGCGGCTCGGGGTGGGCTTCGACTACGGCCTGCGCTCGGTCTCCGCGATGGGCCAGGGGGCGGTCGAGAGCGCTCTCTCTGGTTTGCGACATCGAGTGCTCGGGGCAGGCGCGGTCGAGCTGATCTTCGGCGACGACTTCGCGGCCGCGGTGCGCCTCGAGCTCGCGGCCGGCCTCGCGCGCGGCGCGATCGCGCTCGACCGCGTCGACGTCAGCGGCGACTCGCCGCACCTCGCGGCCCGCCTCTTCGGGGGCCCTCGCTGGCGCCTCGACGGCTTCGAGATCGGCGTCGAGGGCGGCGTGACGGTGGGGAGTGATCTGGACCGGCGCGCGTGGGGCGCCGCGCCCGTCGCGGGGAGCCTGGAGGTGAGCGGTGCGTTCGCGCTGCCGTGAGCGCCTCGCTGGCGCGCTGTTCGCGGCGGCGCTCCTCGTCGCGTGCGGCGAGGCGAGCGTGGCCGCGCCCGACGTGCCCGACGCGCCGCCGGAGCGAGAGGCCGAGCCGGCCGTCGCGCTCCTGGACGAGGCGCAGGGAGACGTGCGCTTCTCCGCCGCGGGCGTGGCGACGTGGACGCCGACCGCCCGGGGTCGCTCGCTCCGCGCGGCCGACGCGATCCAGACGATGGAGGACGGGCGCGCTGGGATCCGCTTCCACCGAGACGGGAGCACCGTCCGCCTCGCGCCGATGACCACCCTCCGGGTCCCGGAGCAGCCGCCGCGGGTCACCCGCCTCCGGCACCTCTCGGGACGGATGGTCGCCCGCCTCGATCCGAGCGCGGAGAACGCGCGGCTCGAGGTGGCGCTGCCCCCGGGTGACCTCGTCATCGAGACGGAGCAGGGCGCGGGCGCAGACGCGTACGTGGAGGCCCAGGTCGAGGTCGACCGCGGCCACACCGAGATCGCGCTGCTGCACGGCCGCGCGCGGCTCCAACGGAGCGAGGGCGCGCCGGTCGAGATCGAGGAGAACAGCTTCGTGAGCGTCGCGCCCGACGGTGAGATCCTCGACGAGGGCGCCTCGATCCCGGCCCCCACGCTGACCGTCCCGGAGGACGGCGCGACGGTCCGCACCCGGCAATCGACGACGTTGCGCTGGGAGCCCGTGGACGACGCGGAGAGCTACCGCGTGTTCGTCGCGCGCGGGGAAGGTGACACCGAGACCCACTCCGTGGTCGAGCCGTCGCTGACCCTCACGGCCCCGAGCGGGCCCCTGCGCTGGTGGGTGCGCGGCGTGCGCGGAGACGCCGCGGGGCGCGCCTCGGACGCGCGCACGCTCACGCTGGACGTCGACCGGATCCCGCCCGCGCTCTCGCTCTCGCGGCCCACGCCGAGCGCGGTGGTGCACGGACCGCGCGTGACCATCTCGGGCGCCACCGACGTCGGCGCGCTCGTGGACATCAACGGGCAGCCGGCGGAAGTGGGCGGTGACGGGCGCTTCGAGGCGACGCAGGCCGTCCCCCTCGGCCTGACGAACGTGGTCGTGCGGGTGACCGACGACCTCGGCAACTCGCGCGTCATGACCCGACCGGTGCTGAGAGACCGATGATCGGCCGGCTGGCGATCTGGCGGCGCAGCCTCTTCGCGCGCGTGGCCCTGGTCGTCACCGCGGCCGGCTTGGTCGCGATCGCGGTCGCCACGCTGACCATCGTGCTCCTGGTCCGCCAGCACGAGGAGGCCACCCTCGTGGACGCGGCGGTGGAGGGCGCGGTGCGGCGTCGCGACGAGGTCCAGCAGCGGGTCGACCTCGCGAGGGCGCAGCTGCGCGCGGTGGCCTTCGCGGTCCAGGCCGGGAGGCTGCTCGAGGTGCCCGCCACGGCCGAGAACACCGCCGACGCCATCCTCGCGTTTCGAGATGGGGTCGAGGTCCTCGAGGCGGCGGCGAGCGAGGAGGCGGCCTCGCGCCTCCGTGGGCTCGCCGGTCCAGAGCACGCCGATCTCATCTTCGACGGGGAGGCCGTCGTGGTCGCGGAGCAGGTCGGCGACGTGCGCGCGTACGCGTTGGTGGAGCTCGGCCCGGCGCTGGCGGGGCCCGCGGGGTGGACCGTGGGGCTGGTCGACCACCTCGACGAGACGGGGGGCGGCGTCGTCGCGCATCTCCAGGCGGCGGAGAGCCGCGTCCACGCCGTCGCGCCGTTCATGGAGGGCCGCGCGGTCCGCGTCGACGCGCCGCTCGCGCCCGCGCGCGAGGCCGCCTTCGCCATCACCCGGCGCATGGCGCTCTGGAGCTCCCTGGCCGTGGTCCCGCTCCTGTTCCTCGCCTGGGTGTTCTCGCGCGCCGTGACCCGACCGGTCCGGCACCTCGCGCGGGCCGTCCGCGAGGCGCGCGACGGTCCGGTGCCGCTGCCCGCCCTCTCCGACGACGAGATCGGGGACCTCGGCAACGCGATCGCGGCGATGAGCGAGCGACTCCACGAGGACGCGAGAGCGCTGCGCAACGCCGTGCAATTCAGCCGCAAGGCGGAGGTGGACGACGGACCGCAGCGGGTGCTCGGCGAGCTCCGGCTCGCGCTCGACGGCTCCCTGGTCCCCTGGATCGTCGTCGCCAGCCCCGCCCACGACGAGCTGCTCGCGTCGCACGGGGCGAGCCCGGCCTGGCTCGCGAAGCAGACCACCAGCGAAGCGGCGACGTCCCCGGGCTGCGTGGCCGTGACGCTGGTGGCCGGCGCGGTCGCCATCCCGCTTCACGACGGCGAGCGCGACCACGGTGTCATCCTGACGGAGGGCCCCGTCGACGCGCAGAGCGTCCGCTTCGCGGAGCTGCTCGCGCGCACCGCGGTCGTGCGCCTCCGCAACGCGGCGCTCGCGCGCCAGGCGATGGTGGGCGAGAAGCTCGGGCTGCTCGGGCGCCTCTCGGCCGGCGTCGCGCACGAGATGAACACGCCGCTCGCCTTCATCCAGGCGAACCTCCTCGCGCTCGAGGAGGAGCTGGACGGCGAGGCGCGCTCCAGCATCACCGACGCGCGGCTCGGCGTGGAGCGGCTCGTGCGCATCGTCCGGGATCTGTCCGCGATCAGCGTGGGCGGGAGCGCGGTCTCGAGTGAGGTCGTCGACTTGACGCGGCTCTGCCGGGACATGGTCCGCATGGCGCGGGCGCGGCGGCCCAACGGGACCATCGACGTGGTGAGCGGAGGCGACGTCCGCGTCGAGTGCGATCGCGGTCGCATCGAGCAGGTCGTGCTCAACCTGGTCAACAACGCGCTCGACGCGGTCGGCGACGACGGGCACGTCGAGGTGCACGTCGCGAAGCTCGGCGAGCGGGTGGTGCTCGAGGTCTCGGACGACGGGCCGGGCATCCCCCAGGACGTGAAGGACAAGCTCTTCGAGGCGTTCTACACGACCAAGGGGCAGGGCGGCACGGGGCTCGGCCTCTACCTGTCGCGCTCGTTCGTCGAGGCGCACGGCGGCGAGCTGTCGATCCCCAAGACGGGTCCCGAAGGCACCACGTTCCGGGTGCGCCTCCCCGCCGCGCTCGAGCCCAAGGAGCGCGAGTCGACGCCGCCCGCGCTCGCGTCGGTCCAGGGCGCGCCCCGCCCTCGGACCGGGCGCCCGCGCGTGCTGGTGGTGGACGACGAGCCCGCGGTGGTGCGCGCGATGAAGCGCTGGTTGAAGCGCCGCGCCGACGTGACCGGCACGACCGATCCCCACGAGGCGCTGCGGCTGCTCGAGCGCGAGCGCTTCGAGCTGGTGCTCTGCGACATGAACATGCCGGGCATGAGCGGCCGGGAGCTCGCCGAGGCGCTGCGGGAGCGGGATCCGGCGCTCGCGGACCGCGTCGTCATCGTGACCGGCTCGAGCGGGACGCCGCCCCCCGAGCTGCGGGTGGTGCGCAAGCCGCTCGACGCCGAGGTGCTCGACCAGCTGCTCGGGGAAGCCCCCCGGACCCGAGGTGCCGCTTGAGAACGATCCTCCTCACCGTCGCGCTCCTCGCCGTGGGCTGCGGAGAGCCGGCGTTCACGCTCTCGCCTGGCGTGGTCGACGTCGCCGACGTGACCGAGACCGTCTACCACGTCGAGGGTCTGCATCCCTCGGAGTACCTGGATGTGGAGCGCGATCTCCAGCTCCGCGATGGCCTCGAGGTGTGGATCGGAGGCCAGGCGGCGCACATCGTCCGCGCGGACGCGACGGGCCTCTTCGTGCGGCTGGACGCTCCGCTGGCGCGCGGCTTCTACGACGCCGAGCTCCGGGGGCCGCTTCAGCTCTTCAGCTCCGACGCGCTCGAGGTGACCGAGACCGTCCCGGACGGCGCGCTGCATGACGGCGGGGATCTCGACGCCGGCCTCTTCGACGCGGGCGACCCGATGGACGCGAGCGAGCCCGACTCCGGCTCGAGCGACTCCGGCTCGAGCGATGCGGCGATCGAGCCACCGTTCGACGCCAGCGCGCCGGACGGGGGCGCTCCCGACGTGGGCCTCCCGGACGCCGGACCCGACTCCGGGCCCGTGGACTCGGGCCTCCTGGACTCGGGTCTCGTGGACTCCGGAATCCCCGACTCGGGCTTCGACGCAGGTCCGACCGACTCCGGCATCCCGGACTCGGGCTTCGACGCGGGCACCATCGACTCGGGCCTCCCCGACTCCGGCATCCCGGACTCCGGCTTCGACGCGGGACCGCCGCCCGGCACGCGGGCGCTCGCGCTCGGCAAGCAACACAGCGCGCACGTGCGCGGCGACGGCACGCTCTGGGTCTGGGGCGCGAACGGGAGCGGGCAGCTCGGGCTCGGCGACGGCGTCGACCGCGAGACGCCCGTCCGACTCGGCGCGGCGTCGGACTGGGTGCAGGTGACGGCGGGGGACTCGGTCACGTGCGCGCTGAGCGCGGGCGGCGCGCTCTACTGCGCGGGACGCAATCGAGAGGGTCAGCTCGGCGTCGGCGACACCACCGACCGCAGCTCGCTGACCCGCGTCGACCCCGGGCGCAACTGGAGCGACGTCAGCTGCGGCTCGAACCACTGCTGCGGCATCGACGCCACGGGCTCCGGGTACTGCTGGGGCAGCGGCGCGGCGGGACGTCTGGGCATCGGAGACGCGTCCGACCGATCTTCGCCGACGCTCGTGCCCGGCTCGTGGCTGCAGATCGCGCCGGGACACGACGACACGTGCGGGATCCAGACCGACGGGTCGCTCTGGTGCTGGGGCGCAGGTCCGATGACCCCCACCCGCGTCGGGAGCAGCGTGGGCTGGATCTCCCTGGACGCGGGCCAGGGCTCCCGATGCGCGCTGACGACGACGGGCGAGCTCTGGTGCTGGGGCGACAACGCCGAGGGTCAGCTCGGCGTCGGCGACACCGCCAGCCGCTCGTCTCCCACCCGGGTCGGAGCTCGGTCCGACTGGGGGCTCGTCGCCACCGGATCGAAGCACGCGTGCGGGATCACCGCGGATCGCCGCCTGCACTGCTGGGGCAAGGGCTCCCAGGGACGCACCGGGCTGGGTCACTCCGGCGACACGAGCTCACCGCAGCTGATCGGCGCGCCCAGCGCCGTCCGGATCGTCGCCGCGGGCGAGCAGCACACGTGCGCGGTCGACTACGCGGAGCAGGTCTGGTGCTGGGGCAAGGGCGCCCAGGGCCGGCTCGGGCTCGGGAGCGACACCTCGGACCGCGACGTGCCTACGCCGTTGCCGTGAGGCCGGAGCGCTCGAGCAGCGCGTCGACGCTCGGGTCGCGGCCCATGAAGTCCCGGAAGAGCTCGTCCGGGTCGGCGCTGTCGCCGCGGGAGAGGATCTTGGCGCGGAACTCGCCGCCGACCTTCTCGTCGAAGACGCCCGCCGCCTTGAAGCGGGTGAACGCGTCGGCGTCGAGGACCTCGGCCCACTTGTAGCTGTAGTAGCCAGCCGCGTACCCGACGGGGCTCGCGAAGAGGTGCGTGAAGCCGCAGATCATCGCGTAGTCCTCGGGCGGCTCGACCGGCGAATACGGCAGCATCTTCTCGCGCGCGTACGCGACGGGATCCCCGTCGGTCTCGGGGTCGAAGTCGATGTGCAGCGCGAGGTCCGCGTGCGCGAAGCCGAGCTGGCGCATCATGCCGCTCGCGGCGCGGAAGGTGCGGGCCGCCTGCATCTTGTCGAGCAGCGCCTGCGGGAGCGTCTCGTCCGTCTGGAAATGACGGGCGAAGAGATCGAGCGCCTCCCGCTCCCAGGTCCAGTTCTCCATGATCTGCGAGGGCAGCTCCACGAAGTCCCAGGCCACCGCGGTGCCCGCGAGGCTGCGCACGTCGACCTCGCTCAGGCAGTGATGCATGAGGTGGCCGAACTCGTGGAAGAGGGTCTCGACCTCGCGGTGGGTCAGGAGCGCCGGCTCGTCTCCGACCGGCATGGTGACGTTCGCGCAGAAGAGCCCGAGGTGCGGCCGGAAGCCGCCGTCCGCCTTGGGCCCGCCCGTGATGAAGCTGTTCATCCAGGCGCCGCCGCGCTTGTCCTCGCGCGGGAAGAGATCGACGTAGAAGCCGCCGATCTGCCGGCCGCTCTGATCGACCAGGCGGTAGCACTTGACGTCCTCGTGCCAGACCGGAGCGTCGGCGCGCTCGTCGACCTTGATGCCGTAGAGCCGCTCGACCACCGAGAAGAGCCCGCCGAGCACGCGGTCGACGGGGAAGTACGGGCGCACCTCCTCGTCGTCGAAGTCGAAGCGCGCCTTGCGGAGCTTCTCCGAGTAGAGGCCGACGTCCCACGGGGCGAGCGGCGGCGCGCCTTCTCCCTCGAGCTCCTTCCGGAACGCGGCCAGCTCCTCCTGCTCGGCGGCGAAGAACGCCTCGGTCCTCGCGGTCAGATCACGGACGAACGCCTGCGCGTCCTCCCCGCGCTTGGCCATGCGCTCCTCGAGCACGAAGTCGGCGAAGCTCTCGTAGCCGAGCAGCGCGGCCTTCTCGCGGCGGAGGCGGATGATGCGCTCGATGAGGGGGCGGTTGTTCCGCTCGCCGCTCGCGGCGCGCGTGTTGTAGGCGCGCCAGACCTGCTCGCGGATCGACGCGTCCTCGAGGTAGCTGAGGACCGCGATCACGCTCGGGGCCTGCAGGGTGAAGCGCCAGCCCTCCTTGCCCTTCGCCTCGGCCGCCTGCCGGGCCGCCTTGCGCGCGCTCTCGGGCAAACCGGCGAGCTTCGCCTCGTCCTCGACCATCAGCTCGAACGCGTTCGTCTCGTCCAGCAGGTTCTGGGCGAACTTGGTCGTGATCTTCGACAGCTCGACGTCGAGCGCGCGGAGCTTCTCCTTGCCCGCGTCGTCGAGGTCCGCGCCGTTGCGCCGGAACGAGCGAAGCTCCTTGTCGAGGAAGCGCGCCTGGGTGGGCGGCAGCGCCTGCGCCTCCTCGGTCTCGGAGAAGGCGACGAGCCGCGCGTAGAGCTTCGGGTCGAGCGGGATGGAGGAGTAGAGCTCGCTCACCCGCGGGCGGACCTCGTTGTACGCCGCGCGCAGCGCCTCGGTGGTGGCCACGCTCTCGAGGTGCCCCACCACGCCGAACGCGCGCTCGAGCGGCTCGGTCGCCGCCTCGAGCGCCTCGAGCGTGCCCGCGTAGGTGGGCGTGTCGGTCGCGTCCCCGATCTCGGTGAGCTGCGCCCTCACGCGCTCGATCAGCGCCTCGATCGCGGGCTCCACGTGCTCGGCGCGGATGCGATCGAAGGGGATGTCGTAGCCGAGGTCGAGCAGGGGGTTTTCGTGCGTGGACATGGCAGGCGATATAACAGCTGCTGGGTATGGGGGCGATGCCGCTGATGATGTCCGGGCTCGGAGCCCTCGCCACGCCACGCCGGGTGCTCGTGCTCGCGGTCGGGGGGCCGGAGGCGTTGATGGCGTCGACCCCCCTCGCGCTGGCCCTCGAGGCGGCCGGGCACGACGTTCGGCTCGGCTGCGACGCCGCCGCGGGGCCGGGCGAGCCCGAGTGGGCGGCGTACGTGAACGAGTGGTACGCGGAGCAGGCGCGCGAGACCCGCGTGGTCGAGGACCACACGGGCTTCGACCTCACGTTCGCGTGCGGGGGCGCGTCCGTGCTCGACGCGATCCCCCGCGACGCACACCTCGTGGCCGTCACGGCGCTCGGGGCGGAGGCGGCCTTCGGCGTCGACCCGGCCCTCGCGGAGGCGCGGATCGCGGCCATCGCGGCCCACGGCGGCCTCCTGCACGTGGAGGCGATCGCGCGCTTCGAGCTCGCGGGCCGCCACTTCGTGGAGCTCGTCGAGCACGTGCACCACCGCGCGGGGCCCGAGCATCAGAGCGTGCTCGCCGACAGCCTGCGCGCGGCGCTCTTCGGCCGCGCGGGCGACGTCCCGGTGAGCCTCGCGACCCGCGAGCGCCCCCCGCGGCTGTCACCCGCTACGACCTTGGTGTGGTTCCTGGATCCAGACGAAGCGCGAGCCCAGGCCGCTCAGAAGGCACCGTAGAGCCCGACCGTCGCGCCGCCCTCGATCGGAGCCGCGGTCAGGTGCACCGGCGGGGGCGCCGCCGCCTCCGGCTCGTCCGTCATCCCCTCGGTCAAGAACCAGAGCAGCGTCCAGCCCGCGATCGAGCCGACCGCGGCGCCGATGCCGAACGCCCAGACGTCCGCCCCGCCGCGGAACTGATCGGCGTAGTAGCCCGCGAGCACCGCCAGCGCGCCGAAGCCGCCGCCCGCGACGAAGCCGAGATCGAGGAACATGGTCCGGCGCTGCGGGAGCTCTCGGCCCGCCGCGACCAGCGCGAGGCCGAGGAGGATGCCGGCGTCGAGGCCCACCAGGCTGAGCGCGAGCCCCACCGTGGGCTCCGCGTAGTCGCTCATCATCGCGGCGTAGGTCCCGAGCCCGCCGAGCCAGATCCCGAGCGACTCGACGAAGCGCTCCTGCCTCACGCTCGGCTCGAGGCCGAGGCCGACCGCGAGCCCCGTGGCGAGCCCGAGCGCGCCGCCGCCCCAGATGAGCGTGAACGCCGCGTCGCCGTCGATGCCCGCCTCGGTCCCCACCAGGCCGACGACGAGGCCGCCGTGGAGGAAGCCGAAGCGGATGCTGCTCGAGATCGTGGGCGGGACCCCCGTGCGCAGCGCGTTCGAGAGGTGAAGCCCCAGCACACCCACCGCCATGAGCCCGCCGCCCGCGACCGTGGTCAGCGTGTACGTCGTGGGGCTCGCCGTGCCGTCGGACGCCACGGTGGTCAGCCAGCTCCCCGTCACGGCGCCGAACAGCGCGCTGGTGATGTAGAGCTCGGCCCACTCCCCGCCGCCCGCCTGGTCGGGATCGCGCGGGGGGCGCACGATCTCACCGCGGCGCGGCATCCGGCCCATGGCCTGCTGCCCCTGGAACGGAGGCCCGCCCACGCTCGCGCGGAGCTGCTCGGCGCGTTGTCGCAGCGGCCCCGGCGGCAGCATGCCCAGCGCCACGTCGAGCCGCGGCACCGCGTAGGCGACCTGCCCCGCGCGTAGATCGAGCTCCGCCTGGGCCACGAGCGGCGCCAGCACCTCCTCGAGCGAGGGCGCGGCGGTGCCGGCGAGCCCGGACGCCGCGCGGAGCTGCAGCCCCTCGGCGCGGATCCGGAGCGGCGTGCCCGGGGGCAGCGTGGCCACGACGATGCCCGCGCGGGCGTGCGCGAGCGCGGGACGCCCGGCGCCGAGGTCGACCTCGGCCGCGATGAGGAGCGGGGCGACCGCGTCCTCGAGCGGCGACGCGGCGGGGCGCGGCGCGCCCGACCCCGGCACGCTCGGCCCCGGGACGGGGGAGTCGAGGCCGACGCCAGGCGCGGGTGACTCGGGCGCGGGTGACTCGGGCGGCGGCGCCTCGCCGGGCGGCGTCTCCGCCGGGGCCGGCGCGTCGGCAGGGGGAGGCGGCGGCACGACGAGCGTGCCGTCCTGCGCGAGCGCGACCCGAGGCCCGAGGCCAGAGAGCGCGCACGCAGCGACGACGAGGGCCCACGAAGGAAAGCGCATCGTCACCGAGGGTATCAGACCTCTTGGGTGTCGGCGGTCCGTGCGCTATGTGCACGAGCCATGAGCGCCCCCCGCTTCGCCGCCCTCGTGCTCGCCGCCGGCCAGGGCACCCGCATGAAGAGCCGCCTCCCCAAGGTGCTGCACGAGGTCTCCGGGAGGCCGATGGTCTGCTGGCCCGTGCAGGCCGCCTTCGACGCCGGGGCGAGCGAGGTCGTCGTCGTGGTCGGCCACGGCGCCGAGGCGGTGGAGGAGGCGCTGCGCGCGGACTTCGGTGACCGCGTGAAGACCGCGCTGCAGGCCGAGCAGCGAGGCACCGGGCACGCGGCGCGCTGCGGCATGCCCGCGCTCGAGGGCTTCGATGGCGACGTCGTGATCCTCTACGGCGACGTGCCGCTCCTCGAGGCCGAGGCCGTCAGCGCGCTGGTCGAAGCGCGCGCCGAGGCGCGGGCCGACGGGAAGGGCCCCCTGTCCCTCCTGACCTGCCGCGCGCCCGATCCCACGGGCTACGGCCGGATCCTGCGCGAAGGAGACGCCGTCGTCGGTATCCGCGAGCACAAGGACGCGTCGGAGGCGGAGCGCGCGATCGACGAGATCAACCCCGGGGTCTACGCGGCCGAGGCGGGCTTCCTGCGGGACGCGCTCGCCGAGCTCTCGGACGACAACGCGCAGGGCGAGCTCTACCTGACCGACATCGTCGCGGCCGCCTCCTCGGGCGGCGGCGCGAGGGGGATCGAGTGGCCGCTCGCGAGCCTGCAGGGCGTCAACGACCGCGCGCAGCTCGCCGAGACCGCCGCCGTGATGCGCCGCCGCATCGCGACGCGGCACGCCCGGGCCGGCGTCACCATCCGCGATCTCTCGCGGGTCGACATCGACCACGGGGTCACCCTCGCGGTCGACGCGGTGCTCGAGCCGGGCGTGGTGCTCCGCGGCGACACGCACATCGGCGAGGGCGCGCGCCTGGACGTGGGCTGCGTGCTCACGAACGTCACCGTCGACGCGGGCGCCTACCTCAAGCCCTACAGCGTCGCGACGGACAGCAAGGTGGGCGAGGGGGCGCAGGTCGGCCCGTTCTCGCACCTCCGCCCGGGCTCGGAGCTCGGCCCGGAGTCACACGTCGGCAACTTCGTCGAGACCAAGAAGACCAAGCTCGGGCGCGGCGCGAAGGCGAACCACCTCGCCTACCTCGGGGACGGCATCGTCGAGGACCGCGTCAACGTCGGCGCGGGCACCATCTTCTGCAACTACGACGGCTTCCAGAAGCACGTGACGCACCTCGAGGAGGGCTGCTTCATCGGCTCGGACAGCCAGCTCGTCGCGCCCATCCGGGTGGGCAAGGGCGCGTACGTCGCGACCGGCACCACCGTGACGAAGAACGTGCCGGCGAACGCGCTCGCGGTCGGGCGCGCCAAGCAGGAGAACAAGGAAGGCTACGCGTCGCGGCTGCGCGCGCGGCTCGAGGCGAAGGCCGCGGCCGCCAAGAAGAAGTAGCTGGGCTGCTACCGCTTCTTCTTCGGACCGATGAGGGTGCGCAGCGTGGCGACCACCACCTGCTCGCCCTGTCGGTTCGTGAGGCTGACCTCGATGTCGTGCTCGGATTTTTCGTTCGAGTCGAACAGGGGGCAGCTCGCGGCGCCGGTGATCGTGCCGCGCGCCTTCTTGAGGTAGCTGATGTCCATGCCCGCGACGATGAAGCGGGCGTCGTCGGGGAGCGTGTAGGCCACCGCGACGTTGCCGGTCAGCTCGGCCAGGTTGGCCAGCGCGATGGCGTGCACGCAGTCGAGGTGGTTGCGGACCTTGCGGCGATCGGCGAGCTCGACCCGCGCGTGCCCACGCCCCAGCTCCACGACCTTGGCCCCCATGGAGCCGGTGTACGGCGCGGCCACGCCAACGAGGCGGCTGAAGAGGGCCTTGCCGCCGGGCACCTTCGCGAGCCGGTCCCAGCTGGTCCGGATGAAGTTGCCCTGCTTCTCGACGTCCGGGAGGACGCCGCTCGGGAGGACACCCTCGAAGGCGCTGGTGACATTGGCGACGAGGCTCATGCCCGGATGTTGCGTGGAGGCCGACGAGGCGGCAAGTGTGCCCCGTGACCTGGACGTTCCTGGACGACCCCGAGCTGCGGCGGAACCTGCTCGCCACCGGGACGCTCATCTTCGCGCTCATCCTCTCGCGCTTCGCGGTGCTGCGGACCATCCGCAACATGAAGGTCTCGTCGGACGCGATGCGGCGACGCTGGACCGCGAGCGTCCGGAACCTCGTGCTGATCGGCCTCGGCCTCGGCGTGATGGTCATCTGGGCCTCGGAGCTCCAGGCCTTCGCGGTGAGCGTGGTGGCCATCGCGGCCGCCATTGTGCTCGCGACCAAAGAGCTGATCATGTGCGTGAGCGGCTCGATCCTGCGCGCGACGAGCGGCTCGTTCGCGATCGGCGACCGGGTCGAGATGGGCGGCGTCCGCGGCGACGTGATCGACAGCACCCTGCTCTCGACCACGCTCCTCGAGGTCGGCCCGGGTCACCAGCGGACCGGCCGCGCGGTCGTCGTGCCCAACAGCGTGATGCTGAGCGGCGGCGTGACCAACGAGACCTTCATGGACCGCTACGTCGTGCACGTGATGACCCTGCCCATCAAGGCCGAGGACGACTGGCGGAGCGCGGAGGAGACCTTGCTCGCGGTGGCCAACGACGCGTGCGCCGACTTCGTCGAGCCCGCGCGCGCCTTCATGGACCGCCTCAGCGACAAGCACTCGCTCCCGAAGTTCTCCGTCGAGCCGCGGGTCCTGGTCGCGATGCCGAAGGCGGGCGAGCTCGAGCTCGTCCTGCGCGTCCCGACGCCCGTGCGCGAGCGTGGCCGCACCGAGCAGCGCATCTTGCGAACCTTCCTCGAGCGCCGCCGCGGCGACGCCGCCGTCGTCCCGCCGCGCGAGGACGCGGACACGAGCCTCTTCTGAGACTCAACGCGCCGTGGCCGCCGAGAGCTCGCGGTTGCCCGGGCTGCGGACGAGGAGCTGATAGTCACCGACCGGCAAGTCGGGGGGCACGCCGTAGACCCCACGGTAGCGGCCGTTCTCGTCCGTGACGGTGACGCCGAGCAGCCACTCGCGGTCGCCGCGGGGGGCCCGCAGCAGCGCCTCGACGCGGAGCCCCGCGACGGCGCCGCCGCCGGATCGGGCGCCGCCGGTCACCTCGAGCTCCCGGCCGCGGAAGACCTCGAACGCGCGCCGATCGACGGTGAGCGTGAGAGGGCGTCGCGCCCCGCTCCCGGGCTGCGGCTGCGCGCTCGGGCCTTCTGACGGCGCGGCGCCCGACAGCTCGGAGTCGCCGTCCTCTCCAACGCCAGACGCGCCGCCGCCCTGTCCTTCGCCGCCGCCCTCGCCCGGCTCGGGCGCGCGGAGGCCGCTCATCTGCGCCGCCTCTTCGTAGGCGCGCTCGTACGCCTCGGGGCGCGGCAGCGGATCGGTCACGTCGGGCCGGTGCGGGGGTCGGTTCTCCGCGCCGCGCGCCTCGAGCCCCGTCGCCGCGCCGCCCAGATCCACCCGCAGCCAGCCCGCGTCACCCGGCAGCTCCACCTCCGCCCACGCGTGCGCCTCGTTCTGCACGAAGCGCGCGTGCATGCCGAGCCCGATCGCGGTGATGACGAAGCCGTACGCGCGGTGCCGGCAGATGCCGCGCTTACCGCGGGAGAGGTCGAGATAGATCCGCCCGGTGTCGCGCGGCGGCTCGCTCGACTCCTCGAAGCTGCGGAAGTGCGTGGCCAGGGCGCGCAGGGCCTGCCCGAACTCGCTGTCGCGCGAGAGGCCGAGCTCGGCCGCGAAGAGGCTCGCGTCGCGCTGCACCGAGGCGGGGAGCGCCGGCGTCTGGTCGGCGTGGAACGTCACGGGCCCGGCCGGGATCGGCTGTCCGAAGTACGTGCGCGGCGCGTCGGTCAGGAAGATCACCCGCACGTAGCGCGGCGCGTCCGGGCCCGCCGTGGCGAAGAAGTTATCGGCCGAGTCCTTCGAGAACGTCAGCCTCACCGAGGGATCGGCGTCGACGGTCAGGAGCCGCGCGTCGGGCGCGACCGACGGGAACGGCACCGTGCGGCCCTCCGAGAAGTCGAGCACGACGTTGCCCCAGAAGCGGTCGCGCGGCCGCTCGTCGGGGGGCGGGGCGTGCGCGCCGAGCACCTCGACGGGCACGCGCGTCGCGCTCGCGCCGCTGAGGATGGGCGTGCCGTCCCGGGCGAGCGTCACCGCGTCGAGCGCGGTCACCCGCTTGAACGGCGCGATGGTCGGCGTGAACACCGTGAAGTAGCCCACGGTCCCGTTGAGCTCCGTGACCCGGTCGGGGCGGAAGTCGGGCGAGCGGCGGCCGGCCTCCTCCTGGCGCACCGAGTCGCCCTCCCCGGCCGCCATCGGCGCCTCGGAGTTGCGGTCGAGCGGGCCGCCCTCGGGCGCGGGCAGCACCTCGCCCTGCGAGACGATCGCGTCCGGCGTCTCCCCTCCGCTCGACATCACGAGCGCCCCCTCGTCCGCCCCGAGGTCGGGCACGAACTCGTGCAGGGTCGGCCCATCCGCGAAGGCGAGGGCCGCGAAACCGAGGAGCCCGAGCAACGCGCTGGTGAGCATCAGGGCGCGCCGACGGGGGGTCATCACGGGAAGTCTACGGACGAACGCGGGCCGGGTCGAACGTAGCCCCGTGGCGGGGATGAAGTTATGGTCGGGCCTCTGGAGCCCGGCCGAAGCCCATGGAATTCCTCAACACGCCGCTCAGCGTCGCCATCGCCATCCTCGGCATCTCCTTCCTCGTGATCGTGCACGAGTCGGGGCACTACCTCGCGGCGCGCGCCTTCGGGATGCGGGTGCTGAAGTACAGCATCGGCCTCGGCCCCGCGCTCTGGAAGTACAAGCCGAAGAACAGCCCGACCACCTACCAGGTCTGCGCGCTGCCGCTCCTCGCGTACGTGCAGATCGACGGCATGAACCCGGTCGAGCCGATCGACCCGGACGACGACGAGGCCTACGCCAACAAGGGCGTCTTCGCGCGCATCGTGACCATCTTCGCCGGCCCGCTCGCGAACTACCTCGCGGCCGCGCTCATCGCCTTCTGCCTCCACCTCGTGGGCGGCTGGCCCAGCCGCACGCTCGAGGCCGAGGTCTGGTACGCGACAAAGGGTTCCCCCGCGCACATGGCGGAGGCGGTCGACCCGGACGCAGACACGGACGCCAAGGGCATCATCGCGGGCGACCGCATCGTCCAGGTCGGTCAGACCGAGGTCAGCGACTTCGACGATCTCGTCGAGGCCACCACGGCCGCCGCCGGTCAGCGCACCCTCTATGTGGTGGAGCGCGAGGGCCAGCGCCTCGAGTTCATGGCCACGCCCGAGCGGGTCGACGACCGCGGCCGCCTCGGCGTGCACATCGCCGGCCGGCCCATCTACTCGTACCACACGACCGACTTCCAAGGCGCCTTGCGCGCCGCGTGGGAGAAGCCGCTCGTGACCACCCTGCTCTCGCTCGCGGCCATCGCGAACCTGATCGAGCGGCGCAGCACCGACGGCGTCACCAGCGCGGTGGGCATGACGAAGGTCCTGGCGGACTCGATCGAGATCGGCGCGCAGATGTACATCGCGCTCCTCTTCAACCTCTCGGTCGCGCTCGGGCTCTTCAACCTCCTGCCCTTCCCCGCCCTCGACGGCGGCCGGCTCGCGTTCCTGGGCTACGAGGTGATCACCCGGCGCCGCGCGAACGAGAAGGTCGAGGCCGCCATTCACACGGTGGGCATCATCTTCCTGCTCGGCGTGCTCGTGCTCGTGATGGGCCGCGACGTGATCAACCTGACGCAGTAGCGCGCGGACATGGACGCGCCCTCCGTCGAGCTCAACGGCGCCCTGATCGCCACGGTCGTCGGAGGCGTCGGCCTCTTCCTCCTCGGCATGCGCCTCATGACCGAAGGGCTGAAGGTCGCGGCCGGCAAGCTCCTGCGCGATCTGCTCGCGCGCTGGACCCGGGACCGCCCGCGCGCCCTGCTCGCCGGCGTCCTGATGACCGCGCTGGTCCAGTCCTCGAGCGCCGTGACCGTGGCCGCGATCGGCTTCGTCAACGCGGGCTTGCTCGACCTCGGCCGCGCCCTGTGGGTCGTCTTCGGCAGCAACGTCGGCACGACCATGACCGCGTGGCTGGTCGCGCTCACCGGCTTCGAGGTCGACCTCGAGGCCTTCGCCCTGCCGATGATCGGCGTCGGCATGTTGCTCGGGCTCGGCAACCGCGGGAGACGGCGCGCGGCGCTGGGCGAGGCGCTCGCCGGCTTCGGGCTCTTCTTCCTCGGCCTCGGGATCCTCAAAGCCGCGTTCGACGGGCTCGGCGCGGAGCTGGACCTGGCGAGCCTGAAGCTCGGTGGGCCGCTCTCGGGGCTGGTGTTCTTCGGTCTAGGCGCCCTGCTCACCGTCATCATGCAGTCCTCGAGCGCCGCGCTCGCCCTGACCCTCACCGCGGCCGCGGGCGGGCTGATCGATCTGCAGGACGCGGGCGCGATGGTGATCGGCGCGAACCTCGGCACGACCTCCACCGCCGCCTTCGCCGCCGTCGGCGCGACGAGCGCGGCCAAGCGCACCGCCGTCGGCCACGTCGCGTTCAACCTCCTGGCCGCCGTGGTCGCGCTCGCGCTCCTCCCCTGGCTGCTCGACGCGATGCTGCTCCTGCTCGGGGATCAGACGCCGCTCCCCACCCTGCTCGCGCTCTTCCACACCGTCTTCAACCTGCTCGGCGTGCTCCTGATGTGGCCGCTCAGCGGGCGGCTCCGCGTGTGGCTCGAGCGCCGCTTCGTCAGCGAGGACGAGAAGAAAGGCGAGCCCCGCCACCTCGACGCCAACGTGCTGAGCGTGCCCGCCCTCGCCATCGAGTCCCTCACGCTCGAGATGCGGCGCGCGGGCCGACACGCGGGCGAGATCGTCGGCCTCGCGCTCCGCGCGCCCGCCGCCGACCGCGCGGTGGTAGAGCGACGCATCGAGCGCTTCCACCACCTCATGGACGCGATCGGCGAGGGCTTCTCCGCCCTCGATCGCGCGCAGCTGTCGGACGCGACGGCCGGGACCCTCGCCCTGCTCATCCGCACCTCACGCCACTACTACACCGCGGTCGAGCAGGCGGCCGCGCTGCTGACCCTGCGCGAGGCCGACACCACCCGCGCCGCCCGCTTCGACGGCCCCCTCGGCGAGGCCCTGCACCGGGTGATCACCCTCGCCAACCCCGAGCGCGAGGGCTTCCGCCTCTCGGACGCCGACGAGGCGCTCGGCGTGCTCGAGGAGCGCTACCAGCACGACCGCAAGTCCCTCATCGCCGCCGCCACCCGGGGGGAAGCCAGCGCCGGCCCATCGATGACCAGCTACCACCTCCTCGCCGAGGCCCGCCGCGCCGCGCGTCACCTCGTCCGCGCGGCCGAGGATCTCCCGCTCGGTGACAGCAAGGTCAGCGGCGACAGAACGACTCGGTGAACCCGGCGACCCGCTCGCAGCGCATCCCGGTCGGGCAGAGCGCGTCGTCGGTGCAGAGGCGCGTGCAGAAGCCCGCCGTGTCGCACAGGCCGGAGTCGCACTGGCGGCCGGTCGAGCAGGGCGATCCCAGCGCGCCGCTGCCGGAGCGCGAGCAGAGCAGGTAGATCGTGTCGGGCGCGCCGTCGCCGTTGGTGTCCTCGAGCGACGGGAAGCAGCCCGTGCCCGCGCCGCAGCCGCCCTCCTGGGTGCAGGACTGGGTGCAGTTGGGTCCCGTGGGAGCCGCGGTATCGCAAGCGCCGCTGCGGCACGTGTTGGAGCCCACCGCCGGACAGCTAGCGCCGATCGGGTCGGGTCCGAGCACGTCGGACGGGGGCACGCAGATGGGGTTGGTCGAGCCGAAGGCGCGCTCGCACGTGTACTGCGGGAGGAACCCGAAGCGGCGGGGGCAGTCGGCGGCGGTGCGGCACTCGGCGGTGCAGCCCTGGGCGGAGAGGCAGAGGCCGGTCTCGCACTGGGAGGCGCCGCTGCAGCCGTGCTCGATGTCGACGCAGACGCGCGTGCCGCCCGCGTCGGCGCAGGCGAAGCCGGCCGGGCAGTCGCCCGCGGTGGCGCAGTCGCGGGTGCAGTGGCCGGTGCCGGTCGAGGAGTTGCCGATGCAGAGGCCGAGCGCGCAGGCGGCGGGGCTGGCCGTGGAGCAGCTGGCGCCGGTGTCGTCGTGCATGCACACGCCCGAGACGCAGACGTGCTCCGACGCGCAGTCGCGGTGCGCGACGCAGGAGATGCTGCACATGCGCGTGCCGCCGACGTCGTCGACGCAGAGCCCGCTCGCGCAGTCGCCGCCGCCGCTGCAGCGGTCGAGGTAGCGGCCGCTGCCCGTCGGCACGCCCGTGTCGCGCACGCCCGTGTCGACGCCAGAGTCGCGCGGCGGGTCCACCACCCCCGTGTCGACGCCCGAGTCGCGCGGCGGGTCCACGACGCCCGTGTCCGTCGGCGGCGGCGGGCTGCCGTCGGTCGGCAGGCCGGAGTCGAGCGGCGGCGGCCCGGAGTCGAGCCCCGCGATGCACTGCCCGATCGCGCTGCAGCCCTCGCCCGGATCGCAGTCGAGATCCATGCGGCAGTCCTGCTCGCACCGACCGAAGCTGCAGTAGAAGCGCTCGCCGCACTGGGAGTTGAAGTCGCACTCCTGACCGGCGCAGCCGGGCATCGAGAGCGCGAGGGCGAGGACAGTGAAGAAGAGCGAAGAGAGGCGCACGACCGGGCCAGTCTAGCAGCAGGTCCGGGAACGTCGCCGTTCGTCTTTCGGGCGAGGCAGCCCCAGGCGCGAGCGGCGGGACACGTTGGCGCGGCTCGATCGGGTTGTACGCTGGCGGTACAGGCGCCGCGGAGGAGCCTCAGCGCCTTCGCGGCGGCGTATCGCTTGCAGGGCCCCCAGGGATGGAGGTCTCCATGCAGCTTCACTTCGTTCGGCTCTTCGTCCCCTTGACCACCGCGCTCTTCGCCGCCGCGTGCGGGGGCGGTGACTCCGGCGGCGGCGGCGACGGCGCTGTCCCCACATGCACGAGCTCGCAGGTCGCGTGTGGCAGCGAATGCGCGGACCTCTCGTCCAGCGCGAGTCATTGCGGAGCCTGCGATCAGAGCTGTGGGGCGGGTGGCGCGTGCGCCTCGGGCGTGTGCACGTGCGGGCCCGGCCTCGTCTCCTGCCCGGGCGGCGCGGGCTGTCACGACCTCTCGGCTGACGTCGAGCACTGCGGGGCGTGCGGCAACGACTGCGATCCCGGCGCCGTGTGCGTCTCGGGGGTGTGCACGTGCCCGGCGGGCACGATGGACTGCGGCGGTGGCTGCACCACCGGGCTCGACTCGGATCCCGTCCACTGCGGCAGCTGCGGAAATTCCTGTGGCGCCGGGGGGAGCTGTGAGATGGGCGTGTGCGTGTGCGCGGCCGGGCAGATCACGTGTGCGGGTGATGGCTGCGTCGATCCGAGCTCGGACCCGAGCCACTGCGGCGGCTGCGGAAACGACTGCGCGGCGGGCGGCTCGTGTGTCTCGGGTGCGTGCACCTGCCCTCCCGGCCTGGTCCCCGACGGAGGCAATTGTCGTGACGTCAGCAGCGATCCCGATCACTGTGGCGCCGTCGACAACCGCTGCGCCCGGGATGAGCGCTGCGTGGACGGCGGCTGCGCGTGCCGGCCGGGGCTCACCGAGGTCGACGGGGCGTGCGTCGACCTCGCGAGCGACCCCGGCAACTGCGGCACCGCGGGGACGACGTGCCCGGACGTCTGCGCAGGAGGCGCGTGCGCGACGGACTGCGGAGGCCTCACCGAGTGTGGCGGCGCCTGTGTGGACACGGACACGAACCCCGCTCACTGCGGCGGCTGCGGAGACGCCTGTGACGCGGACGAGGTGTGCGAAGGCGGCAGCTGCAACGCCTACCGGCCCGCCACGGGATGCACCAGCTGCCCGTGCGAGATCTGTCGCGGCGACAGCTGCTGCGAATACCCCAGCGCCTCGACGCTGATCTGCGTGGACGGGGACTGCCCCTGAGGACCTCGGCGTCTCACGCGACGAGCGTTCAGCGCTGCGCCGTGTCGTCGGCGACCCGGAGGTCCACGACGAGCCTCCGGCGCTCGCCCGCGCGCACGTCGACGGTCCGCTCGAGGGACGCTCCGAGCGGCGCGTTGGCGAACCGCACGCGGTGGGCGCCGGGCGACAGCGGCACGTCGAAGAGGGGTGTCGCGCCCAGCGGGCGGCCATCCACCTCGACCTCTCCCCAGGGAATGGCGTTGAGGGAGACGAGCGCTGGCTCCGGCTGCGGGGAGCGCTCCACCTGCGTCGGAGGGACGCGCGGGCGCGCTGGCGGGGTGACCGCGATGCGCATCGGCGCCCGCGGCGGCTCCTGTCGCGGGGGAAGCACGACCGAGGGCGTCGAGGCGGACGTCTGCTCACGCGTGGCCCGCCCCGGCGACACCGACTCGGCGGGCGCTCCTCCTCCCGGCGCCCGTTCCGGCGACGCCTGCGGGTCCTCGGCGGTCTCCGCAGCCGCCGCGCGCTCGAACGACGCTACGGGAGACGCTGTGACCGGATCGCCGGGATGAGCCTCGGAGGAGGCGAGCCCGAAGCCCACGCCAACGGCTCCCATGATGGCGAGCGCGACGAGCGCGGCCACCCACCGACGGGCGTGGCCCTGCGTCGGCTTCGCGGGCACCGGGACGAGGGTGCTCACCCGGGAGAGGCTCTCGAGCAACGCGTCGCCTCCGTCGCGCAGGTAGCTCGCGGTGGGCTGCAGCTCCTCGACGGCGGACGCTCCCCCCTCGGGCCGGCCGATGACTCGCACCGCCTCGGCGAGCGACTCGCGGGGCGAGCGGCCGCCGCCGGCGCGCGCGCGCGCCACGAACGCCTCCAGGCGGTTCGCCGCCATCGCGGCCGACGCGGGGCGGGCGTCGGGGCGCGCCGCGGTGAGCGAAGCGGCGATCTCCCGCAGCTCCGGCTCGTCGATCTCCTCGGCCCGCCTCCCCTCGCTCGCCAGCTCGGCGAGCACGACGCCGAGGCTGAAGAGATCCGCGCTCGGATTGGCCTCGACTCCCTCTCGCTGCTCCGGCGCCATGTAGCCGGGCGTCCCGGCACGCTCTCCGGCGCCAACGCGCTCGGCGACCGCGAGACCGAAGTCCGCGAGCTTGACGTCTCCCGCGCGCGAGACGAGGACGTTCGCCGGCTTGACGTCCCGGTGGACCACGGGCGGCTCACGGCCGTGCGCGTAGGCGAGCGCGCGCGCGATCTCGGCCACGACGTGCGCCGCGACCTCGGGCCCGAGGACACCACCGCGGCGCAGGGTGGCGAGGTCGACGCCGTCCACCCACTCCATCGCGAGGTAGTAGCCGTCGTCGGAGCGACCGAAGTCGAACACGGCTACGATGTTGCCGTGCTGCAAGCCGATCGAGAGGCGCGCCTCGCTCACGAAGCGCGCCGCGGCGCCTGGCCGGGCGAGGCGCTCCGCGCGGATGCGCTTGATGCAGAGGTCCTTCGAGACACCCTCCGCCCCGTAGGCGCGCGCGCGGTGGACCTCGCCCATGCCGCCGCGACCGAGGCGCCCGAGGAGGCGGTAGCGCCCCACGCGCTTCGTCTGCTCCTCCGTCATCCGCTTCCATGGTGCCTCGCGCTGCTCCTCTTGGCACCCTCGGCGACCGCGGCGCAGAGCGGACAGCGGGTGATCGTCGTGCGTGCGTCGCACCCGGAGGCTGCGCGAGAGGTCGCCGAGCGCGTACGCGACGCGTGGGAGCGACGGGGAACACCGGTCCGGCTGGCGCGCACGGGGAGGTCACCTGACGAGCTGACGCCGCTGACCCGCGCTCGCGACGCCTACCACGCGCTGCGTCCCGAAGAGGCGCGCGGGACGCTGGAGGCCTGGCTGGAGCGCGCGGAGCACAGCGGAGCCGCGGGGCTGAGCCGCGACGTCTGGCTCGAAGGCCTCGTGTGGCTGGCGCTCGCACGCCTCGCCCTCCACGACGAGCCCGCGGCCGACGCCGCGCTGGACCGCGCGCTGGCCGTCGCGCCCGACCTCTCGCTCGACGAGATCGATTTCCCGCCGCCGCTCCGCGAGCGTCTCGAGGTGCGGCGCGGCCAGCAGCCCCGGCGGCTCGTCCCGCTGCGTGTCGAATCGAGCGCTCCCGACGCCGTGGTCTACGTGGACGCCGCGTCGATCGGCCGAGCCCCTGCGCAGGCGAGCCTGGCGCCGGGTCTCCACCTGGTGCGGCTCGAGGCGCCGGGGAGGGCCCCCACCGCGACGCTCGTCGCGCTCGACGAGGATGCGGAGCGGCTGCGCCTGACGCCGCGATTCGATCCGGAGCGCGCGCTCGCGGCCGGCCTCGCTCCGGGCTCGGAGATCGGCCCCGAGCTCGAGCGTGCGGCTCGGGAGCTGTCAGCATACCTGGCCTTGCTCGACGCCGAGCGGCGCCCGGAGGGGTGGCGCCTGGCCTTGCTGGACCTGGCCACGGGCCAACGCGCGACCGTGCGTGACGAGCCCGACGCAGCTCGCGCTGCGGAGCGGCTCGTCGGCGCGCTCGAGCTCGCGGATCGGGTCGCGGCCCAGGTCACCCAGCCCTCCGCCTCGGACTCGGAGACCTCGCCTCCTCCGGACGCGTGGCCCTGGGTCGCGCTCGGATCGGGCGCCGCCGCGCTCCTCGGCGCCGCGATCGCGATCGCGGTGTGGGCCGGCTCGCAGACCAGCGGCTTCTCGATCGAGGCGCGACCGGTCCCGTGAGGTGCGCGCGCCATCTCACGTGGCTGGCGGCCCTCGCCCTCGGCTGCGCGCCGGAGCCGCTCTCCGTGCGAGTCGTCGCGCCGCACGACGACACGCCGTACGTGGGCGCCGACCGCGTCTACCTCGTGCTCGAACAGCAGTCCCGGCCTCAGAGCGAGACCGCGACGGAGATCCCCGTCGACGCTCCGGTCTGGCCGTTGACGAACCTGGCGCACGGGTTCGACCTCCGGCTGCGTGTCGAGGCGCGCCGCGACGCGCTGGTCCTGGCGCGCGGGCGCTCGCACCCCTTCGATCACCCGGCGAACGCGCCGCCCGAGGGGAGCCTCGACGTGACGCTGGGCACGCTCGGGCGCTTCGGCCTCGCGCTCGCAGACCCGGAGCTCGAGGGCACGGTGGAGGACGCGCTCGCCATCCTCCCGATCGCGGGCGGGGCGCTGTGGATGAGCGCGACGGGCCAGCTCCAGCACTACGAGAGCCACGGGCCGCGCGCGCACGCGCAGCTCACGACGGTCGGCCGCTCCGAGCTGCCCGCGGAGGCGCGATGGTCTGCCCTGTCGGGTGTGGGGCTCGTCGGGATCGCGGGGGAGCGCCTCGAGGCGTGGAGCGTCCACGGAGAACGGAGCCACGCGATCCGTTCTCCACGTCTCGCGCTGCACGACGCCACCTCCGTGCTCGCCGTGGTGGACGGGGCAGTGCTGCTCGCTGGCGGCGCGACCTCGCCCACCGCCGTGACCCGCGTGGAGCTCGGCGCCGATGGGGCGAGGATCCTCGCCTTGCCCGACCTCCCCGGGGCGCGCGTCGAGGCGTCGGGACGGGCCACCCCGGTGCTGGACGCCGCCGATCGACCGACCGAGCGGCTGCTCCTCTTCGGCGGAGCGCCGACCAGCTCCCCCTGGCTCGTCGACCCGAGGGGCGAGGCGCCCACTCTGACCTCCACCGCCGCGCTGCCCACACGAGGGAGCGCGCTCGCGGTGCTCGCGACGGGGCTCGTGGCCATCGCGGGAGGCGAGCAGGATGGCGCGGTGACGGACGCTATCGCCGTGTTCGTGGTGCGACGGGACACACTCACCGAGCTGTCGCCCGCGCCCCCGCGGCTGTTCGTCCCGCGCCGCGACGCCGCGACCGTGGAGCTGCCGTCCGGCGCGGTGCTGTTCGTGGGGGGGATGGGCGACGGCGACACGCCGCTCGGCTCCGCGGAGCTGCTCGAAGTGCGGCTGGACGAGCTGCCAGGCGACGTCTCGGCCACGGGTCGGCTCGCGTCTCCCGCCGGTCGACCTCGGGCGGCGTTGCTGGACGACGGCACGACGCTCGTCGTGGGGGGCGGCGCGGCCTCCCTCTACTTCGACCCCCGCGAGCTGTGATCGCGCTTGCTGGGAGGGAGCGGCTTGAGGGCGTGCTTCTCCATCTTGTAGATCAGCGCCCGTCGGCTGATCCCGAGCCTGGCGGCCGCCCGCGTCTGGTTTCCGTCGCACGAGGCGAGCGCCGCCTCGATCGCCTCTCTCTCTGCGTCGGCCACCGCGCCGCTCAACGCGACCCCACCGCGCGCCGCGGCCACGGGCTCGAAGGCGAAGTCCGCCGCGCTCAGCACGTCACGCCGCCGCAGCGCCACCGCGCGCGCGATCGCGTTGCCGAGCTCTCGCACGTTGCCGCGCCACGGCTGGCCGCGGAGCGCCTCCAGCGCCGACCCGTCGAACGAGAGCGCCTCCCCCTGTTCGACGAGGAAGCGGCCCGCCAGCCAGATCACGTCGTCGGGTCGCTCCCGGAGCGGAGGGATCTCCACGCGCAGAACGTCCAGGCGATAGAGCAGGTCACGCCGGAAGTCGCCCGCGGCGACCATGCGATCGATGTCCCGATGCGTCGCGGCGAGGATGCGCACGTCCACCGCGGTCGGCGACGTCGCGCCCACCCGATACACGTGCCGCTCTTCGAGCACCCGCAGCAATCGCGCCTGGCTCGTGGAGCTCAGCTCTCCCACCTCGTCGAGGAACAGGCTCCCGCCGTCGGCGCGCTCGAACACCCCCGGGTGCGTCCGGTCCGCGCCCGTGAAGGCGCCCTTCTCGTGGCCGAAGAGGATGGACTCGGCCAGCGGCTCGGGGATCGAGCCGCAGTTCACGGGCACGAACGGCCCCGCGGCGCGGGGGCTCTCGTCGTGGATGTGTCGCGCGAGGACCTCCTTGCCGACCCCCGTCTCGCCGAGGATGAGCACGGGCAGGTGACACTGCGCCGACTTGTCGGCCATCGCCACCACCGGACGCATCGCGGGGTCCACCGCGAACGCGCGGGTCGGCTCACGGGGCTTCGGGGGCACGACCACCTGGATGCGCGCCGGCCCGATGACGATCACGTCCCCCGTTCCGAGGTCCGCGCGCTCCACCCGCTCGCCGCCGAGGAAGACTCCGTTGCGGCTCCCGTGATCGACGACCCGGACCGTCGGCCCCCCCGACCACGTCAGGGTCGCATGCAATCGACTGACGCCCTCGTCGTGAACCGGAATCCCGCTCGAGCGACTCCGGCCGACGGAGACGTCGCTGCCCTCGGGGAGCTCGATGACGTCCCTGTGAGCCCCGTACGTCACCGCGACCCAAGCGCTCCGGGGCTGCTCGGGCGCCGGGCTCGCGTCCCGGGTGGTGCCGTGATCGCTGCTCACGGGCTCAGGATAAGGCACGCCGCGCGAGGTCGGGGGAGAGACCCCGCGCGGCGTGAGGGGAGGAGTCGGGCGCCGCGAGGCGCACGACGGGTTCGGATCGGCTCAAGGGCAGCGGTCCTCCACGCAGACCAGCTCGCCGCCGGCCGGGAAGGTGCAGCAGTTGTCGACGTCGCCCACACAGCGCGCGCACGGACAGCTCGTGCACCCCAGGGCGGGCTCGTACACGCGACAGCTGCCCTCCACGCAGAGCTCGTCTCGCCCGCACGCGTCGCCGCAACCGCCGCAGTTCGAGGGATCGCGATCTCGATCCACGCACGCGTCGCCGCAACGGTCCGTCCCGCCCGGACACATCGAGACGCAGGTCCCGCCCGCGCAGCGCGGCGTCGGGCCCGAGCAAGCGATGCCCACGCCACCGCAGTGGGCGGGGTCGCTCGACGTGTCCACGCAGCTCCCGCCGACGGCGGTGAGCCCGGGGCGGCAGGCGCACGCTCCAGCCACGCAGGCCTGATCGTCGCGGCACCGGACATCCAGTCCCCCGCAGTGGCTCGGGTCCCGGCTGGTGTCCACACACCGCGCGCCGTCCGCGGTGAGCCCGGCCGGGCACGTGCACGCGCCGGAGATGCAGCCGCCCAGCGGATCGCAGTCGTTGCCGCACGCCCCGCAGTGGGCGGGGTCACGGGAGAGATCGACGCACTCTCCGCCGCACGCGACCTGCGACCCGGGGCAGTTGCAGACCCCCGACGTGCAGCTCGCCCCGGTCGGGCAGTCGTTGCCGCAGCCCCCGCAATGATCGACGTCGGTCGACGGATCGACGCAGCGCCCCCCGCAGACCACCTGCCCCGCCGGACATCGGCAGGCGCCGGCCGCGCAGGAGGCGCCGATCGCGCAGGCGTTGCCACAGACGCCGCAGTGGAGCGGGTCGGTGTCGAGCCCGGTGGTGCATCCCGCGCCGCAATCCATCGTGCCGGGGGGACAGACGCAGCCGCCCCCGTCACAGACGGCGCCGGGGAGGCACGCGACGTCACATGCGCCGCAGTGGGTGGGGTCGCTCGCCAGGTCGAAGCAGCCGTCGACGCAGGCCGTGCCGGGGGCAGCGCACGCGCAGGCGCCCGAGACGCAGTCTTCGCCCGGGAGACAGCCGTCGCCGCAGCCGCCGCAGTGGTCCACGTCGCGCGAGAGGTCGACGCAGAGGTCGCCGCAGGTCACCAGGCCACCGGCGCACGCGCAGACGCTGCTCGTGCACGCCTGGCCCACGCCGCACGCGTCACCGCACGCGCCGCAGTTCTCGTCGTCGCTCGAGAGATCGACGCAGCGCATCCCGCAGAGCGCGCGGGGGGCGTCGCAGCTGGGAGGGCCCGCGTCCGGACGGCCAGCGTCCGGCGGGGCAGCGTCCATCACGGCGCCGTCGGCCGCCGCCGCGTCCATGAGCGTCGCCCCGTCGGGGAGCGCCCCGTCGGCGAGCGGGTCCTCTCCTCCGCTACACGCCCCGAGGGCGAGTGCGAGCGTGGCCCAGGCGGCGATGGCATTCTGTGGGCGCGTCCGGTTCATCCAAGTCCTCCATGCAAGCGGTCCTTGGCCCCGTCTCTGCAAGAATCGGGGCGCACACGAGCACGGAACCCCGACGCCCGGGACGCGAACCACGATGCCGTCGAGAAACCCACGAAGACGCCCCACTTCCGCCCGAACGCGGGTCGGCGCCAGCTGCGCATCCGCGTGCACGGTGTACCTCCTGCGTACAGTGGCGCTCCTCTGCAGCGCCGGCTGCGACGGCCCGGCGCCCCTCCTCGACGCGGGGGAGCGCGAGGACGCGGAGCAGCACGAGGCGCGCGTCGAGGTCCGGCTCGAGCTGTCCGAGGAGGGTCTCCCGTCCGAGTGGGAGGTCGACGCGGCCCAGGTGTGGCTCGCGGAGGTGCGTGCGGACAACGATCGGGGCAGCGCGATGGAGCCGGTCTGGACAGAGCTTGGGGAGCTGGACCTGCGCGAGTCGGCGCCGAGCGCGACCCTGGACGCGGCGCCAGCCACCTACGGAGGCGTGACCGTGCGCGGCGCCGAGGACGTCGAGGACCCCACGTTCGCCTTGCGCTTCCGCGTCGGCGACGAGGACGTGGAGGTGGTGAGCCGGCGTGGGTTCGAGGTCATGGCGCGTTGCGAGGGTGGCGGCCTCACGCTTCGACCGGGCGAGCTGCTGCGGTTCGACCTCCAGCTCGACCTCGAGCCCCTCGCCACGCTGCTCGCGGCCGCGGCGCTCCCGCCGCCGACGGACGGCACGCGGACGGTGGACGAAGCCAGCGCCCCCGATGTCCTGGAGCGCGCCGAGGAGGCGTTCGACGAAGGCTGGCGCGTCGACTGCGAAGGCGAGCGCTGACCGCGCTCGTCACCGCTGACGCAGCGCGCTAGGAAGTGCGCCCATGGCCTTCGGCAGCAAGCACCAGCCGGTCGAGCGTACGCTGACCGCGAACGGGCTGAAGCACCACGTGCTCAGCTGGAACGACGCGGCGGGCACGACGATCGTCTGCTGTCACGGCTTTCTCGATCAGGCGTGGAGCTTCCAGGGCGTGGCGCAGCCGCTCGCCGACGCGGGCTTCCGGGTGGTCGCCTTCGACTGGCGCGGGCACGGCGAGACCGAGCACGTCGGCCGCGGCGGCTACTACCACTTCCTCGACTACGTGCTCGACCTGCACGCGCTGATGCCGTTCCTGGCCAGCGGCGACGTGCACGTGGTCGGTCACTCGATGGGCGGCACGGCGGTGAGCCTCTACGCGGCGACGCACCCCGGCGTGGCGGAGTCGGTCACCCTGGTGGAGGGCCTCGGGCCGCCCGCGTTCGACGGCGAGGCCCCGGACAAGGCGCGCACGTGGCTCGACTCGATGGACCGCTTCTGGCGCCGCGAGCCGAAGCTCCTGACGGATCTGGCCGACGCGGTGCGGCGCCTGCGCATGGCGAACCCCGCGATGCCGACCGACATCGCCTACTTCCTCGCCGAGAAGGGGACGGTGGAGGTCGACGGCGGGCTGACCTGGCGCTTCGATCCCTTGCACCGCACGACCTCGCCGAGCCCCTTCGACCCGGCCGAGTTCGGCTCGTTCCTGGCCCGCATCGAGGCGCCCACCCTGGTCGTGAGCGGCGAGCGCGGCTTCCGCACCGCGGACCACGAGGCGCGGGTGGCGGCGCTCCCGAACGCAGAGGAGATCGTGCTGCCGGACGTCGGGCACATGATCCACTGGCTGCAGCCGGAGGCGCTCGCGGAGGCCATCCTCTCTCACGTCGGGTGACGGATGATGTAGGCTGCGTGCGCTGGAACCCCGTCGGGAGGACGCGATGAAATTCCGCTACTTGGCTTTTGGTGACCTCTTCTCTCGCGGCTCGGTCTCTCGAGCCCTGGTCTGGTCAGGCGCGCTGGCGCTGACCCTCGCGGCGGGCGTCGCGCACGCACAGGACGACGACCCGACCGCGCTGGGCTCGCCCTCGGACGCGCCGATGGCAGAGGAAGACGAGGCGCCGCCGCGGCTCGACGACGAGCAGGCCGACGTGGAGGACGAGGCGCCCGCCGAGACGGTGCGCGACTCCACCGATCCCTTCGAAGAGGCGAACACCGACTACTTCTTCCTGGGCGGCTTCTACCGTCACGTGATCATCCCGGGCTTCATCCAGGAGCTCTTCGTCGAGGGCGGCATCGACGGCTCCAACCCCGGGGCCGGCCTCTCGTTCAACTACCGGCGCAACAACTTCAACATCGTCGCCAACGCCTGGTGGAACAACGCGTCGGGGCAGGGCTACTTCCGGCAGAACGGCGAGCTGCCGACCGAGACCGAGTTCATCGACGTCCAGCTGGGGGTGATCTTCTTCACCGCCGAGTTCCTGTGGTCGTTCCCGATCACCGACTGGCTCGCGTTCGAGCTCGGCTTCGACCTCGGCTTCGGCTTCATCTACGGCGACCTCACCCGCAACGAGGCGTACGAGACCTCACCGGGCTCGCGAGAGTACCGCCCTTGCGACGGGCCCGGGGATCCGAACGACCCGACCACGTACTGCGAGCCGCGTGCGCCGGACCCCTGCTACGCGAACAACGGCGGCCACTACGACTGCCGGGAGCCCAACTGGTTCACCGACGGCGGCGACACGCCCTTCCTCTTCCCGTGGGTCTCGCTCCCGCACATCGCGGTGCGCATCAAGCCGATCAAGCAGATCCAGATCCGGCTCGACGGCGGCTACGGCCTGTACAACTTCTTCTTCGGGGGCTCGCTGTCCTACGGGTTCTGAATTGACCCGCCCTCGGGCGCGTGGAACAACCGCGGCATGCGTCGTGTGATCCTCCTGTCGCTCTGTTCGGTCCTCGCGTGCGGCCTCGTGGTCGCGGTGGCCCTCGCTCAGGAAGAGGCCCAGGGAGAGCCGACAGCAGAGACGCCGACCGAGGCGCAGGCCGACGCGCCCGAGCCCTCCGCCGCCGACCGCGCCCGCCGGGCGAAGGTGCTCGCGCGGGTGGGCGACGAGACGATCACCATCGGTGCGGTCGAGGACGCGATCAACGAGCAGTCGCCCTTCCTCCGCATCCGCTACCGCGACCCGGCGCAGCTGCGCGAGTTCGTCGAGAGCATGATCCGCTTCGAGCTGCTCGCGCGCGCGGCCGAGCGGGCCGAGATCGGCGAGCACGACGAGGTGAAGCGGGTCGTGAGCCAGAACGCGGTGCAGCAGCTCATCCGCCGCGACTTCGACGAGCGCATCACGCCCGAGAGCATCCCCGAAGAGACGGTCCGCGCGTACTACGACAGCCACCCCGACGAGTTCAGCCGGGACGAGCGGCGCCGCGCGGCGCACATCCAGGTCGCGAGCCGCGAGGAGGCGACCCGGCTCCTCGAGCAGGCCCGCGAGGCCGACGCGCGCGCCTTCCGCACCCTGGCCCGCGACCACAGCCTCGACCCGGAGACCCGGCTGCGCGGCGGCGACCTGCGCTACTTCGACTCCGAGGGCGCGCCGCGCAACGAGCGCGACCCGCGCGTGGACGAGGCCATCGCCGCGGCCGCCTTCGCCATCGAGGAGGTCGGCGGCGTGGCGCCCGAGCCCGTCCAGGTGGGTGAGCGCTGGAGCATCGTGAAGCTGACCGGCCGCCGGCCGCCGGAGCACCGCAGCTTCGAGCAGGCGGGCCCGACCATCCGGCTGCGCGTCTGGCGCGAGACCCGTCAGCAGGAGCTCGAGGACTTCGTCGCCCAGCTCCGCGAGCGGGCCGGGGTCGAGGTGAACTACGATCTCCTGCGGCCGATCCGGCTCGACCCGCCCGAGCGCGAGGACGAGGCGACCGACACGCACGCCGAGGGCGCCGCCAACGCGCCCGCGCCGCCGCCCGCCGTGCCCGGCAGCCCGACCGACGAGAATCCGTGATCGCGGGGTCGATGAGCGCTGGGGACCGTTGACCCCAGCGCGCGGCCGGACGTATCGTCGCCGGTGATGTCAGAATACCCCGACGGCTCGGCCCCCATGCGCGCGCCGGCCACGAAGATCACCTACATCGACGGTCGCCCGACCACGATCACGCTGCGCCGCTGCAAGCTGGCGCTGAAGCGCGGAGACTCCCTCAAGGAGTACACCTACGAGCAAGACGTCGTGTCGATCGGCGCGATGGAGGACAACGACCTCGTCATCGACGACGAGACGGTCAGCCGCAACCACTGCAAGATCATCCGCGAGGGTGATCAGTACATCATCCAGGACGGCGGCTCGACCAACGGCACCTTCGTCAACCGCGTGCGCATCCGCGAGGCCTTCCTCCACGAGAACTGCACGCTGAGTTGCGGCAAGACCGACATCAAGTTCCAGCCGGTCGACGAGAAGCTCCACATCGTGCCGAGCGACCGCGAGCGCTACGGCGAGATCATCGGGCGCGACCGGACGATGCGCGAGATCTACGCGATCCTCGAGAAGATCGCGCCGACCGACACCACGGTCGTCATCGAGGGCGAGACCGGGACGGGCAAGGAGGTCGTCGCGCGCACGATCCACCAGCAGTCACGCCGCCGCGACGGGCCCTTCATCGTCTTCGACTGCGGCGCGGTCCCCGAGAACCTGATCGAGAGCGAGCTGTTCGGCCACGAGAAGGGCTCCTTCACGGGCGCGACGGCCACGCGTCAGGGCGTGTTCGAGCTCGCGCACGGCGGCACGGTCTTCCTCGACGAGCTGGGCGAGCTGCAGCTCGATCTCCAGCCGAAGCTCCTGCGCGTGCTCGAGCAGCGCGAGGTGAAGCGGGTCGGCGGCGCCAAGCCGCTCAAGGTGGACGTGCGCGTGGTGGCGGCGACGAACCGTGACCTCGAGGAGGAGGTGCGCGAGGGCCGCTTCCGCGAGGATCTGTTCTACCGGCTGTCGGTCGTGCGGCTCATGCTCCCGCCGCTCCGCGATCGGCGCGAGGACATCGAGCTGCTCGCCAGGCACTTCCTCGCGGGCGGGCGCTTCAACCGCGACGCGCTCGGCGGCAAGCGGGTCACCGACTTCTCGAGCGACGTGCTCCAGCGCATGCAGCAATACGGCTGGCCGGGGAACGTGCGCGAGCTGCACAACGTGGTCGAGCGCGCGGTGAGCTTCGCCGAGGCCGACGTCGTGGAGGTGGACGATCTCCCCGATCACATCGCGCACCCGCGCGACGGGAGCCCGATCTCGTCGGAGCAGACCAACCCTTCGATCGAGCTGCCCGCGGTCCCGGTCGACCAGATGGGCACCTTCAAGGACGCCAAGGAGCAGTGGGTCAGCACCTTCGAGGCCGACTACATCCTCGCGCTGCTCCGGAAGAACGAAGGGAACATCAGCCACGCCGCGCGCGAGGCCGACATCGACCGCAAGTACTTCCGAAAGCTGATGAAGAAGTACGAGATCTCCGCCGACGACGTCTGAGCCGACCTCAGCGCGGGGCCACGCGCGCGACCGAGAAGTCGCTCAGGACGGTCACGACCTCACCCGTGTCCCCCACCGCGGCCGCGAAGCGGACGGCCCGGGCGCGCTGCGACGCGAACGCGGTCTCGAGCGAGTCGTCGCGCCCAGACCAGACGAAGCCTCCGATCGCCTCGCGCGCGGGGAGGCCACCGACGACGGCGAGCCCGCGGCTCCCCAGCCACGCGGTCCGGTGCCCCGTGCGCGCGTAGCGAGGCGCGCCGACCGCCCACCGGCCGTCGAGGCCGAGCCAGGCCACGCCGCCCTCGGCGATCAGCATCACCCGGCCGTCCGGGAGCAGGTCGAGGGTCGATCGCGCGTCCACCGCGAAGGGCAGCTCGGGGCCGGGCGACCAGCCGCCCGTCTCGGGGTCGAACACGCGCGCCGACCGCCCCGCCACGGCGAGCACGCGGCCATCGCCCAGCAGGGTGGCGCGCACGATGCGCCCGAGCCCGGCCCTCGGGGTCCGGCGCCACGCGTCGCGCGCGGGATCCCAGATCTCCGCCGCGTCGCCGCGCATTCGACCCGACACCCACACTCGCCCGTCGCTCAGGGTCAGCGCGTCCGAGACCGAGGTCCGCAGCAGCGGCGGCGCGGCGCGGGTGGCGCCGCCGTTCGGGTCGACGAGGGTCGCCGCCTCGCGTCCGACGAACATCACGCGGCCGTCCGCGAGCGCGGTGGCCCAGCCCACCCCCGGGGCGCGCGCGCCGACGAGCCACCACCTGCCCGCCGCGTCCGTCCGGTGCACGGCGCCGCCGCGGTCGACGACGAGGACCGTCCCGTCGGCCGCCGTCACGGCCACCACCCCCTCGAGGGCCTCCGGCGACACGGCGAAGCACGCGCCCTCCACCGAGAACGAGAGCCCGCCCGCGCTCCGCGTGCTCACCCCGCGCCCTCCCGTGATCCAGACCTCGCCGCTCGAGAGGCGCACCGCGGCGTGCGAAGAGCGCTCGCTGCCGAGCTCCAGGCGCCGCCACGCGTCGGTCGACGGGTCGTAGATCTCCGCGGTGGTCGACTGGGGGCCCCACGCGTCGCCGGGCACGCCGCCGACCACCAGGACGCGGCCGTCCGCGAGCCGGGTCGCGGTGTGGTGGTAGCGGGGCTCGTGCATCGCCGCCGCGTCGGTCCACCGGTCGGTCGCGGGGTCGTAGATCTCGGTCGCCGCGGTGCCGCGCGCGTTGGCGCCGAGGTCGCCGACGCGGATGTTCCCGTCCTCGTCCGGCGCGGGATCGGGGTCCGTGACGAGCCCTCCGGTGACGAGCACGCGGCCGTCGGCCAGGAGCGTCGCGTGGTGATGCGTGCGCCCGACCCGCATGTCGGCCACCGCCCGGAGCTGCGCCGCGCCCGGCTCCAGGCGGAGCGCCCGCGCCTCCATCCGCGGCGCGCCGTCCACGCGGCGGCGACCGCCCGTGACGAGGACCGAGCCGTCGTCCAGGCGCGTCGCTCGCTGGGAGCGCCAGCTCGACGCCTCCACGCGGCGCTGGACTCGCTGCCCGAGGCCGCTCGGCGGGCGGTCGTACCGCGCCGCCGGGAGCGACAGCTCGCGCGCCTCGGGGCTCGCTGGATCGACGAGCCGCACGCCCCCGCCGACCACCACGAGCGAGCCGTCGGGCCTCGCCACGACGTCGGCCTCTCCGTAGCCGCGCCAGGGCTCGCCGATCGCCGTCCACGCGTCCGCGCGCGGATCCCACCGGTGGATCGAGAGCTCGCTGCGGCTCGCGTTGCGGGCGACGACCGCCACCCCGCCGTCCGGGAGGGCGGCGGCCGCGGCCGGCCACAGGGGCAGCGGCGCGACCTCCGTCCATGCGTCATCGCCCCCCGCGGCGACGTACACCTGCCGGCCGGGGCGACGGGGGGCGCCGCCCAGGAGCATCACGCGGCCGTCCGTCAGGGGGACGAGCAGGTGGCCCGCGCGCTCGGTCGGGAGCGGCGGCGGCGGCGTGGCCGCGCACGCGGAGGGCGCCGCGCCGTCGCCGTGCGGGTGCGCCAGCGCGAAGGTGGCCTCGTCGGCGGCGCCGGGCGCCTCCGCCTCCGCGGCGGGATCGTGCAGGACGAGCGGGCTCGCGAAGTCGCCGTGCTCGAGCGCGGCCAGGACGCCGTCGGCGCGGACGGCGAGCGCGGAGACGTACTCGAGCGGCAACGACCGGGGCGCCTCCCACGTGTCCGCGCCCGGGCGGAGGCGCTCGACGCTGACGAGGCCGTCGACGCCGCCGACCGCGAGCAGCGCGCCGCCCGGGTCGCGAACGAGCGCGGGGCAGTCCCGCTCGACGCGCGTTCGGGGGGCGTCCAGCCAGCGCCCGGCGCGCGCGTCGAAGCGCACGATCGTGGCGCCTGCGTCGGACTGACGGTCGACGGCGGCCCACGGCACTCCGTCGGGACCCTCGACGAGCTGGCAGGGGCGGCCGCCGGGGAGGGGCCGCGGCTCGAACGCGCCGTCGTCGGGCGTGAAGCGGGCGAGCGTCGCGGCTCCGTCTCGGTCGTACCCGGCCACCCACAGCGCGCGCCCGACCGCCGCCGCCGCGCCCACGTCGCTCCATCCGTCGAGGTGTCGCGCCGGTCCCCAGCCATCGCTCGCCCGCCACACCGACGCCTCGAGCCGGCCGTCGCGCGCCGCGAGGCCCACCGCCGCGTCGCCGACCGCCAGCAGCCGCTCGACCTGGAACGGCGGCGCGTCCACGGGGACCCACGGCGCGCCCACCGCCGCGCGGCGAGCAGCGACCCGCGCGTCCTCGTCGTCCGCGCCGACCGCGAGGGCCGAGCCATCCGCCAGGTGCGCCCACGCCTCGGCATGGCGAAGGGACGCGGGGCGCGGGAGCAGCTCCACGCTCCCGCACCGCGGTCGGTCGAGCGCGTCGATCTGGCCGAACAGCTCCAGCGTCTGGCCCACCGGCCTCAGCGCGGAGACCTGCGGCAGCGCCCGCTCCGGTGACGTGTGCCAGGTGTCCGTCTCGCGGTCGAGGACCGCGTCGAGGTCCTCCGCCCGCAGGAGCACGCGCCGCTCGTCGAGCGCCACCAGCGCGACGTCCGCCAGGCGCGACGGAAGACGCGCCTCGCGGCTCCAGGTCCCCGCGTCGACGTCGAGGATCCACGCCCCGCCGTAGCGCGTGGCGACGAGGACCCGGTCGGGGCCGATCGAGACGGCGGCGTCGACGCGCTCGAGCGGCGCCGGATCGAGCGCCCGCCAGCCGCCCTCACCTCCGTGGACCCAGGCGCGCGCGGGGCCGTCGTCGCCGTCCGCGAGGATCAGCACCCGGCCGTCCGGCAACGCCAGCGCGCGACCTCCGGTCGCCGGCTCGGGCAGCGGGTCGCTCCGCGTGGCGCCGCGCTCGTCGACGCGCCACACGTCCCGTCGGCCCTCGCCCTCGTCGTAGCCGCCGGCGATCCAGACCGCGCCGCCCGCCGCCACCACGAACCCGTCGTCCCGCCCCAGCCGCGGGTCGAGCGCGCGCCACTCGCGCGTCGTCAGGTCGAGCCGATGCGCCCCGTCCCCGTGCACCACCACCACCGCGTCGTCTCCGAGGACCGCGGCGCGATGGACTCCGAACGGTGGGTGCGCGAGCGCGGCGTAGGTGTCGTCGGCGGGGTCGAAGAAGAACCCGCGCTCCGCGTCCTGGCCCTCCCGCGCCGACGCGTCGAGGGCGAGCACCCGCCCGTCGGGCAGACGGGTGAGGGTCGAGCCCCAGTGATCGGCGTTCAGGCGGCGATGGCGCCACGCCCCGGTGGCGCCCTCGTAGATCACCGCGCTCCGCCGACCGTAGAAGAGCGCCCGCCCGTCCCCGAGCCCGACGACGCCGCCCTCCCAGTCATCGGCCACCGGCATGTCCTCGCGCGGGACGGGGACGCAGCGGCGCGCCGCGCTGGCGGTCATGGCGCTCCGCGGCGCGGAGGGCCCGCCGCAGGCGAGGGCGGTCAGAGCGATGGCGCCGAGCAGGGGGCGCGGGAGGGGGCGCGGGAGGAGACGCGGTCGGTGCGACATGCGCCTCAGTCTAGGCGGCGCGCCCGAGGGCACAGCTCGCGCCACGGGGCACCCAGAGCCTCGTGATTACGAGCGCTTACGGCGTCCGAGTGGCGCACGTTCACCCCGCCGGTGCGCGCGGTCGAGCTCCCGCCCCGACCTCCGACGCGCGGCGCGTGTTGCGGTGGGTCGCCGAACCGGATAAATGAATGGGCATTCAGGGTGGGAGGGAGCCAGAGATGCCGAGTCCGTATTCCGAAGAGCACGACCTGTTCCGAAAGCAGGTGCGTCAGTTCGCCGAGAAGGAACTGGCCCCGCACGCCGACGAGTGGGAGAGGGACCGCAACTTCCCGAACTGGGTCTTCAAGAAGGCCGGTGAGCTGGGGATCCTCGGCGCGCACTACCCCGAAGACGTGGGCGGCGGCGGCGGCGACTACTGGTTCAGCGTGGTCAAGAGCGAGGAGCTGATCCGCTCCGAGACGGCCGGGGTGACGATGGGCCTGCTCGTCCAGAGCGACATGGCCACGCCGTGCATCAACGAGCTGGGCACGAAGGAGCAGAAAGAAGAGTTCCTGAAGCCCGCCCTCGCGGGGGATCGCATCGCCGCCCTCGGGGTGAGCGAGCCGGGCGCGGGCTCGGACGTCGCGGGCATCCGCACCACCGCGAAGAAGGACGGCGACGACTACGTCATCAACGGCAGCAAGACGTACATCACGAACGGCACGCGCGCGGACTTCATCACCCTGCTGGTCAAGACCGATCCCGACGCGGGCTACGGCGGCATCTCGATCCTGCTGTTCCCGACCGACACGAAGGGCTTCGCGGTCAGCAAGAAGCTCGAGAAGATCGGCAACCACGCGTCGGACACCGCGGAGCTCTTCTTCGAGGACTGCCGGATCCCCAAGCGCTACCTGCTCGGCGAGGAGGGCAAGGGCTTCTCGTACCTCATGCAGAACTTCCAGTCGGAGCGGCTCATCGGCGCCACGAGCACCCTCGCCGGCGCGCGCCGCGCGCTCGACCGCTCCGTCGCGTATGGCCGCGAGCGCAAGGCGTTCGGCAAGCCGATCATGAGCCGCGAGGTCTGGAAGCACACCTTCGCCGACCTCTACACCAAGGTCGAGGCCGCCCACTCGCTTTGCTATGACACGGTCGCGGACTTCAACGACGAGCGCTACGTGCAGCGGAGCGCGATCTCCATGGAGACCGTGAAGAAGATCGCGATGTGCAAGCTCTTCGTGGGCGACGTCGCGAACGAGGTGATGGACAGCTGCCTGCAGTTCCACGGCGGCATGGGCTACCTCGAGGAGCTCTGGGTCGCGCGGGCGTGGCGCGATCAGCGCCTGTTCCGCATCGGCGGCGGCACGAGCGAGGTGATGAAATACATGATCGCCAAGATCATGGGCTGGTGACGCCGAGCGGCGGGCCGTAGAGATCCATTCCCGGGGGATTCAGGAGACAGTCATGGCAGATGCGTACATCGTCGATGCGGTTCGGACTCCGCGCGGTCGCGGCAAGAAGGCAAAGGACGGCAAGCCCGGCGGCGGCCTGAGCGAGGTGCACCCGCAGGAGCTGATGGGGCAGACCCTCAACCGGCTGGCGGAGAAGGCGGGCTTCGAGAAGGGCAGCATCGAGGACGTCGTCCTCGGCACCGTCAGCCAGGCCAAGGAGCAGGGGGCGTGCATCGCGCGCAACTCCATCCTCGCCGCGGGCTGGCCGGACGACGTCACCGGCGTCTCGCTCAACCGCTTCTGCGGCTCGGGCCTGCAGGGCGTGAACTTCGCCGCGATGGGCGTGATGAGCGGCATGCAGGACCTGACCATCGGCGGCGGCGTGGAGAGCATGAGCCGCGTGCCCATGGGCTCGGACGACGCCGGCATCGACGGCAACAACATGAACCTCCGCAAGAAGGTCGTGCAGGTCCCGCAGGGGATCAGCGCCGATCTGATCGCGACCAAGTGGGGCTTCACGCGCGAGGAGGCCGACGCGTTCGCGGCCGGCTCGCAGGCCAAGGCGGCGGCGGCCATCGAGGAGAACCGCTTCGCCACGAGCCTCTTCCCGGTCAAGGACCCGAAGAGCGGCGAGGTCGTGCTCGAGCAGGACGAGCACCCGCGCCCCGGCACCACCGCCGAGTCGCTCGGCCAGCTGCGCCCCAGCTTCGAGAAGCTCGGCGCGATGCCGATGGGCCCGAACGGCGAGACCATCGACCAGCTCGCGCTCATCCGCTACCCGGACGTGAAGGCGATCACGCACATCCACCACGCGGGCAACTCGAGCGGCATCGTCGACGGCGCGTGCGCCATCCTGCTCGCCAACGACGACGGGCTGAAGAAGCACGGCCTGAAGGCGCGCGCGAAGATCCGCGCGATGGCGACGGCCGGCGCCGAGCCGGTCATCATGCTCACCGCGCCGACCCCGGCGTCCGAGCGCGCCCTGGCGAAGGCGGGCATGAAGGCGAGCGACATCGATCTCTGGGAGATCAACGAGGCCTTCGCGGTCGTGCCGCTCAAGACCATGCGCGACCTCGACATCGACCCCGAGAAGGTCAACGTCAACGGCGGCGCCATCGCCCTCGGTCACCCCCTCGGCGCGACCGGCGCGATGCTGCTCAACACCGCCCTCGACGAGCTCGAGCGCCGCGACGCCTCGACCGCGCTCATCACGCTCTGCATCGGCGGGGGAATGGGTATCGCGACGATCATCGAGCGCGTCTAGCGCTCGATGATCCCCTTGCCCGTGCCCGTGCCCTTGCCCCTGCCCTGATTCGCGCGATGACCCCAGGGTGACCCCAGGGGACGATCCTATTCATTCATTCAAACTCCCCGGCAGACAGTTTGAATAGATGAATAGGATCGTCCCCGAATCCTATTCGTCGCCGAAGTAGATCAGCCCGCTCGCCGCGTGCACGCCGGGCTCGAGCTCGGTCGACTCCTCGATCACCGCCGACTCCTCGATCGCCGCGCCGTCGCGCGCCCCGACGGGCAATGTGTCCGCGGCGAGCGCCAGCGCCTGCGCCTCGTCGTCCGCCACCACGTCGGAGATGCGGAAGCAGCCTTTGATCTCCGGGTGGTCCATCGGCGACTGCGTCACGAGCCGGAAGCGCTTCGGCGCGCTGCAGCTCGCCGGATGCAGGCGGCGTCGGAGCGCGAGCAGATCCTGCGTCGCCACGCCCGCCTCGCTCGCGGCCGCGAAGCTCTCCGACGGATCGCGCCCGAGCCGGTCGAGCGCCACCGCCCGCTCCCCCTCGAGCCGCGGCCGGCGCGGGTCGTCTTCGGCGCACGCCTCGAGCGCGCTCTCCACCAGCGTCAGCCCGTCCTCGGCTCGCCCGAGCTCCGACAGGCAGCGCGCGGCGAGCGAGAGCACGTCCTCCGCGAACTCGGGCGGGCGCGGCAGCGCCATGATCATCTCGAGGTCGTCGAGCGCCTTGCCCGGCTCGCCGCGGCGGTGCTGCACGATCGCGCGGTTGAAGCGCAGCGCGGGCTCGCTCACCGCTTCACACCCGAGCGCCTGGTTCATCGCCTCGAGCGCTCCGTCGAGGTCACCCGCGTCCGAGCGCAGGTTCCCGAGGAGCTGCCAGAGGTGCCAGAGGTTCGGCACCTTCGAGACCGCCTCCTCGAGCGTCGCGATCGCGCCCGGCAGCTCCCCCGCCTGCTGCTGCGCGAGCGCCTTGACCTCGAAGCCGCCCGACCAGCCCATCGACAGGAGCTGCTCGGCGATGGCCCGCGCCTCGTCGGTCCGCCCCGCGTCGAGCAGCCCGTGCGCCTTCGCCTCGAGGTCGTACGCGGAGTCCTGATCTCGTCCAAACCACATGTTGGCGGGTATGCGATGCGGACGGCTTGATCGCCACTCGCCAGCGAATCAGTCTCGGGCCCATGAAGGTCCTGTCGATGGTCGGGCTGCTGTTCCTCTCGCTCGTGGGGTGCGACAGCCAAGTCTGCGTGCCTGGCGAGAGCAGGGCGTGCACCGGGGCCGGTGGCTGCATGGGCGGACAGCGCTGCAACGACGACGGCACCGCCTTCGAGGCCTGCCTCTGCGCGGGCGACGAGACCTGCGGCGCCGACGTCTGCCAGGGCAGCGAGGCGTGCTGCGACGACAGCTGCGTCGACACCGACACCGACGCGATGAACTGCGGCGCGTGCGGCAACGTGTGCGGCGGCCCGTGCTCCGGCGGATCCTGCGGCATCGTGCTCATGGACTCCGGGATGTAGCTACACGGCCGCGCGCGGCTCGCTCACCGACAGCGGCATCACGGCGTGCGCCGCAGCGAGGGCGCTGGCGAGCGACGCCTCGAGCAGGAGGCCCGTGTCGCCGACCCAGTCTCCCGCGACGGCCACGCCCGGCGTGACGAGCGCGGCCGGCCGGCCCGCGACGCCCCCCGAGCGCGCCTCCGGCAGCGCGTGCATCACCAGGGACGCGGGGGCGAAGCGCGCGTGCACGAGGTGACCGCGCCAGCCGGGCTGGATCTGCTCGAGCACTGCCTCCAGCTCACGCCGGGCCGCGGCGGGATCGACCCGCTCATCCGGCGCGAGGTAGCGCGCGAGGTGGATCACCGCGCCGCCCTCGGGGGCGACCTCCGCGTAGGACGAGTGAACCGACGCGTAGAGCGGGCGATCGGCGCCGAGCACGAGCGAGGGCCGCGCGCGGGGGAGCGCCCGGAGCGCGACGTCCAGGTGTGACGCGCGCACCGGCGCCGCCTCTTCGGCGAACGCGCGCAGGCTCGCGGGCGCGTGCGCGCCGAGGAGCGAGACGGCGCGCTTGGGCCCGACGGCCAGCACGACCGCGTCACACGCCAGCGCCTCGCCTTCGAGCTGGACAGCGCCTGGCTCGACCGAGCGGACCTTCGCGCGCGTGCGGATCGTGACGCCCAGCCCCTCCGCGCGGCGCGCGAGCGCGTCGACGATGCCGCCCCACCCGCCGTCGACGTAGCGCACCTGCGCGCTGCCGAGCTGCCGCACCGCGACCGCCGCGCTCAGACGCTCGGGCGCGTTCGCGTAGGTGGCGATCCGCACCCCCGCCTCCGCGAACCGGCGCGCGCCGCCGGTCAGGCCCAGTCCGTCGAGCCACTCGGCCACGGTCTGCGTCGCCAGCGACGCTGTCGGGGGCTTGCCGATCGACGCGAACAGGCGCGCGAGGCGCATCTTCTCGGCCAGCGAGAACGCGCCGCTCGACAGGAGCGAGAGCGGCCCGGACGGGATCGGGTGCGTTCGCCCGTCCAGCTCGAAGGTCAGGTCCTGGTTCGGCGTCCGTCCGGTGACCTCCACGCCGAGGCCGTTCAGGCTGCGCTCCGCCTGCGGATACAGCGCGTGCGGCCCGAGGTTGATCCGGTAGCCGTCACCTTCCCAGTGGCGCGCTCGGCCGCCGAGCTCCCGGTCCGCCTCCAGCACCGTCACGCTCACGCCCTCCGACGCCAGCGCGACCGCCGCCGCCAGCCCCGCGGGCCCGCCTCCGATCACGATCGCTCTCGTCATGTGTCTCCTCCTCATGAAGACACCACGACCCCGCGCGCTCGTCCGTTACGCGTAACGGTCCGCGACCGCCGCTCGTGACACCCGCAGGAAGGTGTCACGATGATCGCCCACGCCATGTCTCAGCTCGCCACGGAGCTCGACCAGCACCGCCAGGCCCTCTTCGGGCTCTGCTATCGCATGCTCGGCTCCGCCGCCGACGCGGACGACCTCGTCCAGGACACCTTCCGACGCGCGCTCGAGCGGCCTCCGAAGGACACCGCCGCGCCGCTGCGCCCGTGGCTCGTCACCGTGGCCACGCGCCTCTGCATCGACGCGCTCCGCAAGCGCCGCCGCGAGAAGTACTTCGGCCCGTGGCTGCCGGGCCCGATCGAGACCGAGAAGGTCGTCCGGGATCTCGAGCCCGGCCCCGACGCGCGCTACGACCTCGTGGAGAGCGCGTCGCTCGCGTTCCTGATCGCGCTCGAGGCGCTCGACCCACGCCAGCGCGCCACCCTCGTGCTGCGCGACGTCATGGGGCTGACGGGGCCCGAGACCGCGGAGGCGCTCGACGTCTCGCCCGAGAACGCGCGCGTCCTCCTGCACCGCGCGCGCAAAGCGCTCGAGGGCTACGACCAGAGCCGGCGCCCGATCACCCCGGAGCTCGCGGCGAAGGTGGGCGAGGCGCTGCAGCGGCTCACGCTCGCGCTGAGCCGCGCCGACCCCGCCGCGGTCGTGGACCTGCTCTCCGAGGACGTCCTCACCGTGCACGACGGCGGCGGCGACTACATCGCGGCGGTGCGCCCCGTCGCGGGCCGTGAGCAGGTGCTCGAGCTCTACCGGAACATCGCGGCCGTCGGCCGCCTCCCCGAGCGCGTCGCCATCCGCGAGCTGAACGGGCTGCCGGCCCTGATGGCCGTGTACGCCGAGAGCGGGCGCTACGCGCCGCGCGCCACGGTCAGCCTCCACCTCGACGCGCAGGGCCGCATCGATCGAATCTGGACCACGGTGAACGAACGCAAGCTCACTGGCGTCCCGTTCCCCGGCGCGTGAACGTCCAGCGCCTCCCCTCGCAACGTACGGCCGTGAAGCCCCTCGCCTCGAAGGCAGCGCGCGGCCCCGTCCAAACCTCGGCGGGACCCAGCGCCGCCTCCGGGCGAGGGTACGCGTGGATCTCGGCGACCCCGCGCGCCTCGAGGGCGGCGATGGCGTGGTCGAGGAGCGCCGAGGCGACGCCGCGGCCGCGCGCGTCGCTCGCCACGGCCAGGCAGAGGATCGCGTACGCGGCCGCGTCTCCCACCGGCTCGAGGCGCTGCGTGCGGAGCTTCGTCAGCGACGCGGCGGGCGCGAACCGCAGCCAACCGATGACGCTCGCGCCCTCGAGCGCGACGACTCCCTCGAGCCGATCCATCGCGGCGCTGCGCGCGGCCCGGTGGGCGCTCGCCTCCCCGTGGACCCACGTCTCGTTGGGGACGTCCTCCTCCCAGAAACGGCAGAAGCAAAACCCCTGGTCGGGGCGGTCGAAGAATTCGAGCAGCCCGCCGTACCGATCGGGAGACAGGAGCTGCACGTCCATTCGATGAGCATACCTCCCCACCCCGCGCGCAAGCGTGACGTCGTGCGCGTCACGTGGGCGCCAGCGCGCACCCGCTGCGCGCAGAACCCACCCGCGGGGCCCCGTGGCATGTGCCGTGCTGCTACCGCGGCCATGGTTGGGAGCTGGCGCAGCGCGGCACACCGACCGACGGAGCGCGTCGGTCGCGCCGCGGCCCTCGCCGCGCTCATGCTCGGACTCGGGTGGATCGCGACGCCGAGCGCGCACGCCCAGCTCGGACGCGCCCTCGACACGCCCGCCGCCGCGGCCCCCTCGAGCGGGACCCCCAGCGGGTGGAGCTTCGACCTGAGCGCGCAAACCAGCGTGCCATTGTCCGTCGGCGCGGAGGCGACCCTCACCACCCCGGCGGGGCTCTTCTTCTACCTCGCGGGCGGGCACACCCCGAACGCGTACCTGAACGTCGCCTCGGGCATCCTCCGGGGCGCGGGCGTGTACCGCGAGGACCTCCAGCCCATCGTCGACGAGGCCATCGCCAACGGCGCGTGGAACGTCCGGCTCGGCGGCGGCTTCACCCTCCCGGTCGGGCTCGAGCTCTCCTTCGGCTACACGATGCTCACGGGCGACTCCGCGCTGAGCGCCGAGGCCATCGAGGCGGGCACCGGGCAGCGGCTGCGCTGGCCGGGCATGACGGAGATCCCGATCTCGATCACCATTCACGCCCTGCACGGCCGCGTCGGCTGGCGCTTCGTCGTCGACGATCACCTCGTCCTGCGGGTGGCGCTCGGCTGGACGCACGAGGTCGGCAACGAGGTCGACGCGGAGGTGCCCCAGGAGGTGCGCGACCTCCCCGGTGACCCGGCGGGATCGATCGAGTCGGACGTGTCGGACGGCATCGCCGAGTACGGCTTCAGCCCGGAGCTGCTGCTGTCGATCGGCTACCGCTTCTGAGTCGCGCCTTCCGGTCGAAGGCGCCGCCGACGTATCCTCGCGGACGTGTCCGAGAAGCTGCGCCGAGGCGCCGACAACGTCGTCCAGCACGTCTTGCAGGTGAAGCAGGGAGAGCGCGTCGCCCTCTTCGAGTGGGAAGCGGCGCGGTTCCGGACCATCTTCCGTGACGCCGTCCGGCGCGCGGGGGGCGAGCCCGTCGAGGTCGACGCGCGTGATCTCGCCCGATCGAGCGAGGCGGACGCCACCCGCGCCCTCGCCGACCGGCTCGACGGCGCCGTCGCGTCCATCCTCTGCGCCGAGCACGGGATCCCGCCCGCGCTCTCGATGGCCGTGCTCGCCGTCGCGTCCCGCGCGAAGCTCCGACACCTGCACCTGACCCGCATCGACGAGCGCCTCTTCAGCCAGTCCTACCGCGCCGATCCGCTGCGCATCGCGAAGCTCAACGCGCGCGTGGTGGAGGCGATCGAGGCCGCCGGCAGCCTGCACGCCACCAGCCCCGCGGGCACCGACGTGCACATCGGCGTCTCCTCGCGTTACCCGCTCCTCAGCTCGGATGGGCGCCCGAGCCCCGGCAACCCCGACAACCTCCCGTCGGGGAGCGTGCTCTTCCACCCGGCGACGGTGGACGGCGTGTTCGTGGCCGACCGCGGGGCGCTCGGCGCCATCCGCCCCGACCCGGCCGAGCTCCGCCGGCACCCTCTCCACGTCCACCTCGAGCGCGGGCGCGCCGTGCGCTTCGAGAGCACCGACGACGACATCGCGGCCATGGCGCGCGAGTACGCCGAGCAGCACGCAGACGCCACGCGCGTCGGCATCGTCGCCTTCCCCACCAACTACGTGATCCGCTCGGAGACGCGCCTCGAGGTGCAGGACGCGCTCTTGCCGGGCCTGAACATCATCCTCGGCTTCTCGCATCACCGCGCCACGCGCGCGCCGTACCAGTGCCCCATCCAGCTGCGCCTCTTCGGGCGGCGCCTCGACGTGCGCGCGGGCGAGACGGCGCTCGTCGAGCAGGGCCGGCACGCGGAGGCGCTCGCGGCCGAGGTCGATCTCTTCCGCTGACCCCGTCTATCAGTCGCGCGCGTGCCGATCCCAGATCGGCGGGCGCGCCAGGCCCTCACCGGTCCACTCGAGCGTGAGCTGATAGCGGTACGTCGCGCTCCGGAACGGCGGCACCCGCAGGGACGAGAACGCGTCCCGCAGGCAATCGACGGTCTGCGCCGGGTAGCCGTCGTGCTCCGAGACGTTCCACAGCTCCACGTCGTGCACGGCGCCATCGAGCCCCTGGAAGAGCAGCTGCGCCTGGATGCGCGCGTGACGCCCCTCGGGCAGGCAGCCGTCGAGCGTGGGCATGCGGGCTTCGACCTCGGTGTCGATCTCCACCCGGGCCGGGGCCACGCGATGGGCGCTGGGCAGCCCGCGCGCGGTCTCCACCACGGGCACCTTCTCGCGGGCGAGGAGCGAGACGCCCGTGGCCACGATCGCGCCCGCCGCGACCAGCAAACCGAGGGTGACCAGCGCGACGCGGACCGTCACCCCCTTGCGAGGCGCGGGGAGCTTGCCGTCGAGCCGCGCGAGCAGCCGCTCGAGCGCCTCCCGGTCCTCGTCCATGCGCGCGCGCGCCTCGAGCAGCTCGCGCTGCAGCCCCTCGAGCTCCTCTTTCGAGACCGCCCCCGCCGCCTGCCGCTCGAGCTCGGCGATCCGGTCCTTCAGCGCTTGCCGGTCATCTCGGTAGGTCATGCCGCTTCAGCCTACGACACCGCCCACGACGTTCGCTTGGGCTCGTGCCGAGGATCGCGGGGCGAGCCACCCCCCCTCCGCGTTGGTTTCGACCAATCGGGAGAGGGTGAACACCCTCGCGACCCTGGTTTCGACCAGTCATCACAGGGTGAACACCCTCTCGGCGCTGGTTTCACCTCGTCGGTCGAGGGTAGGTCTGCTCGAGGAGGACATGGCCATCACGGCGCCCGCCCCCGAGCAGCCGCGGGTGCGAAGTAGGCGCACCGAAGAGCGCGCCACCTCTCGAGATCCGCGAAGTCCCCCGCCGCTTCGCAGTCCCTCAGGTAGCGCGCCGCTCGCGCGGCCTCGGGGTCGTCGAGGGAGTCGAGGTGAGCCAGCGTCTCGCGAGCTCCGGCGCCGACGACGAACTGCACGTCGAGCCCGACACCGGTGTCGAAGTTCGTCCGCTTCGCGCGCCAGATCCGCAAGGAGTCCTCGACGAAGCCGAAGGCCGACAGGAGCAGCGCGCACCAGTAGAGCTGCTCGAAGTCGTAGTCGTCGTCGTCCTTCAGCCGCTGATCGACCTCGTGCCTCAGCAGGACGCGCAGCAGCGGAGCCTGCGCGGGCGACGGACGGACGTGCATCTCCGCGTACAGGCGGGCGCGGCGGCGCGGGTCACTCAGGAGCGACTCCGCCTGGCTCGAGGCTAACCAGGCGGCCGTCGGTACGTTCCCGTCGAGGAGGGCGACGATAGCGGGTTCGAGGGGAGGCAAAGGATGCGACTTGACTATGCGTATCCGAGCACGAGCGCTCTGGCGAGCAGATACCAGCCGTCGACGAGGACGAAGAGCAGGAGCTTGAAGGGCATGCTGACCTGGGTGGGCGAGAGCATGTGCATGCCGAGGGACATCAGCACGTTGCTCACCACGAGGTCGACGACGAGGAAGGGGAGGAAGACGAGGAAGCCGATCTGGAACGCCTCGCCCAGCTCCGTGATGAGGAAGCTCGGCAGGAGCACGAGCAGGTCGTCCTCGCTCACCCGGTCCCGCTGGTCGGCGGGGCGCGCGCGCTGCGCGAGATCGAAGAACAGCTCGCGCTCGCGCGCGCCCGCGTTGCGCGAGAGGAATGACTTCAGCGGGACGAGCCCCGCGCTCACCGCCTCGCCCAGCGCCTCGAAGTCGGACAGGGGATCGTGTGGATCGACGCGCGCCGCGGTCGGGCCCGCCTCGTCGGCGATCTGCTCGCCCACCGGGGCCATCACGTAGAGGGTCAGGATCGCCGCGAGCGCCGCGATCACCGTGCCGCTCGGGACCTGCCCCGTGCCGAGCGCGTTGCGCAGGATCGAGAAGACCACCGCGATCTTCACGAAGCTCGTGGTGGTCATGAAGACGAACGGCAGGAGGGTCAGGGCGCCGATCGTGACGAGGGTGACGACGGGCTGAGAGGTGCCTTCGGTCGTCTGCGCCGAGGCGCTCGACGACAAGAGGAGCGCGAAGACGGGGAGCGCCCCGAGGCCGATCCCTCGCGCCACCTGCGCGCATCTGCTCCGGCCTCGTCCCACGGCCGGCGAGCATCCCGCCCGGCCGCACGGGATGTCAACGCGCGTGCGCGATGCGCGCCTCGGCGCGGCGGATGGCGTGCGTGATGGGCGGCTCTCCCGTGCGCGCCGCGTCCTCGAGCACGAGGAGCGCGGTCTGGCGGAGGGTGTCGACCAGGTTCTGCCGATCCTCCTGGCCCATGCCCATGACCGTGCGGCCGATGCCCTCGATCACCGCGCCCGCGCTCGAGAGGAGGTCGGGCACGAAGGTCACGCCGCGGCGCTGCAGCGCCTCGTCGACGTCGAGGCCGGTGGTGATGTTGTTCGCGCCGCCGACGATGGCCCACGCCCGCAGCCGCTGGGCGACGTCGAGGCTCAGCACGTCGCCCACCGCGCACGGCGAGAGCAGGTCGACGTCTTCGTAGAGGATGTCCTCGGGCGCGACGATCTCGGCCCCGATCTCGTCGGCGATCTGCGCCGCGCGCGCCTCGTCCACGTCGGCGATGCAGACCCGCGCGCCGGCCTCGGTGAAGGCGCGCGCGACGGCAGCCCCGATGTCTCCGACGCCCTGCACCGCGGCGCGCAGCCCGCTGAGCCCCGGGCGGCCCTTCACGTCGGCGATCGCCTCCGCGCAGCGCAGCACCCCGCGCGCGACCGAGCCGGAGAGGGTGGCGGTGTCGGCGTGCACGTAGCGCGAGCCCATCGCGGCGAGGTCCGCGTCGGTCGTGCCGTAGTCACCCGCGGTCCGGAGATCGCCGTCGAGCGAGTCGACGAGGCGACCGAGCGCGGCGAAGGCCTCCTCGCGCTTCAACGCGGGGCTCGCGCGCACCACGACCTTGCCGCCGCCCGCGTCGATGCCGCCGAGCGCGCACTTGTAGGTCATCGCGCGGGCCAGCCGGCAGGCGTCTTCGGCCACCGCGAGCTCCGAGGCGTAGGCGCGCGTGCGCACCCCGCCCGCGGCCGGGCCGAGCACGGTGCTGTCGAGCACGACGTAGGCGAGCAGCCCGAGCTCCGGCTCGTAGATGCGCTCCACGCGCTCGGGACCGAGCTCCCGCACGCGGGCCGCGACGTCCTGGGGCAACGCTCCGTTCATGCACGCTCCTCCTCTCGGGCCGAGAAGCCTAGTCCGAGATCCATCCCGGTAGAAGGGACCTGGCTTGTCCCGACGCTCCAGGGCAGCGTTGCTCCTCCTCGCCGATGCGGTGCATCGACTCGTCGTCGCGCCTTGCCCTGAAACGCCGGTCCAGCGCCATCTCCCTTCCACCGGTCGGATCTCTGCACTAGCAGCCCCGCGCCGCACATCGGGCGCCTGTCTTCTGTCCCTGTGAAGTTGAACCGGAGCCGAAGCACGCCTGAAACAGGCCACGAAAAGTCTCCCGCGGTCCTTCCGTGGCCCTAGGATCGCGGGGATGGAATTGCCGCCCGAGACCGCGCGCGCCCTCGACCTGGTCGGGGAGCACTGCGATCTCGAGGCGCGCCTGCCGCTCATCCCGCCCAGCGCGCAGCTCCGCGGGGTCTGGTTTCGGCTCCTCGAGCGTCAGCTGGGTCAGCGCGGGCTCCTCGATCGCTACCGCGAGATGTTCCCCGGGCCCAGCCCGAGCTCGCTCGCGTTTCACCCGGTCGCGCAGTTCCTGCCCCGCGCCGCCGTGGCGGGCGCGCTCGTCGCCGGGCCCGAGCGGCTCCACGAGGGGCTGTTCACGCTCACCCGGGACAACTCGGCCGGCTTCGCCAACACGCTGTTCGCGCGCACGCTGCTCAAGTTCCTGGCCAACGACCCGCGCAAGCTCACCGAGCAGGCGGTCGCGAGCCGACGCCAGACGACCACCTATGGCAGCTGGGAGCTGACCGACTCCGGCGACGACTTCATCGAGGTCCGCCTCCGCGAGGAGTACGTGTGGATCGAGTCGTACATGCGCGGCGCGGCGCACGGGAGCTACGTGCGCTTCGGAGAGACCGTCCAGTCCGAAGCAACTCTCGATGACCGCTTCCACGGGGTGATCCGCGTCTGGTGGTCCTGACGCGGCGCCTGTGAGCAAGCGCTCGGCGCCCCCCTCCAACAACCTCGCGACCGCGCCGTTTACGGCGCGCGGTCCCGCGGGGTGCGCGGGACAGGGAGGAACCCAAGAATGTCCGCTGCCGCTCAGGTCGCGCGAGGCGCCGTCGTGCGCCCCACACGCGACTCCTCTGTCCAGGCCGTCGCTCCGCGCACGGCGTCTGCTTCTCATGCCATCGTCGAGGCGCTCGTCGCGCGAGGCGTCGACTCCTTCTTCGGCGTCCCGGGCGGTCCGGTCTCGCCGATCTGCAAGGCCGTGCTCGACACCGCCGGCGCGCGCTTCATCGAGTCGCGTCACGAGACGTCGGCCGCCTTCGCCGCCGCGAGCTTCCACCGGGCGACCGGACGCGTGCCCGCCATCGTCGTCACCGCGGGGCCGGGCGCGACCAACGCCGTGACCGGGATCGCCAACGCGCACCTCGGCCGCACGCCGATGATCGTCATCACGGGCGACGTCGCGTGGGCCTCGAGCGGCCGGCTGCTGCTCCAGGACACGGGCCCGGAGGGGCTGCACATGGAGCGCATGGTGGGTCACCTCTGTCGCGCCGCGGTGCGCGTCGCCAGCCCTCGGAGCGCGGCGACGCAGGTGCTCGCGGCGCTCGACGCGGCGACCGGGCCCATCCCCGGACCGGCCCTCTGCGTGATCCCGATGGACCGCGGGCGGGGCGAGATCGAGGCGCAGCCCGCGGTGGTGCGCGCGACCCGGCAGACGACCGACGAGGTCCCGCTCCCCGCCGTGCACCAGACCGCGAAGTGGCTGGCCGAGGCCGAGCGCCCCCTCCTCGTGCTCGGCGCCGCGTGCCGTGGCCACGAGGCGAGCGTGCGCCGGCTGGTCGACGCGCTGGGCGTGCCCTTCGTGACCACGCCGCAGGCGAAGGGCGTGGTGCCCGAGACGCACCCGCGCTCGCTCCGCCACGGCGGCATGGCCGCGAGCCTCTGGGCCCGCGCCTACACCTCGGGCGGCGTGGACGCGACGCTCGTGCTCGGCACCGATCTCGACGACGTCTCGGTGGGGCCGACCCCGTACGTGCGAGAGGGCGGGAAGCTGGTGCACGTCGACCTCGATGCGTCGGTGTTCCACCGCAACGTGCCTGCCGACCTCCCGGTGGCCGCGGATCTCGGCGCCTTCGCGCGCGCCCTGACGAAGCACGCGACGGCGCAGGGGTTGCTCAACCCACGCGGCCGCGCGCTCGCCAAAGCGGCCCGGAGCGGCTCGCCCTTCGACGCGGAGGACGCGGCGGACGACACGCGCTCACCCATCGCGCCGCAGCGCGCGGTGCTCGATCTCGAGGCGGCGGCGGGCGAGGACGCGCGCTTCATCACCGACATCGGCGGGCACATGCTCTACGCGCTGCACTACCTGACGGCGAAGCGCCCCGACCGGTTCCACATCCACCTCCGGCTCGGGAGCATGGGCTCCGGGATCGCCGGCGCCATCGGCCTGGGGCTCGCGGATCCAAAGCGGCGGGTGGTCTGCATCTGCGGCGACGGCGGCATGCAGATGAACGGCATGGAGCTGCTCGTGGCCGCGGACCTCGGCCTCCCGGTCGTGTACGCGGTGTTCAACGACGCCCGCTACAACATGGTCCACCACGGCATGAAGCAGCTCTACGGCGCTGGGGGAACCGAGTGGGACACCCGCTGGGTGGACTTCGCCGCGTGGGCGCGCTCCATGGGCGTGCCCGGGATCCGCGTGCACGCGCCCGGACAGATCGACGCCGCGACGCTCGATCGCTTGCAGGCGAGCGGGCCCGGACCGGTCGTGCTCGACATCCGCATCGACCGCGAGATGCAGATCCGCGGCGCGGGCCGAGACGAGGCGCTCCAGCGCATGTCGCTCGACGGAGACGCGTCGTGAGGGCGGCCATCGCGGGGCTCGGCATGTGGCTCCCGGAGACGGTGCGCGAGAACGACGCGTGGCCCGACGCGCTGCTCGAGGCGGCGAAGAGGGGTGACCGCACGCTGGTCGACGTGCCGCGCGCCACCGACTGGGTGGACGCGATCACCCAGCGGCACCTGGCGCGCGACGCGGGCGATCCGTTCGTGGGGGCGAGGCGGCGTCACGTGGCCACGGACGAGGCCGCCTGGGACGCCGAGGCGCGCGCGGGGCGGGCCGCGCTCGAGGACGCGTCGCTCGAGGCCGACCAGCTCGACGCCGTGCTCTCGTGGTCGATCGTGACCGATCGGCCGCTGCTCCCGACGGCCACCAAGGTGGCGCACGCGCTCGGCGCGACGCGGGCGTGGGGCGCGGGGCTCGACGCGGGCTGCGCGAGCGCGATCACGGGGCTCGACGTGGCGGCCGGGCTCATCGAGTCGGGTCGGGCGCGGCACGTGCTGCTCACCCAGTCGCACCTGATCACGCGCGCCTTCCCGATGAGCCACCCGGCCGCCCCCGGGGTCGGCGACTGCGCCACGGCGATGGTCGTCTCGGCGTCCGAGCGCCCTGGCGTGCTGACCTGCTTCGCGGCCTCGCACGGCGCGCACTGGGACGCCGTCACCTGGGTGCGGGGCCGCGACGACGAGAGCGATCCGCCCTGGTGGAAGGCGGGCGGGGACTATGGCCCGGGCAGCCGCGCGCCGGAGGGGGCGAAGGGGCTGATGCAGAACACCGTGCGCTTCGGCGTGGAGACCTGCGCCGCCGCTCTCGAGCGCGCGCACCTCGACGCGGGCGAGATCTCGGCCCTGGCGTCGGTGCAGCCGCGAGGCTGGATCCCGGAGGCGATCGCGGAGGGCCTCGGGGTCGCGCACGCGCCCACGACCTTCACGCGCCTGGCGCACGTCGGAGGGTGTGGCGTGGTGGCGAACCTGATCGAGGCGCGCCGCCACGGCCACGCGGCGCCGGATCGCAACGTGCTGCTGTACGCGCAAGGCGCCGGGTTCACGCGCGCGGCGGCGATCGTCCGGTTCTGAGCTACGCTCTGCCGCATCGACGCCCTCATCCTCAGCTTCGATCCAGCCCTCGCGGAGGCCATCAGGCAGGTCCTGGACTCCCGCTTCCGCGACGGCGGCGCGCTCGTGGTCGAAGTGGCCACCGGCGACCTCGCCGAGCAGGTGCGCTCCGTGCGCGAGCGGCGTGGCCCGTTGCCCCTGGGCGTGGCGGCGCCCACCGAAGCGGCGGCCCTCGACGCCCTCCGCGCCGGGGCCGACGAGGCGGCGGTGATCGACGCGTCCCCGGTGCGCGTGCACGCGTTCGTCGACCGCGTGATCCTGCGCGCCACGCTGCGCCGGGAGCAAGAGCGGACGAGCGCCGCCGTCTCCCACGCCGAGAAGCTCACCGCGCTCGGTACGCTCGTCGCGGGCATCGCGCACGAGATCAACAACCCGCTGACCGCCATCTCCCTGACCTTGGCCAGCATCGAAGCGCAGGTGCGTCCGCTCACCCAGCTCGCGGAGGAGGCCGAGCAGCTCGCTTCGCTGGAGCGGCCGCTGCAGCCAGAGGAGCTGCGCGCGCTGGTGGCGCAGCTCGGGAACGACCCGCGCCTCACCCACGAGCTGGCCGGGGCGTTCGCGGAGACGCAGAGCCTCTTCGACATGGCGACGAACGTCGTGCGCGACCTGCGCGTCTTCGCCCGCACGGACGAGGGCGAGCCGGCCGTGCCGGTCGACGTGCGAGACCTGGTCGACAACGTCTCACGCCTCGTCCGCCGCGAGATCCAGCAGCACGCGGTGTTCGAGCGAGACCTCCCCATGGAGCTGCCGAAGCTCCTCGCGCCGCGCTCGCGTCTCGCCCAGGTCTTGACCAACGTGCTCGTCAACGCGCTGCACGCGGTCCGCGAGGTCGAGCGGGACTCGCACCGGGTGCGCATCAGCGTGCGCGCGGACGACGAGGCGGTCGCGATCGCGGTGAGCGACACGGGGCCCGGGATCTCGCCCGAGCACGTCGAGCGCATCTTCGACCCGTTCTTCACGACGAAGCGGCAGAGCCTCGGCACCGGGCTCGGTCTGTCGATCTCACGCAGCATCATGCGGAGCCTCGGCGGAGACCTGCTCGTCGAGTCGATCCACGGACAGGGGGCGGAGTTCGTCCTGTTGCTCCCGCTCCCTGAGCCCGACGCGCTCGCGCGCTCGAGCCGCGTGATCGGGCTCCCCCGGACGTCGCGGCCGCCGGGCCGGAGGACCATCCTCGTCGTGGACGACGACGAGCGCATGCTGCGGGCGTACGCGCGCGCGCTCGGGAACGAGCACGACGTCGTGAGCGCGGTGGACGGCGAGGAGGCGATCGCGCTGCTCGAGAGCGGGACGGAGGCCGACGTCGTGATCAGCGAGGTCTCGATGCCCGGCATGGACGGCGAGGCGCTGCACGAGTGGCTGGAGCGCGAGCGGCCGTCGCTCGCGAGGGCGTGCCTCTTCGTGACGTCGCTCGAGGCGTCGGACCCGAGCCGCCGACGGCTCGACGCGCGCGGCGCGAGCGTCATCGAGAAGCCGGTCGACCGCCCCGCGCTCGTCGCGTGGGTGTCCAAGTCCGCCGCGAGCTCCTGACCTCCCGCGGATCGCTCTCCGTTCGGCTGCGGGAGCTGGCTTCTCCAGTCGCCACCGGCAGGCGCAGGCGCCGCTCCAGCGAGGTGATCCCTGCAGGATCGGGCGTCGAACGGGCGGCACGCGCGTTGCTGAGCCGGGTGACCATGCGCCACCTGATCCCCGTGCTCCTCGTCCTCGCCGGCTGCGCCGCGCCCACCGACCTCGAGGGCGACCTCGACGGAGTCGGCGGCAAGGCGGACGGCGCCTCTCTCGCGCTCGAGGGGACCCGCGAGGGCTACGGCGTGCTCCGCCTCTTGAACGACGGTGAGGGGAGCGACTTCGTCTTCCTGGACGACGTGGTCGCGCTCGATCGCCGCGCGGCGACCAACCTGGTGGCGCACCGCGACGGCGCCGACGGCGTCTTCGGGACCGCCGACGACGATCTCTTCGACACCATCGAGGAGGTCGACGCGGTCTCCTGGGTCGGCCCCTCCGCCCTCGAGACGCTCAGCGAGTTCGCGCGCCTGAACGACTACCTCCCCGGCGACGACGAGCGGCTCGGCCGCTTCGACGACGTGGACTTCACCTACGCCGAGGCCGAGCGCGTGCTCGACTTCGTGAACGTGGCGAGCGAGGACGAGCTCCGCGGGGCGAGCGTCCCGTCGCGCGCCGTCACCTCGATCGTCGAGGCGCGCCCCGTCGCCACCATCGCCGTGCTCGCGGACCTCTACTGGGTGGGCACGCGCACCCTGGAGCACCTGCTCGCCGCCGTCGCGCAGCCGGCCGGGGGTGAGGTCTGTATGTCGAACGACGAGTGCGGCGCGGGGCTCCGCTGCGTGGGTCGCCCCTGGGGCCACGACTACGGCAAGTGCCGCGACGTCTCGCACCGCGAAGGCTTCCAGGACATCTGCGCGCTGGACGCCGACTGCGGCGACGGCCTCATCTGCATCGCCCAGACCGTGTACGGCGACGGCTACTGCGCGCACGACTGGATGCGCGACTCCTTCACGGTCGGCGGCGTCGGCTCCATCCCGGCCGTGGCGATGACCGAGCCGACCGCGCACCCCGTGCTCGTCTTCGGGCAGGCGACGGTGCCGGAGGACGTCATCGTCGACGTCGACATCACCCACAGCGACCCGTCGAGCCTCTGGATCGGCCTCCAGCCGCCCACCGGCCAGGAGCCCGTGACCCTCTGGGACGGCGCGACCATGACCGGCCCCCTCCCCGCGCGTTTCATCGACCGCGCCGTCTACCGCGACGACTCGGTCAACGGCGAGTGGGCGCTCCTCGTCCAGAACGTCGCCGGCCGGGGCGAGGGCGAGCTCCGCGGCTTCACGCTGACCGTCACGTCCCGCTGGGACTAGTTTTCTCGGAGGGCCTGAACGCAGGCCCTCCCCCCATTGGGCAAAGCGCCAATGGGGCCCGCGTTTCTTGTTGGAGGGTCTGAACGCAGACCCTCCCCCCATGGGGCGAAGCGCCCATGGGGCCCCCCTCCCACCTACGGCGCGTCGCGCGCTCCGCGCGCTTGGGCGCCGACCCCAGCGCGGGGCGCTGGGGCCCCCGCGGCTCGCGCTCGCGCTTCGCGCTCGCTGGCCGCCCTGGCGGGACGGAGACCGCTTCGCTGCTCTCGCGACGCGAACCCAGCCGCGGGGCGCTGGGGCCCCGGCGGCTCGCGCTTTCGCTTCGCGAAAGCACGCCGCTCTTGGCGCGATGGAAACCGTCTTGCTGCGCTCGCGCCGCGAAAGCTGGGGGTCGCTTCGCTACCTCGCGGCGCCTCGCTCGGCGGCGTCAGACTCTCCCGTGGTCCTCGGACCGAGGCTTTGACCGCGACTCTCGCTGCGGCGCTTCGTTGTGGCGCCTCGGGGCGCGACTGGGGTGGGATGAAGTGCGGCTGACCCGGCCGATTCTACCGTCGGCGGGGGGCGGGAACATGCGCGGGGAGTGAGCCGTACGATCGGGTATGGGCGAGTTCATCTGCGTGGCCGTTCCCGTCGTCTTCGTCGTCGGTCTGGTGGCCCTGACGGTCAGGTCCGCGGTGATCGGATGGAAGCTCCGGGAGCGCTGGGGGTGTGTGCACGCGCTGCGTGAGGCGGGGACGGGCGCCTATCGGGCCGGGGCGATCACGGAGAGTCGGCTGCGTGGGGTGCCGTGGACGGTGATGGTCACGGGGGTGACGGGCACCGCGCTGTCGCTGCTGACGGGGTTCGTGCTCGCGCCGTCGGGCTTCGTCGGCGCGCTGGTCTATGCCAACGAGTACTCGGGCGCGCGGTGGATGGCCCCGGTGCTGATGGTCGCCTCGCTGAACGGAATCGCGCTCGCCATCGGCATGTTCCTCGCCGCGCGGCAGACGCTGGAGTGCGAGTGGGACTCGGGGACCACGGCGATTCAGGTCGGGGTGTGGTCGCTCCTGCACCACGGTGGGCTGATCGCGGCCTTCGCGGGCGCGGTGTGGAGCCACGACGATGGCTGGTGGGTCGCGATCGCGTTCGCCTCGCCGGGGCTGCTCCACGCGATCCTGACGTGGGTGGCCGGCCGTCGGGTGCGGGCCATCCAGGGCGCCTTCACGGACGAGGAGCGAGAGGCGCTTCCCTGGGCAACGCACGAGAAGTCGATCCTGGCGGTCGATTTGCTCGGCTGAGACGGGTGAAAGCCGCCGCGATCGGCGTATCCTGACAGCGGTGATGGGCGTCCTCTGCTTCTTCGTGACACTCGCCGGCGTGCTGGTCGCCGCCGGCTGGGCCGCGGTCCGGGCCGCAGGCCAAGCGCGCGACGGCGAGGAGCGCTGGGGGCAGGTCATCGCCCGTGACGAGGTGAAGGGCGACGGCGCGTTCCGCTCGGCGCGGCTGGTCGGCTTTCGAGGTCGGCGCATCCCGCGCGTGGTGTGGCTCGCGGGCGTCCCGGGGACCGCGCTCGGCGTGCTGAGCGCCCTGGTGGTGGCGCCGGCGAGCGCCTTGCTGGCGATGTTCACGGGCTTCGGCTCGAGCCGCGTGATGGAGCCGCTGCTCGGGGTGGGGCTGCTGACCGCCGGCCTCTCGTTCATCTCGGGCTACTTCGTGTTCGCCGCGTCGACGAGCCTGCTGCGCTGCGAGCGCGGGGCGGGTGAGCGGGCGGAGCGCGTGGGCGCCACCGAGGCGCTGCTCCATGTCTTCCCCATCGCGATCTTCTCCGCGCTGGCGGGCCCCGTCTCGGTGGCCGGCGTGATGGCGATGGTGCTCTGGGCGCCCGGCGCGCTGCACGGCCTGATGCTCTGGCAGGCGGGGCGACGCGTGGCGGCGATCCAGAACGCGATGAGCGAGGACGAGCGGGACGCGCTGCCCGAGCCCCTCGATCCCAGCCAGTCGATGTAAGCTCCGCCCGTGCTGTCTCCCGGACAGATCGTGGCGGGCAAATATCGCGTCGATCGCCAGCTCGGCGCGGGCGGCATGGGCGCGGTCTACGTCGCGACCAACATGGTCCTCGAGAAGCAGGTCGCCTTGAAGGTGATGGGCGCCGAGTTCCAGCAGCACGCCGACTGGGTGCAGCGCTTCTTCCGCGAGGGCGTCGCCGCGTCCAAGGTCCGCCACCCGGGCGTGGTGCAGGTCTTCGACGCGGGAGACCACGACGGCGCGCCGTGGATGGCGATGGAGCTGCTCGAGGGCGAGAGCCTCGGCGAGCGGCTCCAGCGCGTGGGCCGCCTCGGTCCGGAGGAGACCGCGCGGGTCATGACCGGGGTGCTCGGGGCGCTCGACGCGGTGCACTCGGTGGGCGTCGTGCACCGCGACCTGAAGCCCGACAACATCTTCCTCGAGCGGACCGCGGAGGGGGAGCGGACCAAGGTGCTCGACTTCGGCATCGCGAAGGAGGCCGAGGCGATCCACGGGCTGACGGCGACGGGGACCATCGTGGGCACCGCGCACTACATCGCGCCCGAGCAGGCCAGAGACAGCAAGACCGTCGACCCGCGCACGGATCTCTACGCGATGGGCGTGATCCTCTTCGAGTGCCTGAGCGGCCAGATGCCCTACGAGGCCGACACGGTGCCGGAGCTGATCGCGAAGATGTACAGCGAGCCGCCGCGCGAGCTGGGACGGCTGGCGCCCCATGTCCCGGCGCCGCTCGCCCGCGTGGTGCACGCCTGCCTCGCGCGGGATCCGTCCCACCGCCCGCAGTCCGCGCGGGCGCTGAGCGAGGCGCTGACGAGCGCCCTCTCTCCCGACGCGGCGACGGGGCCGGTGAGCCGGCCGAGCCCCGTGTGGCAGAGCAGCGGGCTCGCGCCGAGCGGCACCGCGGTGCTCTCTTCCCCCTCCCACTCGCCTCCCCCGACGCGCGCCGCGCCCGTCGCCGCCGCCGCGCCGCGGCGCTCCATCTGGCCGTGGGTGATCGGCGGTGTGGTCGTGCTCGGGCTGGGCGTGCTCGGCACGCTCGTCGCCATCGTCGGCCTCGGCGTGTGGACCGCGGCCAGCGTCGCGGAGGGCATCGCGGAGGGCGGGGGCGGCTTCGGGGTCACGCTCGACTTCGATCTCCCCGAGGCGTCGCGCGTCCCCATGTGGATCGACGTGACGGACGACGGCGTCGAGGACCTGCTCGGCGCGGTCATGCGCTACGAGGGCGACGAGATGATCAGCCACTTCGCCGCCTACGACGGTGTGACGGGCCGGCGCCTGTGGCTGAGCGAGGAGCTCGGCCCGGTCGACTCCCGCACCCACGGGCGCGCCGCGCTCGCCGAGGACACGCTCCTCTACGCCACGCCCAACGGGACGCTCTACGGGTACGACGTGACCGACGGACGGCCGCGCTGGCAGTTCAACCTCGGCGAGCGCGTGGAGACCTTCTGCGCGGCCGGCGGCGGGCAGGCCATCGCGGTGCTCGCCGACGACGCGCGCCGTCTGATCCAGCTCTCCGACGGCGCGAGCCGCCCCGCCGAGGCGGGGGCCTGCGGGTGGCTGATGACGGACGCCTTGCCATCCTTCAGCCGCGAGCAGACGCTGACCGCGTGGACGGCGCGCGATCGTTTCGGCGACACGGAGGTCGAAGGCATGACGGTCGCGGCCGCGTTCGACGATCCCGCCGGCGCGCGCATGGTCGCCATCGGTCAGCGCCGCCCGGGCACGGGCTCGCCGCGCGTGGCGCTCGTGTCGCCGAGCGGCGGGTGGATCAGCGAGGTCCCGGGGGTCTCTCCGCTCTCGGCCGAGGCCGACGACCCGGCCGCGACCTTCATCGCCGACGACGCGGTCTTCCTCGCGTATGCCATGGAGGGCGACGCGCCCGCGCGCGTGACGGCCATCGCGCTCGACGGCGGCCGCCGCCTGTGGGACCAGCCCCTGAGCGAGTCGCGCTTCGACCCGCGCTACGTCATCGCGGGCCGGCAGCGCGTCGCCGTCGGCCACGGGGGTCACGTCGACGTCTACGACCGCGCCAGCGGCGCCCACGTCTTCCACGTCGGCCGCTGAGACGCTCAGTACGCCCGCAGGAGTTGAAACGGCTCCGGGTGATCCGTGACGGGATCGTGGTCGTGCCGGAAGCCCCCCAGCGCGTAGCCGATGTCCGCGGTCGCGTCGTAGAGGTGGTCGACGCGCTCCTTCGCCAGGTCGGCCTCCAACTGCTGCAACCCGCGCTCGTCGAGGATGGCCCGCACCCACCCGGGAGGCGTGCCCGCGACGCCAGGGCGTGAGTCGTGGTCGGGGCTGATCGCGACCGACCACGCGGGCCTCCCGTCCGTGTAGCAGGTCAGCTCCGTGACCATCGCGGTGTCGGTGCACCAGAAATGGTACGCGGGCTCGCCGCGGCGGGAGAGCTTTGTCGCCATCCCGTCATGGAGACACTCGTAGTGCTCGGATCCGAGCGCGAACACCAGCGTCCACGGCGCGTCGCGCGCAGCGTTGGGCGACAGCGACAGCAGGTAGAGCCCGATGTCCGCCATGTCGTAGCGGCGGCCATCGAGGTGGAAGCCGGTGGCCTCCAGCATGGCCTGCTCCTCGCAGCGACGCTGCGCGATCCAAGACGCACGGAATCCCATCCGGGGAGCCTATCGCGCGGCGCTTCCAATGCGTACGCGCTGTCCGGCATCATCAGCAGCGATGGGCGCGCCGATTCACCTCGAGAGCCGCATCGACGCGGTCACCGTCTTCCGCGCCGGCGCGGTGATCACGCGCGTGGCGGACGTGCCGAGAGAGGGCGAGCTGTTCAAGCTCGGGCCGCTGCCCCTCGGGCTCGACGACGGCTCGGTGCGGGTCTCGGTGACGGGGGACGACGCGCCGACGGCGACCGAGGTGCGGGTGACCCTCGAGGTCCCGGACTTCGACCCGAGCCGCCCGCCCGCGCGGCCCGAGGACGTGGAGACGGCGGAGCAGCGGGTGGCGAAGCTGCGCGATCAGCTGCAGCAGCTGACCCGCGAGGCCCAGCGCATCGAGACGCTGGGCGTCGTCACGCGCCCCACGGTGAAGGCCGGCCGCGAGCCTCCCGCGAGCCCGGCCGAGGCGCGCATGGCGCTGCTGTCGCTGCGGGAGAAGCGGCTGACCGCGATCGACGACCGGCGCGACCGGATCCAGCGGGAGCTTCGCGACGCGGAGCGCAAGCTCGCCGATCTGTGGGACCGCGAGCGGAGCGCGACGAACGCGCGGCGCGCCGAGCCGCACGAGCTGCGCAAGGCCGCGGTGATCGCGCTCCGGGGCGGGAGCCGCGAGAGGGCCTCGCGCGTGGCGGTGAGCTACCGGATCGACGCCGCGCGCTGGGCGCCGAGCTACACGCTGCGGCTCGATCGCGAGCTGCGCGAGGGCACCCTCGAGGTGCGGGCCGCGGTCTGCCAGCGCACGGGTGAGGACTGGGACGGCGTGCGGCTGATGCTCTCCACCGCCGAGCCGACCGGCTGGGCGGAGCTGCCGGAGCTGCCGTCGATCCGCATCGGTCGCCGCCAGCCCGTCACCCCGAAGCGAGGCTGGCGGCCGCCTCCGCAGGACACGGACGCGCTCTTCACCGACTACGACCGCGCCGCCCCGCCCGAGCCGCCCGTGATCGCGCCGACGTCGACCTCGGTCCTCGAGACGATCGACGAGACGCCGGCCGAAGACCAGCCGAGCCCGAAGCGGAAGCGCGCGGCCGGACCGCCTCCCGCCGCCGCGCCGGTGGCCCGCGCGCCGATGCCCGCCTCGGCGCCGGCGCCCCAGATGGCGCCCCAGCCGGCGGCCGAGCTGGCGGCGCGCTCGATGACGCGGGCCGGTGGGGTGATGCTGGAGGCGAAAGGCGGCCTCTTCGGCGCGGTCCTGGACGCGTTCGCGGAGGGTGGCGGCGGACCTGCCGGCGGAGCCGGCGTGGCGGATGCGCTCGAGGAAGAAGAGGCGCCCCTCGAGGCGAGCGACGAGCTCTTGGACTACGGCCGGCTGCGCCTCCTCGCGCCGCACGAGGGCGGGCGCGGGCGGCTCGTGCTCCAGAGCCGGCGCGAGCTCTACGTGCACGCCATCGAGACGCAGCAGATCGAGATCGACCTGAGCGGCGCCCTTGCCGGGGTCGACAAGGCCACGTCTCGCTGCCTGGCTCGCCCGCTCCCCGGCGCCCACGTCGCGCCCACCCCGAGCGGCTACGACTACGCCTATCGCGCGAGCGGACGCGTCAACGCGCCCGCCGACGGCGTCTTCCACAACCTCTCGCTGAGCGAGCACACCTCCTCCGCCCGCGCCCGCTTCGTGGTGGTGCCGCGCGAGAGCCGCGAGGCGTTCCGCTTCGTGGAGCTGGACAACCCGCTCGACGCGCCGCTCCTGGACGGGCCCATCGACGTCTACGTCGGAGAAGACTTCCTGCTCACCTCTCCGCTGCGCGAGGTGGGCCCCGGGGGGATCGTCCGCCTCGGGCTGGGGGTGGAGCAGCGGCTGAAGGTCTCGCGCAATGCGCGCTTCGAGGAGAGGAGCGCGGGCCTCATGGGCGGGCGCCTGGAGCTGGAGCACGAGGTCGAGATCGAGGTGAGCAATCAGCTCCAGCGCACCGCGAGCGTGGAGGTGCGCGAGCGCCTCCCGATCACCGGCGAGGACGACGACGACGTGACGGTGGTGGACGGGGAGGTGAGCCCCGCGTGGGAGGTCTGGGAGCCGAAGGACCAGCCCGCGCTGAAGGGCGGTCGGCGCTGGCGGCTGGACATCCCCGCAGGCGAGCAAGCGAAGCTGCGCAGCCGATACACCGTGAAGATCGCCTCGAAGCACGAGCTCGTCGGCGGAAACCGGAGGGAGCCGTGAACGAGGTCGCCACGTCCCCCGAGGAGCAAGAGGCGCCACCGAGCGAAGACGCGCGCGATCGCGAGCGCCGCGCGGTGAAGATCGATCCCGACGAGGTGACGCTCCTCGAGGACCGCGCGCGCGTGGTGCGCCGCGCGACGATCCCGGTCTGGGCCGGCGTCACCCGGCTGCGCATCGAGCGGGTCTCGCCCCTCATCGTCGACAAGACGCTCGCCGCGCGCGTGGACCAGGGGGAGGTCCGCGACGTGCGCATCACGCGGCGCGCGGTCTACCAGACGCACGAGCGCGAGGAGACGCTGCGCGCCCTCGACGAGCAGATCGAGGAGACCGAGGACGCGGTCCGCCGCATGGAGCGTCGCGCCGGGCGCATCGAGTCGGCCTTGTCGCTGCTCGACGAGGCGGGATCGGTCACCCTCGACGAGCTGGCGCAGGACGCCGCCTGGTCGCGGCTGGACCTCGAGCGCGCGGAGGCGCGCTTCGACGAGATGGGGCAGCGCGAGCGCTCGCTCCGCGAGGAGCGCCTCGGGGCGCAGCGCGCCCTGATGGAGCGACGCCGCGAGCTGGGTCGGCTCCGCGCGCGCCGGCAGACCGTCAGCCAGCCGAGCGGAGAGGTGCGCGCGACGCTGCTGCTCGACCTGGTGCGCGAGGACAAGGGCGAGGCGACGGTCGAGATCGAGTACCTGGTGCCGAACGCCTGCTGGCGGCCGCATCACCGCGCGGCCCTCGACGACGACGCGCTGCGCTTCGAGTGCGAGGGCGCGGTCTGGCAGAACACCGGCGAGGACTGGCCCGACGTCCAGCTCCGCTTCTCGACCCAGCGCCCTTCGCTCGGCGCGGAGCCTCCCGCGCTGTCGACGGATCGGCTGCGGGTGCAGCGCAAGAGCGAGACCCTCGAGGTGTCCCAGCGCGAGCAGGTCATCGAGACCACGGGGCTCGGGCGACAGTCGCAGGTCGCCCCGGAGCTCCCGGGCATCGACGACGGGGGCGACGTGATGGAGCTGCACGCGACGCATCGCGCGATCGTGCCATCCGATGGGCGCCCGCATCGCGTCGCGCTGTTCGCGTTCGAGGCGCCGGCCGAGGCGTGGCTCTGGTGTGCGCCCGAGCTGGCGCCGGCGGTCCTGCTCAAGACGGCGCACGTCAACGCGTCGCCGCACGCCATCCTGGCGGGCCCCGTGGATCTCGTGAAGAGCGGCGGGTTGGTGGGTCGCACGAAGGTGCTCTATGTCGCGCCCGACGAGCGCTTCGAGCTCGGCTGGGGCCCCGACCCGATGCTGCGCGTGCATCGCGAGGTCGAGGAGGGGAAGCCGGACAAGAGCCTGCTCCGCAACTGGGTGGGCGTGGTCAAGACGATCGACCTGAAGCTCAGCAACCTCGGCCCCGAGGTGAAGCACATCGAGCTGGTCGAGCGTGTGCCGGTCTCCGAGATCGAGAAGGTGAAGATCGAGGTCGACGCCGAGGAGACACACGAAGGTCGGCTGCCCGACGCGGACGGCTTCGTCCGCTGGCTGGTGGAGCTGGACCCCATGGGCCGCCAAGCGATCCGGCTGCGGTACACCCTGCGGCGCCACGGCGACGTCGTGGGTATATGACTGACGTCCCCGCCCGGGGTCTCGCGTCAGAATGACCGCGATGTCATCCTGATGGCCGCCATGGTCGTCGCGATCTGGGGAGTGAGCGCATGAACGATCAGACCTTGATCGCCGTCGTGGACGACGATCCGATGTGGTTGGCGACGGCCGGCCGAATGCTGAGCCGCGACGGCTACCACGTGCTGCTGATCGGCGATCCCATGAAGGCGACGTCGCAGATCTCGAAGGAGCGACCCGCGGTGGTCGTGCTCGACCTCGCGATGCCGGGGCTGAACGGGGTCGAGCTGGCCCGCGCGTTGTTGCTGGAGCTCGGAGAGGCGGCGCCTCCCATGGTCCTCATCAGCGGCGATCTGACGGACCTGACGCGCGACGAGGGCGCCCTCTTCGAGGCGGCCTACGAGAAGCCCGTGTCGCTGAAGCAGCTCCTGAGCGAGGTCCGCCGGCTCGTGCGCGGACAGAAGATCTCGGGGACGCTGTCGCGCGACGACGTGATGAGCGCAGGCCGGGGCGAAGAGACCGGTTGAGACGCTGACTCCGACCTACTGAGCTGCCTTCTCCGCGCGCTTCTTCTTCGCGGTGGGCGCCTGCCGCTTGGCCACCACGCGGACACCGAGCGTGGCCTCGGGCGAGCCGGCGAGCAGCGAGTCGAGCCGGCCGACGCGGTCGCCGAGGATCCCGGCCATCAGCTCGCTCGTGTCGTAGCCCGAGCGCTGCGCGAGCAAGGTCAGATCGAGCGCGATCTGACTGGTGGCGATCTCGGCGATGGCCGCCGTCTCGCTGATCACCGCGTTGTCCGAGTCTTCGTTCTCGGTCGCGCCGATGAGCGTGCGCTGATCATCCGCGACGATCACGAGCCGGTGCTTCCAGAAGCTCTCGAGGTCGGCCTCGTTCAGCCCGTAGCTGTAGTGGACGCCGGGCACGTGCTCGGGGATCTGCGAGTGGCTGAAGAGCCACGCCTTGACCTTGCGCTTCTGCGCGCCCGCGAGCACGTCCGCCAGCTCGCTCAGCTCACGCGGCCAGCCGCTGATCACCACGCGGTCCTCCGCGTTCTGGATGAGCTGCCGCGCCTCCTCGAGCACCCGGTCGTAGCCGTGCACGCTGAACGCGTCGGGCACGGGCGGCGCGACGTCGAGGCTCTTCACGGCGTGCTCGAGCTGGCCGAGCGAGGTGTCGAAGCGATCGCGGAGCAAGGTCAGCAGCGACTCGCTGGGCGCGGCGACGAAGCGCTCGGGGTGGCCGGCGATGGAGCGCGCGGCGCCGGCCGCGACGAGCCTCCGCAGGGCGCCGTACACCGCGGAGCGCGGGATCTGCGCCTTCTGCCCCACCTCGTAGCCGGTGGAGGGCCCGCTCGAGATCAACGCAGCGTACGCGCGACTCTCGTTCAAGCTGAAGCCGTGCTGCGTGAGCGCTTGGATGAGGTCTGCCTCGCCCATGCGTGCCGGGATAGCACATCCCGTCGCCTCAGGGGTGAGATACGCCTCCACCGGGCGGCAGCCACCGGACCGGCCGGCCGATGAGCGCGTCGACGGTGATCCGGCGGAGGGAGCCGGCCTCGGTCTCGAAGAGCAGGTTCCACAGCGGCACGAAGAGCGGCTTCACGTCGAGCGGGCGCGCCGCGAAGCGCGCTTGGAAGCTCTCCCGCACGGCGTCCTCGCTCCGCCTCTTCGTCCAGTCGTCGTCCTCGAGCGCGAGCTCGCCCGGCGCGACCTCGTGGCGCTCGGTCACGCCGTCGAAGTCCCGCACCGCGCTCGCCGATCCGGTCGGGCGGTCGTCGAACCGGATCCCCTCCTCGTGGGTGAACGAGAGCACCCCGAGGTTGTGTGGGTGCACGTAGACGGCCCCGAGCTTCTCGTCGTGCGCGTCCCCGAAGAGCCGCTTCAGCAGCGGCCGCTCGACCCGCTCCTCGAAGTCGAGCTGCCAGACGAGCCGGTGCAGCGGCTCCGCGCGCGCGAAGCGCTCGTCTTCCCCGATGAGCCCGAGCACCCGGCTCCGCGTCATGCGCTCGCCGAGCGTCACCGCCGATGGCATGTCGACGTGGGCCACGAGGCACGGCACGGGCGCCGTCAGCCCGAGGTCGGGGCGGAGCCCGAGGGCGGGATCGAAGTAGTGCTTCGTGCGCCCGACCTTGAACGCCCGCACCGCGCCCGCGTCGAGCAGCCCCTCGAGCGCGCGGCGGGTCGCGCTCTCGCTCTTGCGCAGCAGCGGGGACAGGGTCTTGACGGTGTGACTGGGGCGGGCGGCGAGGAGGGTCAGGAGCTCTGGGTTGCTCTGGGAGGGCGCGGCGGACTGCGCGGGCGGGACGTCGGGGATCGTGTCGGACGCTCCACCGGGATCGGGAACGGGATCGGGATCGGGATCGGGATCGGGATCGGGATCGGGATCGGGATCGGGATCGGGATCGGGATCGGTCCAGGACGCAGCCGCGGTGGCGGAAGCGGGCGCGGAAGCGGGCGCGGTAGCGGAAGCGGGCGCGGTAGCGGAGGCGGGAGCGGAAGCGGGCGCGGTAGCGGAAGCGGGCGCGGTAGCGGAAGCGGGCGCGGTAGCGGAAGCGGGCGCGGTAGCGGAAGCGGGCGCGGTAGCGGGCGCGGAAGCGGGCGCGGTAGCGGGCGCGGAAGCGGGCGCGGTAGCGGGCGCGGAAGCGGGCGCGGTAGCGGGCGCGGGAGCGGAAGCGGGCGCGGAAGCGGAAGCGGGCGCGGAAGCGGAAACGGTCGCAGCAGAGGCGCCGATCTCTCGCGCGCTGACCGGCGTCGCTTCCGTGATCTTCGTCTCGTTCCATGTCTCGTGCCGCGTCAGCAGCCAGCGCGTCTGCAGCTCCACCGGCGCGTCGAAGCGGTCCGGGCTGATCACGATCAGCTGCCCGGGCTCGAGCGACGGCAGCTTCTCCATCAGCGCGTCGCTCCGATCGGGGGCGAGGCTCTTCAGCGTCGGCTCGATCTTCTTGAGGTCCTGTCGCGTCGTCAGCCTCCCGAGGGCCCAGGTCCCGAACTGGGCCATCGCGCGGTAGTCCACGTCGCCCGGGTTCTGCGTCGCCATCACGCAGCAGACCCCGTACTTGCGGGCCTGCTTGAACAGCATCGTCAGCCCCTCCTTGCAAGCTGGCTTGCGGACCGGGGGCACGAACGGCGCGACCTCGTCGATGTAGAAGAGGAGCTGCGGCGCGGCGGAGGGGTGCGCGAGCATCCAGGCGTAGAGCCGGTCGACGAGGGCGGCGACGAAGAAGTCCTTGTCCTCCTGGGCGTGGAGCGTGTTGAGGAAGATCACCGCGACGCGCACGTTGCCGGGCTCGGACGGCGTGAGCAGGGCGTCGACGTCGAGCGGCAGGCCGTCGTGGAAGAGCAGCCGGCGCGCGCCGACGTCGAGGCGGGCGAGGCGCTGGTTCGCGGTGCGGAGCTTGCGGACGTCGAGGAGGCGCGCGTAGGCGTCGAACCCCGCCTGCTCCGCCTCGTGGAGGTGGTCCGCGAGGGCCGCGAGGCTCAGCGGCGCGCCGGCCTCGATCAGGGTGGTCAGCGCGCGGTCGAGCACCGCGGCGAGGCCCGCCCCGTCGTCGGAGTCGAGATCGAAGCCGAGCAGCCCGACCACCACCGCCGCCGTCCGGGAGACCGCGTGCGCGCGCTCGGTGGTGGGGAGCGCCCCCAGGCTCGGGTCCACCGGGTCGGCGCAGAGGGGCACGCCGACGCGGGCGCCGGGGGTGAAGATGACGACCTCGGCGAGGGCGCGAAACCGAGCCGCGAGCTCCGGATCGACGCCGCGCGCCTCGAGCTCCGCGTCGTCGAGCGTGCCGGCGGCCAGGCTGCAGAGGTCTCCCTGGGGGTCGACGCAGATGGTGGGCAGCCCGGCGAGGAGGGCCTCCTCCGCGACCACCTTGCAGAAGACGGTCTTGCCCGAGCCGCTCGCGCCGAGCGCCATCACGTGTCGCAGGAGCGCGTCGACGGGCAAGGAGACCGTTTGACCGGCGGGGTCGGCGCCTAGATCGAGGGCGTCGCGCATGGCGCGCGATGGTAGCGCAGGCCCGTCCCCTTGCGCGGCGGACGTTCTCGGGGGACGGTCGGCACCCGGTCATGATCGAGCTGCTCACCAATCCGGAAGCCTGGGTCGCGCTGATCACGCTGACGTTGCTCGAGCTCGTCCTGGGCATCGACAACCTCGTCTTCATCGCGATCCTCACCGATCGGCTGCCTCGCGCCGAGCGCCCCCTCGCCTACAAGCTGGGGCTCGGCGGCGCGATGCTCACGCGGGTGCTGCTCCTGCTCGCCCTGAGCTGGGTGATGCACCTGACGAACACGCTGTTCACGGTGCTCGACAACGACATCAGCGGGCGCGACATCATCGTGCTCGTCGGCGGCCTGTTCCTCATCGGGAAGAGCGCGCACGAGATCTTCGAGAAGGTCGAGATGCGAGACGACGAGGACGACGAGGACGGCAGCAAGGGCCGCTCGACGCTGACGTCCATCGTCATCCAGATCGCGATCATGGACATCATCTTCTCCCTCGACTCGGTCATCACCGCGGTCGGCATGGTGGAGGAGGTCGAGATCATGGTCACCGCCATCGTGCTCGCGGTGCTGATGATGCTCATCTTCGCGCGCCACATCGGCGAGTTCGTCAACGAGCACCCCTCGATGAAGATCCTCGCGCTGAGCTTCATGCTCCTGATCGGCGTCCTGCTGGTCGCCGAGGGCTTCGATCAGCACCTCCCCAAGGGCTACATCTACGCGGCCATGGGCTTCGCGGTCTTCGTCGAGCTCGTCAACATGCGCTTCCGCAAGAACAAGAAGCGCAAGAGCGTGAAGAAGGTCGTCGCCGCCCTCTCCGGTGACGTCTCGCGCGACGACCGTCAGTAGCTCAGCCCGTAGCTCAGCCCGGGGGCGGCCTCTTCGCGATCGCGACGAGCAGCCAGAGGAAGGTCACCGCGCCGCCGAGCACGCCCAGCCCTCCGGGGCTGAGGTTCGGGCCGAGGTCGACGAGCTCCGGGTTCGAGAAGAAGACCACGAACGCGGCCATCGACAGCAGGAAGAGCACCGCCGGCAGCGCGATGCCGCCGGGGAGGCCCTTCGGCTCGGCGCCGTCCGGATGGGGGCGGTTCGACATGCGGCGCAGTATGGGGTCGTTCGCGCGCCGCGTCATGGGCCGCTCACTCGATGTCGTGCTTGCGCATCAGCCGGTAGAGCGTGGTGCGGTCGATCCCGAGCCGCCGGGCCGCCTCGACGCGCTTGCCCTCGACCTCGCCGAGCACCCTGCGCACGTGCTCGGCGGTGGCCCGCTCGACGAACGCGCCGAGGTCGGTCGGCCACGTCTCGCCCTCCGCTTCGCTCGGCTTCAGCGTCAGGTCCGAGAGCGCGAGGGTGCGTCCGTCCGCGAGCAGCGCGCCCCGCTCGATGGCGTTCTCCAGCTCCCGCACGTTGCCCGGCCAGTCGTGGGCGAGCATCCAGCGCTCGGCCTCCTCGGTCCATCCATCGAACTGCCGCTCGAGCGCGTGGGACTGCTTCGCGAGGAACCGCCGCGCCAGCGGCAGCACGTCGGCGGGGCGCTCACGGAGCGGCGGCAGGTGCACGGGGATCACGTTCATCCGAAAGAACAGATCCTCGCGGAAGCGGCCCTCGCGCACCTCCGCTTCGAGGTCGCGGTTGGTCGCCGCGACGAGGCGCACGTCCACGGGGCGCGCCTCCGTGCCGCCCACCGGCAGGATCTCGCGCTCCTGCAGCACCCGCAGCAGCTTCGCCTGGAACGACGCGCTGATCTCCCCGATCTCGTCCAGGAAGAGGGTGCCTCCGTCCGCCCGCTCGAAGACCCCCGGCTTGCTGCGGTCGGCGCCCGTGAAGGCGCCCTTCTCGTGTCCGAACAGCTCGCTCTCCAGCACGCTCTCCCCGAGCGCCTTGACGTTCAGCGCCACGAGCGGACCGTCGGCCCGGTCCGACGACGCGTGCAGCGCCTTGGCCGCGACCTCCTTGCCCGTGCCGCTCTCGCCCGTGATCAGCACCGTGCTCCGGCTCGGCGCGACGCGTCGCAGGAGCGCCATCACGCGCTTCATCGCGTCCGACTCCGCGACCACGTCGGCCCCGCCGCGGCGCAGCAGCCGGTTCTCGCGCGCGAGCCGGCTGTGCTCGAGCGCGCGCCGGACGAGCGCCTTCATCTCGTCGTTGTCGAACGGCTTCTGGAGGTAGTCGTAGGCGCCCTCCTTCATCGCCTCGATCGCCGTCTGCACCGTCGCGTGCGCGGTGAAGAGAATGACCGGCAGACCCGGCAGCTCGGCGCGCGCGCGGCGCAACACCTCGACGCCGTCCATGCGCGGCATCCGCAGGTCCGTCAGCAGGAGGTCCACGGGCTCCCGCTCGAGGCTCGTGAGGAACGCCTCGGGCTCGGTGAAGCCGCGCACCTCGTGCCCGTCGCGCCGGAGCAGCATCGACACGATCTCGACCATTCGCGCCTCGTCGTCGACGACCGCGATCGACGCGCTCACGCGGCCTCCACGCGCTGCGCGGGGCCGCCCGCGGGGAGCGAGAGCACGAAGCGCGCGCCGCCGCCCAGTCCTCCCTTCGCGTCGACGTCGAGGGTGCCTCCGTGCGCCTCCACGATCCGGAGCGCCATCGAGAGGCCGAGGCCCGTGCCGGTGTCCTTGGTCGTGAAGAACGGCTCGAACAGCCTCGGCACATCCTCCTCCGCGACGCCGGGCCCATCGTCGGCGACCTCGAGGCGGAGCGCGTCCCCCTCCTCGGTGGCCCGGATCTCCACCGTCGCCGCGCCCGCCTCGGCCGCGTTGACCACCAGGCCGAGCAAGACCTGGGTCAGCAGGTCCGCGTCGGCGCGGACCGCGCCCGCGCGCACGTCGGTCTTCACCGACAGCGCCGCCCGGGCCTCGGCCGCGAGCGTGGCGGCGCGCGCGACGACCGGCTCCACCGCGGTCTCACCCAGGCTCATGCGCGTCGGCTTGGCGAAGGTGAGCAGGGCCGCGATCAGCCCGTCGAGGCGATCGATCTCGTCGCGGATCAGGTCGCACGCGCGGTGGTCGTCCGTGCCGCGGTCGAAGGCCTCCTGCACCATGCTCGCCGAGGCGCGGATCACGCCCAGCGGGTTCCGGACCTCGTGCGCGATGCCCGCGGCGAGCCGCCCGAGGGCGGCCAGCTTCTCCGCCTGTGCCAGGCGCGCCCTCCCCTCCTCGAGCGCCTCGAGCTGCGCCTGGATGCGGGCCTTGTCGGCGCGCGCGCGCTGCCGCGCCGTCCACAGCCGGCCGCCGACGTAGCCGAGCGCCGCGTAGCCCACGACGAAGCTCCCGAGCGTCATCACCCCGGCGAGCGTGGTCGCGAGCCCGGCGACGTCGAGGCCGACCCACGCGAAGAGCGCGAGGTCGAAGGCCGCCAACCCTCCCGCGACCGCGACGCCGATCCATTCAGAGCGCATCCCGCGATCATAGCCAGCAGCCGGCGTGCCACGCGACCGAGCGGCCCCACGACGACCGAGCGTTGCAGCGCCGCAACGCTGGCCCCGGCGGTGAACGTGGCGCGCGTGCAACGGCGCCCGGCTCGCGCGGCGCGCGGCCGCGCTGGCACGGCGGCTGCTGTGGGGGAGGTCGACTCGAACAAGGAGAACGTCATGAACTTCAAGCAGATCGGCATCGGCCTCCTCTTCCTCGATTTCGCCGCCTTCACCGGCTACACGATTTACCAAGAGGGCGCGCTCGGCCTCGTCGAAGCCGTGACGAGCAGCTGGTGGGCGGGCCAGATCACCCTCGACCTCTGCATCTGCGCGTTCTTCGGCTGCCTGTGGGTCTGGCGCGACGCGAAGAAGCGCGGCCTCAACCCCCTGCCGTACGTGATCGCGGTGCCGTTCACCGGCTCGCTCGCCCTGCTCGTCTACGCCATCCGGCGCCAGAGCGCGCCGTCCAGCGCCCCGCTGGGTCAACCCGCGCACGCGTAGCAGGCGGCTGAAGAACGCTCGCGTTCGTCAGCCCGCCTGCCCCTTGCCCGTGCCCTTGCCCGCGATGCAGCGGTCGCAGTTCTCGAAAAGGGAGCGGATCTGCTCGCGGCGCGAGGCCGGGGAGCTTCAGAAGCTCCCCACCCACCACACCGTCGCGCCATCGCGGCCGGGTGTCAGGCCCATCCCGATGTCCATGCTCAGCGCCCTGCGCCGCCAGCGCTCCGCGTCCTGGTCCACGAAGGTCGCGACCAGCAACGTGATCAAGCCGACCCCGGCCAGCCCCGCGGCGACTCCGAGGGCGATCTCGGCCCCCGTGAATTCACCCGGCGAGCACCGCCCCGCGCAGACGCCCAGCGCGATGGACGCGCCGAGCAGGGTGACCAGCCCCGCCACGCCCACTACGCCTCCGCCGATGTAGAGGCCGTCCGCCAGGGCGGCCTGGCGCTCGGCTCCGTCGAGCTCGACCTGCTGGGAAGGCGGGAGCATCGACCGAACGCTCTGGGCGTGCCCGGCGCTGGCGACCAGGAGCACGGCCGCGATCGTCGCGAGGCGGGTGAACATCCGCAAGGCCGTATCAGACCGACTCGCGCCTCGCAATCGTGCGTGCGTCCACCGAGCGTGGCGCATGGCCCGTCCACGCCGGAAAGCACCTTCGCATCGCGCCCTGCGTGCCTATCTCCGCCACGACTCGATCCGAGCGACGGAGGAAGAACGACATGAAGAGCTGGAGAGCTTGGGCTATCGGGGCGGCGCTGTCCGGCCTGCTGATCGCGTGCGACGGCGGCGACGACCCGGAGGACGCGGGCACGGACGCGCAGGTGAGCGCCGACGCGGAGCCGCCCATGGATGCGGACACCGGCGACGACGGCGGCATCGATCCGGACGGCGGCCCCGACGACGGCGGCGTCGACATGGACGGCGGCCCCGGCGACGCGGGCGACATGGACGGCGCCGTAGGGGACGCGGGCCCCGACGACGCGGGCATGACCGACGCCGGACCGCCCGGCGGGGGCGCGGCGACCTCGGCGCAGATCCTGGCCGTGCGCGAAGCCGCGGTCGGCACGATCATGCTCCCGATCGACGACGCCGTCGTGACCTACGTCAAACCGTCGTTCGGCAGCGAGGCGGACGACGAGGGCTTCTTCGTGCAGGCCGAGATGGCCGGCCCCGCGCTCTTCGTGCAGACCTCGCTCGCGGCTCTGACCCCGACCCCCGAGGTGGGTCAGGTCGTGGACTTCCGCGCCGTGAGCCGCGCCGAGGCCGCGGGCGCCATCGAGTACGTCGACATGATCGACATGTGGAACGTCGACAGCAGCGGGCACGACGTGCGCTTCCTCGCGCAGGACGTCTCGTCGATCGACCTCGTGACCGACCTCGACGACTACGCCTACGAGCTGATCACGCTGACCGCGGACGTGGTGGGCGACTTCAGCTTCGCCGGCTCGAACCACAGCGGGGGTGAGCTGACCACCGCGGGCGTGCCGACGCCGGCCTCGGAGCTCGTCTTCCGGCTGCCCGACGCGGTGCGCGAGGTGACGTCGCTCGGCGTGGGCTGCACGGTCGAGATCGGCCCGACCCCGCTCTGGCGCTTCGCGGCCACCGCGCAGCCCTCCGCGTGGGACATCGCCGACTTCACGCTCTCGAGCTGCCAGGCCCCGACGACCGGAGACCTCGTGATCACCGAGCTCGGGTTCTCGTTCACCGGCGGCGACGCCGGCAAGGAGCTCATCGAGATCTACAACCCCGACGCGGACCACGCGTTCTCGCTCGACGGCTGCCGGATCGCGGACGCGAGCGGGGTCGGTGACGCGAGCGCGGTGTCCATCGGCGCCGTGTTCGTCGGGCCGATGGACCACGTCGTGATCGCGGGCCCGCTCGCCACCAGCGGGGTCGCGCCGGACGCGCCGATCGGGAGCCTGGCCCTCGACGCGATGGACGTCGTGACCCTCGCGTGCGGCTGCTCGGGCGCGACCTGCACCGACACCGTGGACACGGTCGACTACTCGAGCGCCGGCTTCACGGACGCGATGGTCGACGCGACCATGCAGCTCGACCGCCTGGACCTCGAGGCGTTCGACCCCGCGATGGCCAACGACGACCTCGCCAACTGGTGCGTGACCTCGACGGCGAGCCCCTACGGGAGCTTCACCCCCGCCCGGTACGGCACGCCCGGACAGATCAACGAGGTCTGCCCGCTCACCTGCGCCGCCTTCGCGCCGCACATCGTGATCAACGAGATCGACTACGACGACATGGGCGCCGACGACAAGGAGTTCGTCGAGCTCTACAACCCGACGACGGCCGCGATCGATCTGTCGACGCTGGCCGTGGTCTTCTACAACGGCTCGAACAGCCGCGAGTACCGGCGGGTGCCGCTCCTCGGCAGCCTCGCGGCGGGCGGCTACCTCGTGGTGACCACCAGCGACACCGTGGGCATCACGCCGACCGACCCGAGCTACACGATCACGGGCGGCATCCAGAACGGATCGCCCGATGGCGTGGGCATCCTCGACACGACCACCGACACGCTGATCGACTTCATCACCTATGAGGGTAGCTTCACCGGCGGGACGATGCTGAGCGACTCGGGAGGCACGCCCTACACGTCCATCCCGGCGCCGCACAACCTGAGCATCGGCGCCGACACCGACTCGCCCGACGTGCAGAGCCTCATCCGGATCCTCGACGGCTGCGACACGGGCGCGCCGGACATGGACTGGACGGCGACGACGGTCGTCACCCCGGGCGCCGCCAACTCGCTCTGAGCGAGCGGGCCGCCTCCGAGCCCCCGTGACCCGCCGGGTCGCGGGGGCTTTTCCGTCGGGACACGCCGAGGTCGGCGGCGAGACAGGACGGGCGCGCGGTGAGACACCGGCCGCGATCCGCGAGTGGGGGAAGCTTGGTACGCGGCCTGCGTATGTGTGGTCCAGCAACGACGCAGCCGACCCGATGGCTGCCTTCCACCACACGGAGAGACCATCATGGGAATCAAGTTCACCGACGCCTACATCGACAACATCGCTCGCGCGCACCTCGAGCCCGGCGAGCAGATCGTCGCGCGCTCGGCCGGCGTGCACCGGCCGTTCTGGACGCTCGGCTTCATCTGGTTCTGGAAGACCTACCTCGTCCTCGCGACCGACCGCCGCATCATCCTCGCCGAGCATCGCCGCGGACTGTTCTACGACCGCCTCGAGCGCGTGGACGCGGTGCCCTACAGCGGCGTCGCGACGGCCAAGGTCTCCGGGCTCCTGCTGAAGAAGAAGCTCAAGCTCGCGTTCCAGGACGGCCGCTCCGCGCTCGCCCTGGTCCTGCCGGGCTTCCTCGGCCCCATCTCCCGCGCGAAGGCCGGCGCCAAGGACGTCGTCGCGACCTGGGAGCAGGGCAAGGCCCTCCCGGCTCCGGCCGCCGCGCCCGCCGCGTTCGGCGCCCCCGCGTTCTGAGACGCGCGCGGTTCTCTCAGGCCGCCGGCGCGCGCGCCGTGACGACCTTCGCGACGAAGACCGAATCGACGGCCTCGACCTCGAAGCCGCTCTCCTCGAGGGCGGCGGCGAGGTCGTCCTTCAGGTAGTCGCGATAGAAGGGCTCGTGGAAGTCCTCGGGGAAGCGCTCGAGGAAGAACGCCAGCTCCGCCGACTCGGCCAGCTGCGCCGAGTCCTCGATGACCAGCAGCCCACCCGGCTTCAAGACGCGCAGCATCTCGGCGAAGACCCGACGGCGCGCGTTCTTGGGCAGCTCGTGGAAGAGGTAGACGCTGGTGACCACGTCGAAGAGATCATCGGCGTAGGGCAGCGCCTCCGCGTTCTCCGCCGCGAGCGAGACGTCGGGGACGTGGGCGAGCACCTCGCGCGCCTCGCGCACGTAGAAGGGCGAGAGATCGGTCCCGTAGAGCTTCAGGTCCGGGTGGGCCTCGTGGACCTGCGAGAGCACGCGCCCGGTGCCGCACGCGACGTCCAGCAGCCGCTTGCCCTTCGCGCCGCCCGAGCGGTTCAAGAACCGGGTGATCGGCGGGATGATCTGCCGCCGCATCACGCCCGCGGTGCCCGCGAAGAGGAACTCCACGCCGACGTCGTAGAGCTTGGCCGAGCGCCGGCTCAGGTACCCGTCGGTCTGCCAGTGGAACGTGCGCCGGAAGTACGGCGGGTAGCTGCGCGGGTCGGCCTCGTCGGGCACGTCCCGCCACGCCTCCTTGGCCCTGCGGCGCCACGCGCGCGGCATGTCCGCGAAGAGCTGGGGGAGCTGCTTGGCGTAGTCCCAGGCGGGCACGCTGAAGAGGAGCTTGCGCGGATACATGCCCGCCTCGACGTTGGCGAGGTCCGTCTCGAAGAGCGCCCGCAGCCGCCCATGCAGGATCTCCAGCTCGCGCTTGGTGGGCACCGGGGTCTCGCGCCGCCCCACCGCGCGGAGGAGGCGCTGCGCGAGGGTGGCGGGGACGAGCATGCCGAGCTGCTGCGCCCCGTAAGCGATCTGGGTGACTCCGGTCGCGACGCTCGAGCGCATCTCAATACCCCGGACCGAGCATGGCCGAGCGCGACGGGCCCCAGCCGTGGTTGGACGCGACGAGGAGATGCCGAGGGGTTTCGAGATGCGCTCTAGCCATCGACCGAGAGTATAGGGTCGCTTTCGCCGCCGGGCAGCGAACGGGAGGCCCTCACTGCGTCGCTTCGGTCGGCGGCTCGGGTCGCTCCACGAGGGCGAAGCGGCGCGCCCAGTCCGCGCGTCGCGCGCGGTCGAAGAGGTTCTCCTCGCGCACCTCGGGCGGCCGGTCGAGCATGCTGACGTCGTTTCCGTGCCGGAGCACGAGGCACAGCGCGCCCTCGCGCCCGGCGAGCGTGAGGCGCTGCGCGTCCTCGAGATCCACCTCGAGGCTGACGGGCGAGCGGCCGCTCTGGCGCCGCGTCTGCGACTCGTCCTCGTCGTCGTACGTCCACGTGACCAGGCGACCCACGGAGAGCACCAGCAGGTTCTGCGCGACCACGACCGAGCGGCCCGAGTTGGGCACGCGGCGGTCGCCCACGGTCACGATCGCGTCGACGCGATCCCCCGGCCGGAGCAGCCCGCCGTGCGACGACTCACGGACGACGTCCAGCGTGATCGCGCGCTTGCCCTGCGGGATCTCACCGCTGAGCGTGCGCTGCTGATCGCTGAAGGTCGAGAGATCCGTCCGCAGGATGGCCTCGCCGTAGCGCACCGACTGCGCGAGCCGCTGCCCGATCAGCTGCCGCAGCTCCGACTGGCCGAGGTGCCGGTCCTCCACGTAGCTCTGCGGGATCTCTTTGACGGTGAGCCAGCCCGGCTGGATCGGCTCGCCGAACGGGATGTCCACCGCGGCCGAGACCACGCGCACGCGCGTCCCGCCGGTCTCGTCCTGGATGTACGTCTGCGCGTAGACGTAGAAGACGGCCATCCCGGCGAAGATCAGCGCGCCCGAGGCGATGAGGAGGGTCCGGTTCATGCCGCGCTCGAAGGGTTTCAGGGCAGGGGCGGCCCGTCAATCCTCGGTGGGCGCGACGAGGAAATGCCGGAGTATTTTCGAGGAGCGACCGGCCGCGGATGGGGCCCGTCCCGCCGGCCGGGCGACGGGAGGGGTTTTGAGATGCGCTCTACGACTCTCCCGCGGCCACGACGTACTTGCGCACCGTCCTGCGATCGAGCCCGGTGACGCGCGCGACCTCCTCGTAGGTCCCGAGCCGCCCGTGGAGGAGCGCGCAGTAGCGCTCGGTCAGCGCCTTCGCGGTGAGCTGCCCGCCCTGGACCGCGTCGAGGAAGTCGTCGCCCCGCCGCGGCGCCGCGGCGGGGGCGCAGCGCCCGGTGAGGAGCACGCGCCGCACGACCTGCTCCAGCTCGCGCACGTTCCCGGGCCAGGCGTAGCCGTCCGGCAGGTCCCGCCCGATCGACGCGCGCACCATCTCGACCACCTCCGCGTCGGGCCCGCCGACGATGCGCTCGACCAGCGCGTTCAGGAGCACGTCCAGCTCGCGCGGCTCCTCGGCCAGGCGCACGCGCAGCGGGGGCACCTCGATCTCGTCCGAGCAGAGCCGGTAGTAGAAGTCGTCGCGGAAGCGGCGCTCGGCCCGCGCCTCGTCGAGATCGCGGTGGGTCGCGGCGATCACCCGCCCCTCGAAGCGCCGCTCCTCGTGCCCGCCGACGGGCGAGAACACCCGCTCCTGCAGGACGCGCAGGAGCTTGATCTGGACGGGCACGGAGACCTCGCCGATCTCGTCGAGGAAGATGGCGCCGTTCTCCGAGCAGCGGCTGAAGACGCCCGCGTGCGTGTCGACCGCGCCGGTGAACGCGCCCTTCTTGTGGCCGAAGAGCTCGGACTCGATCAGCGACTCCGGGAACTGGCTGAGGTTGATCGGGACGAACAGCTCGGTGAAGGAGCTGGCGAAGCGGCCGCGGTCCTCGTCGAACGGCACGAAGCCCGAGCGGCCGATCGCCGCCGCCGCCGCGCCCTTGCCCGTGCCCGTCTCGCCGCGGAGGATCACCGAGAAGTCCTCGAGCCGATCGTGCAGCGTGCGCTCGTAGCGCTCGAGGTCGTGCGTGAAGACGTCGTTCCAGATCGCCTCGCGCAGCCGCCGCATGGAGGGGCTGACGCCGGTGAGCCCGCTCGCGATGAAGTAGTAGGCGCGCCGGAGCTGCCAGATGAAGGCGAGCATGCGGCAGGCGTGGGCCCGGTCGAGCCCGCGGGAGGTGAGCCGGCTGAGCACCGCGGCGGCGATGTCGATCTCGACCGGCTCCTCCCCCGCCGCGAGCTGCTCCTCGATGAGCGCGTCGAGCCGCTCGGCGAAGCGGTGAAAGGCCTCGAACAGGATCGCGTGCTCGAGGAGCCGCCAGTCGTCGTGCGGGAACGCGTCGGGGGTCAGGTCGCCCTTCTCCTCGAGCGCCGAGAGTCGCCCCTCGATCCGGCGCACCAGGCGGTTCAGGAGGTCGGGGTCGTCCCCTTCGGTCTGCGCGATCCGGATGTCCAGCGCGTCCCGCTCGTCGCCGAACGGGTTGACGAACGCGGCCCGAGAGACGAGCTCGAACAGCTCACGATCCTGCGCCGGCAGCCTCTGCATCGGCGGCACCGTAGCAAAGTCGCCTCGCGCGCCGTACACCCTTCTCGTGCTCGTCGACGACTCCATGATGCGGCAGCTCCAGAAGATCACGGAGCTGGCCGCGGCCATCACGAAGTCGAGCAGCGGCGCGGGCGAGGGTGACCTCGAGCGGCTCATCGAGGAGGCCTACCGAGCTCTGACCGGCCTCGACGGCGCGCTGATCGACACCCTTGCCGCGCCCAGCCTCGTCGGCCTGCTCGCCGACCCGCGGCAGCAGTCCGCGCTCGCCGAGCTGCTGGACGCGCACGCGCTGGTCGCCGAGCAGAAGGGCGACGTGGGCCGGGCCGAGCGGCGCAGGGCGAAGGCACGCGCGCTGCGCTGAGGGCTCAGAGCGCGTCGAGCCAGCCCGCGCGCGCGTCGGGGAAGGCGTCGACGGCGGGGATGTACGGCTTGACGTCGATCACCGGCGTGCCGTCGAGCAGGTCGACGCGCTCGAGGTGCACGACGCGCCCCTCGATGGCGGTGACCCGCGCCGCGCTCAGGCCGATGGGGTTCGGGCGGTGCGGCGCGCGCGTGGCGAGCAGGCTGCGCCTCTCACGCGGGCCGCGCGGCGGGATCACCGTGGGGTTCCAGCCGTCGTTGAGGTGCAGCCAGGCGAGGATCCAGACGTAGTCGAAGCCCTCGAGATCCCGCACCGCCTCGGGGGGCAGCACGTCCTCGAACAGCTCGAGCCGCGCCGCCTCCTCGGGCCGGATCGAGGGGTCCGCGGGGAGCGCGGCCTGGCGGGGGGTGCCGTGGCGCTCCTCGTGCGGGGAGTGGATCACGCCGATCGGCGTCACGGACAGCGCGGTGGGGAAGGCGGCGTCTCGCGTGTAGCTCCGGGGCGGTGGCGTGCGCGGCATGGCCGGATCTTGCCACGCGCGAGTATGCTCGCCGCCGTCATGCGATGGATCCCCCTGCTCTTCCTCGCGGCGTGCGCGTCGCCCACCGACGGCGGCCGCCTCGACGAGCGCGTCGAGACACCGGACGCGCCGCCGATCGCGCCCTTCGACGCCTGCACGGTCACCACCTATCGGGTGCCGGCGGAGTCGGCGAACCACGTCGCGGCGTGCAGCGCGCTCGACTTCCCGGAGACGCCCCCGGCCGGCGGCGATCACTACGGGCAGTGGGCGGCGTTCGGCGCCTACGACGCGCCCGTGCCCTGGGGCTTCCTCGTGCACTCGATGGAGCACGGCGGCGTGGTGCTCGCGCACGACTGCGAGGGCGACTGCCCCGAGGTCGAGGCGGCGTTCGCGGCCATCGCGAGCGAGCGCGTCGACCCGCTGTGCCGCGGGGACGCGCCGAGCCGGATCATCACGGCCCCGGCCGAGCTCGACCACCCCGTGGTGGCGCTCGCCTGGGAGCACGTCTACGTCGCAACCTGTCTGGACGAAGCCTCGCTGCGCGCCTTCGTCGACGCGCACTACGGGAACGCGCCGGAGGATCTGTGCGCGCCCGGCGTGGATCTGTCGGCCGAGGGCTGGTGCCCGTGATCTTCCTGCACGAGATCCCGCACCACGACGCGCGTCGGCTCCTCGAGAGCGGCGCGCCGGTCTACCTCGGGTTCAACCCGGTCGAGTACCACGGGCCCCACCTGCCGCTCGCCTGCGACCGCCTCATCGGCGACGGCGTGCTGGGCATGTTCTCGGCCCGCATGGCTCGGCGCTTCCCCGACTGGCCCGTGCTCGTCGCCCGCTCCGTGGACTGCGGGGTCGAGCCCACGAGCGGGCGCGGCTCGCGCCGCCAGCGATACCGCGACGTGCGGCGCATCGTGCGCGAGAGCTGCCGGGCGCTGCTCGAGCTGGGCGCGCAGCGGATCGTGCTCCACAGCTTCCACGGCTCGGGGCTGCACAACCTGGCGCTCGAGGACGGGGTGCAGCTCGTGCGCGCCGAGGGCAAGCAGGCCATCGCGCCGTTCCACATCGTGCTGCGCGAGATGATGGACCTGGACGCGGAGCGATACGCGCCCGCGTTCGCGCACATCGAGGATCCCGAGGAGCGCGCGGCGATGATCGCGGGGCTCTCGATGGACTTTCACGCGGGCTTCTTCGAGACCTCGCTCGCGATGCACTTCGCCGGCGACGCGGTCTCGTCGCGCCACGTCGAGCTGCCGCCCTGCCCTCCCTTCGGCCGCGACGGGCTCCTCTCGTTCCTCTCCAACCTCACCGACGCGATCGGGCACCCGAACGCGGCGCGCGAGATGTCGTTCGCCGCGGACGCGATGGGCTGGCCCAAGCTCCGGCCCTTCCCCGGCTACACCGGCCGGCCGCACCGCGCGCGCGCCGCGTCGGGCGCCTTCTTCGCGGAGCAGATCGTCGAGCGCTACGAGGACGCGGCGGTCGCGGTGTTCGAGCGGGGAGAGGATCCGCCCGCCCCCGTCATGGAGTGGCTGCGCCCGCTGAGCGGCTGGGGCAGCCTCGAGGCGACGAAGATCGACGTGCGCCACGTCAGCCACGACTACCCCGGCCCTGGATAGGGGACTGAAAGTCGCGTCGCACTGGACCTCCGGGGCCGGGCCCGGCATCGTTTCGCCCATGATGCGCCGCCTCGCCCTCTTTGCCTGTGTGCTCTCGCTCCTGGGATGTGACGACGGAGCCCCCGCCGATCCGGATGGGGGAGAGGTCCTCCCGGACTCGGGCCCGCCCGTGATGATGGATGATCCGCTCCGCGCGGACTGCGATCCCATCGTGCCCGAGTTCTGCGCGCTGCCCTTCCCGTCGGACTACTGGCTGGTGGACGACCCGAGCACCGCGAGCGGGAGCCGGCTGAGCCTCGGCGAGACGACGCTCCCGCGCGCCAAGGTGCGCCGCCAGCGACACGTCGACCCGACGCCCATGAACACGCGCGACGGCTGGTCCGTCAACGCCTCCATCCTCGCCTACCTCCCGGGCGCGAGCGCGACGGGGCTGCCGTCGATCTCGACGATCGCCGACTCGGTGGAGATGGGCTCGCCGACCGTGCTGATCGACGCCGAGACGGGCGAGCGCGTGCCGCACTGGGCGGAGATCGACGAGGCGGTCGCCGACCCGTCCACCGCGCGCACCTTCTTCATCCGCCCGGTCGTCCAGCTGAAGCACGACACGCGGTACATCGTCGCCCTGCGCGGCGTGGTCGACGGCGGCGGCGCGGTCCTCGAGCCGTCCGACACCTTCCGCGCGCTGCGCGACGACGAGGCGTCGGACGCCGAGACGGTCGAGGCGCGGCGCGCGCACTTCGAGGCGCTCTTCACCACCCTCGAGGGGCACGGCGTCGGGCGCGGGGATCTCCAGCTCGCGTGGGACTTCACCACCGCGTCGCTCGAGGACGACACCCGGTGGATGCTCTCGGTCCGCGACCAGGCGCTCGAGGTGGTGGGCGCGGACGGCCCCGAGTTCACGCTCGACGAGGAAGCGTCGGAGACCTTCACCGTCGAGGAGAACGCGAACATCCGCCGTCGCCTCTATGGCACCTTCCGCGTCCCGCTCTACATGGACTCCGAGCGGCAGGGCTCGCGCCTGAACCTCGGCGCCGACGGTATGCCGGAGCAGAACGGCTTCGCCGAGTACGGGATCGTCATCAACATCCCGCGCAACGCCAGCCCCGACAACCCCATGCGCCCCATCCAGTACGGGCACGGACTGCTCGGCGACTTCACGCAGGCCAACGCGGGCTGGCTCGCGGAGTTCGGCAACGAGCACGGCTTCATGCCCTTCGGCGTCAGCTGGCTCGGCATGGCCGGCGAGGACGTGGGCCCCCTGACCGTCGCGCTCGCCAACGGCACGCTCGAGGACTTCGCGACCGTGCCCGAGCGCCTGCATCAAGGCATCGTCAACGCCCTGCTCGCGATGCGCATGATGCTCGGCCGCATGGCGACGCACCCCGAGATGATGATGGACGACGGCACGGGGACGATGCGCTCCATCCTCGACACCAGCGCCGGCTTCTACACGGGCGACTCGCAGGGCGGCATCTTCGGCGGCACCTACATGGCGATCACCACCGACGTCGAGCGCGGCATCCTCGGCGTGCCCGGCGCGCCGTACCACCTGCTGCTCAACCGCAGCGTGGACTTCGACCCCTACCTCTCGCTCCTCCGTCAGTCGTTCGAGGACGGGGTGCAGATCCAGCTCGCGATCGCGACGCTCCAGATGCTCTGGGACCGCTCCGAGCCGGGCTCCTACGTCGGGCACATCGAGAACGATCCGCTGCCGGGCACGCCGAGCCACCGCGTGATCCTGCAGGTGGCGCTCGGCGACCATCAGGTCACGCCGCTCGGCGCGCACATCATGGCCCGCAACATCGGCGCGGTGACCATCGAGCCGGAGACGCGGTCCATCTGGGGCATCGAGCAGGTCGCCGGTCCGCACGCGGGCAGCGCGATCGTCGAGTGGGACTACGGCCTGCCGCCCGAGACCGCCACGAACACGCCGCAGCGGGAGGGGAGCGATCCGCACGGCTCCGTCCGCCGCAACGCGGCCGCGCTCGCGCAGTCGCTGCACTTCTTCGAGACGGGCGAGGTCATCCACACCTGCGACGGTCCCTGCGACCCCGACTGATGACCGACGCGTTCCCGATTGAGCCGCGCGCGGCGGCTCGTGTAGGCTGAGCGCGTGAAGCTCGAAGGCGACGAAGAGGGGATCGCGGTCCTGAAGGCGATGCACGCCAAGGACAAGACCTACCTGAAGTTCCTGGTGGGCGAAGCGAAGACGAACACCGACCTGCGCGCGCCCTTCAAGGGCGAGGACGGGCGCGCCTTCCTGCTCCGGGTCGACCCGAAGACGGGCAACCTGGTCGTCGAGAAGAAGGCCTGAGCCAGCGCTGGCTCAGAAGGGGATGTCGCCGTCGTCCGGGAAGGCGTCGGCTTCGTCCGCGAAGTCGGCGAAGTCGTCCGCTTCGGGCATCGGCGCGTCGGCGGGCGGTGGGCCGCTCGGGTCGACCGGCGCCGCGGCCTTCTTCTCGGGCGCGCTGATCACCTCGACCTGCGCCTCGTCCGCCCAGAACGTGTCTTCGTTCTGCGTCTTGACGCCGTAGCGCATGCCGGCGCCGAAGCGCGACTCGCCCACCCAGAAGATCTCGCCCTGCTCGCCGACGCCCTCCTTGCCGGAGGTGATCTCGACGATGGTGCCCTTCTCCAGGACGGGCCGCGCCTCGCGCTCGGGCTCGGGCGGCGCCTCCTCGGGCGGGCCGAGGTTCTCCTCGGACGACCAGACCGTCTCGCCCGCGCTGTCCTTCAGACCGTAGCGCCAGCCGGGGCCGTACTTGTTCTCGCCGACCCAGAAGACCTCGCCGCGCACGCCGAGGTTCTTGCGGCCGGCGACGACCGCGACCCGATCACCCTTGGCCCAGCGGGGCCCTCCCTTGCTCTCTTCGCTCACGCCCCGTGGATACCCGATCACGGCCGACGGCGCAGCCCCCTACTGCCACCAGGCGCGGCCTCGGCCGGTGCGCGGACGCTCGGGCTCGGGCTCGGGCTCTGGCTCCGGCTCGGGTTCGGGCTCGGGTTCGGGCTCCGGCTCGGGCTCGGGCTCGGGCTCCGGTTCGGGCTCGGGCTCCGGCTCGGGGTCGGGCTCCGGTTCGGGCACCGGCTCCGGCTCGGGCTCCGGGGCCGGCTCGGGCTCCATGCCGGGGAGGACGACGAACACGTAGGTCGCCCAGCCTCCCCCGCAGAGGATGGTCATCACGAAGCCGAGGGTGAGCAGGATCAGCCCGATGGGCTTCTTCCGCTTCCTGGGAGGGGGCGCCGCGCTCACGGCTCCCGAGGCTACCTGAAGAAGGCGGCCGCGTCGCCGCGGGCGTGCTCGACCCGCGCCGCGCACAGCTCCACGCTCTCCACCGCCGACTCCAGGTTGCGCGGCCCGCCCTGGGTGGCGGCCACGCGCGGCTCGAAGAATGCGCGCAGCGCCTGGGCCTTGCCCGCGTCGCAGAAGGCCGTGCCCGCGTACGGCAGGTAGCCCGCGTAGCCGGGACCCATGCGCGCCAGGAGCGCGTCGTAGTGCTCCTGGAGCCAGGCCCAGGTGCGCTCACGGTTCTCCGCCTCCTGGAGCTGCCCCATCAGCGGCCGGAAGATCTCGTTGACGCGGGTGGCGTCCTCGTCGAGCGTGAGGGCGAGCGCGCGGTTGCCGAGCGCGTCGGTGCGCGCGGCGCTCAGTCCTCGCAGCAGGTTCCCGCGCACGATGGGATCGGTCGCCTGGCTCAGGAGAGACTGCGCGTGCGCGAAGACCGGCTCGCCGCCCTCCTGGATCGCGACGCTGACGGCCATGACCGCGAGGTCGGGCGCGACGGCGTCCGGCTGGATCTCACCCCCCGCTCCGAGGCCGAGGTAGGCGCGCCCGCGCCGGGCCGCGTCGCGCCGCACGATCGGGTCGTTCGCGACGCGCGCGAGGAAGCCCAGCACCTCGGCCCGCAAGAGCGCCGTCTCCGGATCCTCTCCGCGGCGCGCGTCCCAGCCCAGCCGCCGCCGCTGTGGGCGGTAGAGGCGCTGCGCCCACACCCGCGCGCGCTCCTTGTCCGCCTCGCTCTCGAGCAGCCGGTCGATCGCCAGCTCCGTCAGCTCCATCGGCGCGGTGGCCAGCGCGCGCTCCTCACGCCGGACGAGCGGCGTCAGCGCGTTCATCGCGTCCGGGAAGGCGATGCGCCCCGCCGCGAACCCGGCCTCGATGCTGTCGGCGAAGCTCATCGCCTCCCGCACGTTCAGCGCTCCGAGGCCATCGGTCCGGAGCGCCTCGAGCGCCTCGGCGGGGAGGGTCCAACGGTAGTAGCCGAGCCCGCCCGCGTTGGGCATCACCCAGTCCGCGCAGCCGCCCTCGAGCGCGACGGTCGCCTCCGCTTCGGTCACGACCTCGCAGACCTGCCGCACCTCGCCGCCCGCGCGGTAGCGCGCGCAGAAGGGGATCTGCCAGGTGCGCGACGCGCTGGCCTGGCTGCCGAGCGGGAGATAGCGGCTCTGCCTCAGCGCGAGCGAGCCGGCCCCGTCCTCACAGCGCGGCGTCACCTCCACGAGCGGCACGCCCGGCTGGTTCAGGAAGCTCTCGAACGGCCCGCGCACGTCTCGCTCCGCCGCCGCGCTCAGCGCGTCGATGAGGTCGCCCGCGGTCGCGTTGCCGCCGGCGTGCTCACGCAAATATGCCTGCACGCCTCGCCGGAAGCTCTCGGGGGTCAGCCACTGCTCGAACATCGCGAGCATCGCGTTGCCCTTGCTGTAGGTGATGCGATCGAACGCGTTGTGAATGTCGTGGTCGCTCTCGATGGGCTGACGGATCTGACGCGCGCTGCGCAGGCTGTCCGCCTCCATCGCGCCGAGCGCCACGCCCATCTCCGCGATCTGCGGCTCGAACTCCGGGAAGGTCTCCTGGATGATCTGCGTCTCCATCCAGGTCGCGAAGGCCTCGTTGAGCCAGAGATCGTCCCACCACGCGGTGGTCACCAGGTTGCCGAACCACTGGTGCGCCAGCTCGTGCGCCATGACGTACGCGAACCCGCGCTGCTGGCTGATCGGCGCGTCGTCGCCGAGCAACAGCAGCGAGTCGCGGAAGGTGATCGCGCCCGGGTTCTCCATCGCGCCGGCCGCGAAGTCGGGCACCGCGAGGACGTCCAGCTTGTCGTACGGGTAGGCGATGCCGAAGTAGGTCTCGAGCGCGGTCAGGATGGCGCCGGTGTGCTCGAGCGCGTGCGCGAGCTGCTCGCCCTGCCCGCGCGGCGCGATCCCGCGGAGCGGCACCGGGCGGCTCCGCACGTCGTTGGCCGCCACCGCCTCGCCCTCGACCACGTCGAAGGGGCCGACCGCGAACGCCACCAGGTAGGTCGGCAGCGGCTCGGTCGTCGCGAAGCGGACGCGGCGCATGCCGCCCGTGGTCTCCTCGCTGTTGAGCTCGCGCGCGTTCGCGATCGCGGTCATCTCCGCCGGCACGACCAGCGTGACGTCGTACGGGGTCTTGAACGACGGCTCGTCGAAGGACGGGAACGCCTTGCGCGCGCCGAGCGGCTCCATCTGCGTGAAGGCGTACGCGGTGTCCCCTTGCTCGACGCGGTAGAGGCCCTCGAGCGTCTGATCGAAGTCGGCGCCGTAGGTCACGCGGACGCGCACGTTGCCGGGCCCGACCGCGCGGCTCGGCACGATCGCGGCGAGCTGGCGCTCCTCGCTCACCACCTCCCACTCCGCGGCGATGGGGTCCCGCCCGCTCGGCGTCACGACGACCTCGCGCACGTCGAGCCCCTCTCCGTGCAGGAAGATGCGGTCCATGCGGCGCGGCAGGCGCACGTCGATCTCGGCCACGCCGGTGAAGCGCGCGCGGCGCGGATCGATGGCGAGGGTCAGCGCGTAGCGCCTCGGCTCGACGTCCGTGGGGAGCCGCCCCTCCGGCACGCTGGACGCTTGCTCGTCTCCAGCGCTGACGGGCGCGGGGGTGGGCGCAGAGGTTTCGGAGGACGTCTCTTCGGGGGTACCGCAGGCGAAGAGGGCGAGGGCCACGAGAGCCGACAGACGCTTCATGCGGTGGCCATAGCAGCTGCGGGCGGCGGCGACGAACCGGAGCGGCTAAGCGGATCGCCCTCTCAACCGTAGTCCTCGTCGCGCACCGCGTAGCCGAGCCGCGACGCCTCCGCGCGCACCGCCTTCACCATGCCGGGGTTCCCGCAGGCGTAGATCATCGCGCGGTCCGGGCCGAGGTCGTGCTCCGCGAGGTAGGCGGCCAGCCGCTCGTGCACGCGGCCCGTCGCTCCCGTCCACCCGGCGTTGCGCGGCTCGGTCGGTCGGCTCACCGTGGGCACGTAGGTCGCGGTCCGGCCGAGCTCCTCGGCGTAGCCCAGCTCGTCTCGATAGCTCGCGCCGTGCAGCACGTGGAAGGCCGCGTCGTCGCCGCGCTGACGCGCGTCCCGGATCATGCTCACGAACGGCGCGACGCCGGTCACGGTGGCCACCATCACGTGCACGCGGTGGCGCGACGAGAGCGCGAAGGAGCCGCGCGCCGACTGGATCCCGACCTCGGCTCCGACGGGCAAGGCGAGCAGCTTCGGGGTGAAGGCTCCGCCGGGCTGCCGCTCGATGAAGAGCTCGAGCCAGGGCTCGTGCGGCGCCGAGCAGAGGGTGTACTTGCGGCTCATCCCGCCCACCTCGAGCTTCAGGTGCTGGCCGGGGACGAAGTCGAAGCCCGCGGGGCGGTCGAGCTTCAGCCGCAGGAGCGACTCGGTCAGGAGCCGCCGCTCCCGGATCCGCGCCACGCCAGCCTTCCCCTTGGACGGCTTCTTCCGGATCGGGCGCATGAGCCGCGCGAGCTCCGCGTCGCGCACGTCCACCGCGCGCCGACGCATGCGGTCGGCGCGCGCGAGGCGCTTGGTCAGGAGCACGAGCGGAGAGGCCACGCCCGGACGGTAGGGACCGGGCGTCGGCTCATCAAGCCCGCTCAGCGGAGCTGCAGCGTCGAGAGTCGGAGCTCGATCACGAGGCCGCGCGCGTCGTCGAGCACGAGCACGGTGCCCCGCTCGCGGTCGATCGCGAGGCCGCCGACGCTCTCCACGAAGTGCGCGCGGAGCGACACACGCGCGCCGAGCTCGCCCGTCTCCGCGTCGAAGCGCTGGAGGGCGTCGCCGCTGCCGAGCAGCAAGGTCGCGTGCGATTCTTCGGACCCGGCTTCCAGCACGGCCATGCCGCCCGCGACGTAGCTCGGGTCGAGCGCCCACCAGGTCAGGTCCTCGCCGCCCGCCTCGTCGTAGGCGGCGATGAAGCTCTCGGTCGTCGCGCCGAAGCCGCCCTGCTCGACCGTGCGCGGCTGCGCGTAGAGCCGACCGCTCGCGGCGTCGTGGGTCACCGCGGCCGAGATCTGGACGGGGTCTTCCATCTCCTCCGGATCCCACCAGCCGGGCTCGTAGCAGAAGTGCGGGCTCGGGGTCCCCGCGTCGAGGTGCATCACGAAGCCGTCGCTGCGCGAGGTCAACGCGACCCAGCCCTCGCCCAGCGCGGTGACGTCGGTGAAGCCGAACCGGGGGTCGGGCGCGCCGCCCTCCCAGACCGCCTCGCCGCTGTCGAGATCGTAGAGCGCGCCCTGGTTCATCAGCACGAGGCGCCGCCCCGTGTCGGGCTCGACGGTGACGCCGGTCGCGAGGCCGGGCAGCGCGCTCAGCGGGAACGCGGCCACGAAGGCCTCCTGCTCGATCGGCGGCAGCTCCCCCTGGACGGGCGTGACCGGGCGGATGTCGGGCGGCGGCGCCGCGGCGGTGCAGCCCACGAGCGCGAGCGCGATGAGGTAGCGCATCTGTCTTCTCCCCTGGTGTGTCGAGCTGGGCCACCGACGGGCCCATCCCAGGGAATCAGCAAGAAGGAGACCAGCTCAGAGGGGCGTCCAGAGCAGGAAGGCGGCGCCGAGCGCGAGGGCGATCACGCCCACGATCAGCCCGACCCAGAGCCGGCTCCCGTCCCTCACCGTGGGATGGATCGCCGATGGCTCGCGGTCGGAGCGCGCGACGCGCACGGGGGGCATGGCGGCGCTGGGCACCCTGCGCAGGCGCTTCTTGTCGAGGCTGGGGGGCGCCTTCGGATCGTCGTCGGCGTCGACCGCCTCGGTGTCCGTCAGGGAGAGGAACTGGTCGGTCTGGAGCGCCGGCAGATCCTTCTGTGCGACCACGGGCGCCTTCGCCACGGGAAGATCCTGGGTGCTCGGCTGCCGCGGGCTCTGCGGGGCGCTCGGCGCCGGGGTCGCCGGCTCGCGCGTCGTCGCGTCGACCGTGCCGAGCGGCAGCGTCGGTTGCCGTGAGGCCAGCCTCTGTCCCGCTCCGTTCTCGTATCCGTCACCCACGTCGGGGCTCTCCATTCGAGGCACCCACTCCGTCCACCTCCCCGATCATAGCCCCCGATCGGGGGGCTTGGACAGGCTTCGACCGATCCAGTCGTCGATCTGCGCGGCCGTGAGCTCGGGGCGCTCGACCATCGGGAAGTGCCGAGAGCCGGGGACCAGGAGGAGCTCGGCGTCCGGCGTCTGCGCCCGGAACGCGGCCACGCGCTCGCGTCCCCCGTCGGCGCCCACCAGGTGGAGCACCGGCGCGGACAGCCGGCTCAGCGCGTCTCGGAGGTCCACCTCGACCAGGGCCGCGAGCAGCTCCGCCACCACGCGCGGCTCCGACAGGCCCGCCTCCCGGGCCACGGCGGCGAACGACTCGGGATCGGTGAACATCGGGCGCATGGACGCGACGAGCAGCTCGACGAAGGCGTCCCCCGCGTCCGCGAGCGCGACCATCTCCGCCGCCCGGGCGCGCTGCGCGTCGCGGTCGTCCGTCCGGTAGACGAGCGGGCCGAGCGCCGGGCCCGACTCGATGAGGACGACGCCGTCGACCGGGTGCGCGAGGGCGGCGTCGAGCGCGAGGGTCCCACCGAGGCTGTGCCCGACCAGGATCGCGGGCGGCCCCTCCGCGAGGTGCGCGATCACCGCGGACCGGAGCCCACCCCAGCTCGTGGCGGCGTCGGGCGGCTCGGCCCCGAAGCCCGCGACCACCCCGACCTCGACCGCGAAGCGTGGCGCGAGCGCCTCGACCAGCGGCTCCCACACCCCCGGCCCACACGCCGCGCCGGGCAAGAGCACCAGGCGTCGGCCAGCCCCGTGGCGTTCGAATCGAAGCACGCCCGAGTTCTAAAGGATCGTCCGAAAGAGTCGTAGTGGATCCTCGATGGGCATCGAACGGCGGCGCACCCCGCGCGTCCGCGCTTCCCTCGAAGTGCAGGTGGGCGGGGTGGAGAATCGCGCGACGCTTCGCCACGGCGATCTGAGCCTCACCGGGCTCTTCGTCGACGCGAACCTCGCGGTGGATCCGGGGGCGGTACACGCGCTCAAGATCCGCACGCGCGACAAGGAGATGCGGGTCGAGGTCCCGGGTCGCGTGGTGCGCGTGCTCAAGAGCGACGATCTGCTCGAGGGCACCGTCGTCAGCGGCGTCGCCTTCGAGTTCCTCTTCTACGAGGCCGGCAAGCGAGAGGAGATCGCCGCGATGCTCCTCCACGTCACCCGCGGCGAGCTCGGCAGCGGCGAGGTCGAGACGGGGCACGCGCTCACCGCGAGGCTCTCCAAGGAGGACGGCTCGAGCGAGGACGCGCGGGTCGACGCGGTCAGCCTCGGCGGGCTCTCCATCGAGACCGACTGGCAGCTCCGCAAGGGCGAGACGATCCGCGTCGAGCTGCCGACGCCGGAGGGCGGCAGCGTGAAGGTCGAGGGCTGCGCGGTGCGATCGCGGCGAAGCAAGAGCGGGACCTTCCGGACCCGGATCGAGCTGTCGTCGCAGACGCTGCCGGAGGGCGTGGACCGCTCGGTGCACGGGGTGCACGACGCGCTCACCAAGGTGGTCGAGGCGGCCGTGGCGCCGACCTCGGAGATCACGCCGACCCGCAAGGAGCACCTGAGCGGCGACCTCGCGATGCTCGGCGTGCCGAGCCTCCTGTCGCTCGCGGGCCTCGAGCAGATGACCGGCGTGCTCCGGGTGGGCGGCGCGGAGGGGGACGGGATCGAGGTCTTCCTCCAGGACGGTCGGGTCGTCGACGCGATGGACGGCTCCGGGGCGGCGCCCCGGGCGGTGCTGGCGGAGCTCTGCCGCCGCGGCCAGGGCAGCTTCGCCCTGACCCTCGAGCCGGTGGACCGCCCCGATCGCCTCGGCGCGTCCACGACCGCGCTGCTCCTCGATCTCGCGCGCGAGGAAGACGAGGCGACGCGCGTGGTCGCCTGAGCGCGGATCTGCTACGCAGCTTGCATGGATCCGTTTCGGGATGGGGCGCCGCGCTGTCCGCAGTGCGCCGAGGTCATGGACCCGCAGCGCGGCGGCTACGACGCGAGCGGCAACCTGGTGTGCGCGCGCTGTCACGCCATCGGGCAGGCCGGGCAGGCGGACGCGCTGATCGCCGACAAGGACCCGACCACCAACCGCAACCTCTACGGCGCGGCGGCGGCCTCGGTCCTGCTCGGCGTCAGCACCTGCTGCATGAGCAGCCTCGGCGTGTTCTTCTTCGTGCTCTGCCCGATCCCCATGTTCCTGGGCGGGGCCACGATCTACCGGGTGGTGACGGACGGAGCCGCGAAGGAGCGCCTGGGCAACGGGTTCTACGCCGTGATCGGGCTCTCGATCGTCGGCGTCTTGCTCGGCGGGCTCGGCACCCTCGTCGGCCTGCTCGGAATGGTCGGCGCCGGCTTCGGATACGGCCGCTGATCGGCGGATCGGTCAGGGCACGAAGCGGCAGCGCCCCGCCTCGCACACCGCGGAGTAGCTCGCCGGGTAGGCGGGGGCGCACTCCGGGCAGCCGAAGTCGCCGCCGCACACGAGCGCCTCGAAGGCGGCCGCGTCGTCGATGGCGATCGCGACCATGGACGCGGGATCCGTCGCGCCGCCGCACTCGCAGCAGTCGGCCGTCCGCACGCGACAATCCGCGTCGCTCCCGCACTCGGTCGACACGTGCGCTTGCAGGTCCACCACGACGCAGCGGTTGGCCTCGCACGTGGCGAGCAGCGTCGGGTCGGGCATGCCCGCGCACGCGGGGCAAGCGAAGTCGTCCCCGCACGCCATGTCGCGGTAGGTCGACGCGGAAGCGCGGTTCAGCGCCACCGCGTCGTCGCGCGTGGGCTCGCCGCAGGTGCCGCAGCAGCTCGCCGGGACCACCACGCAGTCGTCGGGCGTCTCGCACAGGTCGAGCCCGCTCGTCCCGCCGGCGTCCTCGCCGCCCCCGTCCCCACCCGCGCCGTGGCTGTCCGAGCAGCCGACGAGCGCCAGCGCCCCGATCCCCAAGAGAAGCAGTCTCGTCATACCCCGAGTCTGACACGAGCGGCGCGGCGAGCGAGCTGACCCTAGCGTGCCCGCATGAGGCTGATCGGACTGTACAAGACCACCGAGGCGGCGCGGAAAGCCAAGGCGATGATGCGCGAGCAAGGCATCCCGGACGAGCGCACCTCGTTGCTCGCCCCCGATGACACGCGGGGTCCGCACCTCGCGGCGTTCGCGCACCACGCCGCGGGCCGCTACGCCTGGCTCGGCGGAGCGCTGGCCGCGGCGTTCGGCGCGCTGATCCTCGGGGTCTCGACCACGGCCGAGATCACGTGGGTGAACGACCACCCCTTCACCGCCGGCCACTGGGCGTCGGCCCTCTGGGGCGCCGCGCTGGCGTTCCCCCTCGGCGCTGTCGTCGGGGCCGTGTTCGGCTGGCGCAAGCCCACGCTCCGCGCCGACTTCTTCGAGGCGGACGAGGACCGCGGCGGCACCGCGCTCGGCGTCATCGCGCGCACGGCCGAGGAGGCGGAGGCGGCCCGCTACGCCTTCCGCTCCACGGGCGCGCTGCAGGTCCGCAGCGGCAAGACCGTCGCGTCACGGCCCGCCGCCCCGTCGGCGGTCGCGCCGGTTCAGCGGTAGCGGAGCGAGCGGCCGAAGATCTCGCGCGTGACGATGTTGCCCGTCATCTCGCGCGGGTCGAGCGTGAAGTCCACGGTCGGCTTGCGGCGCGTGACCCGCGGCTGATCGCGCTGACTGCGGCCCACCTCGGGCGCCTCCGCGAGCTCGCGGATGGCCTGGGTGACCGACTCCAGGGTCGGGATGGAGGCGATCTCGAGCGGCTCGGAGAGCCCGACGCCGGGCAGGTGCGCGCCCGCGTGAAGCCGCGGCGCCACGCGCAGCTCCCCGAACAGCTCGTCGCACGTGCGGCGCACGAGGTGCTCGCCGAAGTTCGTGATCTCCGTGTCTTCGTTCATGAAGACCACGCGCCCCGTCTTCCGCACGCTCGCCTCGATGGCGTCCCAGTCGTACGGGTGCAGCGAGCGCATGTCGATCAGCTCGGCGCCGATGCCCTGCTCCTCGCGCAGCGCGTCGACCGCCTTCATCGCCACCCGGGCCAGCCGCCCGTAGGTGACGACGGTGAGGTCGTTGCCCTCGCGGAGCGTCTTGCTCTTGCCGAGCGGGATCAGCTCGAGCGCCGTGTCCGGCCAGCTCGGCACCCACTCCGAGCGATCGCCGACCGGAGCGTCGATGCGGTCGCGGAGCTCCCGTGCGCTCTCGGGCTCCCCCGGGATCATCTCCTCGGGGCCCTCGGCCTTGGCGCGCATCAGCGCCTTGGGGAGGAGCACCATCACCGGGTTCGGATCCGCGATCGCGCTGAGCAGCAGCCCGTACGCGTCGCGCGGGTTGCTGGGCATCACGATCTTCCAGCCGGGGATGCGCGTCGCCTGCGCGTCGAACGAGTGCGAGTGGTAGATGCTGCCGTGGATGCCGGCGCCCACGGGCGTCATCAGCGTCATCGGCACGTTCCAGTCGCCCGCGCAGGACCAGTAGGTGTTCCCGGCGAGCTTCAGCAGGTCGATCGTGTTGAACGCGTAGTCGCAGAACTGGATCTCGGCGACGGGGCGCTGGCCCGCCAGCGCGAGCCCCATCGCGGCGCCGACGATCCCGCGCTCGTCGAGCGGCGTGTTCCACGCGGTCTTCAAGCCCTGGGTCGCGGTGAAGACGCCGCCGAGGGGCGGGCCCACGTCCTCGCCGAAGATGTCGGTGACGCCGAGCTGCTCTTCGCCGACGTGGAGCGCCATGCGCACGGCCTGAACGATGGTCGCCATCTCAGACCTCCCCGCCGACGATGTTCTTGTCGGCGAACACGTAGTCGAAGGCGTCCTCGGGGCTCGGCTTCGGCTCGCCCTTGACCTGCTTGTACCAGGCCTGCATGTCGGCCTCGATCCGCTCGCGCATCTGGCGGAGCTCCTCTTCGGTGCGCCACCCGTTCTGCACGAGCTTCTTCTCGATCTCGACGAGGCAGTCCGTCTCGCCGTCGACGTAGTTCGAGCCCGACGACGAGCTGTGACCGTAGAGGCGCGAGAGCTGCGCCTCGAGCACGAAGGGCTTCCGCTCGCGGCGCACGTACTCCATCGCGTCCTGGATCGCGTACCAGGCCTCCTCGGGGTCGTTGCCGTTGCACACCGCGGTGCGCATGCCGAACGCCTTGCCGCGGTCGGAGATGTGCTTCTCGCCGTGCTGCGTGCTCGCCGGGGTGGAGATGCCCCACTCGTTGTTCGCGACGATGATCAGGATGGGCAGCTCTTCGCCGGGCCGCGCAGACCAGACGAGGCAGGTCGCGAAGTCGCCCTCGGCCGTGCCCGCGTCGCCGCCCTGCACGATGGTGATGCCGTCGCCGCCGTGGCGCCGCTGGGCCATCGCCGTCCCGATCGCGACCGAGTACTGCACCTCGATCGGCGAGGTGATCGGCACGACGTTCCACTCGCGCTTGCTGAAGTGACCGACGAAGTTGCGCCCCTGCGAGTACGGGTCGGTCTTGACGTTGTGCATCTGGCGGAGCGCGTCGATCGACGGCGCCCCCATCGCGAGCAGCGTGCCGCTCGAGCGATAGTGGAGGTGCAGGTAATCGTGCTCGAGCCCGTGGCCCTTCTTCACCTGCAAGCCGAGGCAGGTGTTGAAGGCCTCCTCACCGGGGCCGCCGATCCAGAAGTAGCCGTCGCCCTGACGCTGCATGCGGATCAGGCGCTCCTCGAGCACCCGGCCTTCGAGCATCAGCTCGTGGATGTGGAGCAGCTGCTCCCTCGGGAGGCCCTCGGTCACCATCTTGGGCGGCGAAGAGGGGGAGATGTCCGCGCTCATGTCGCTCATGTCGGTCTCGGGGAAAAAACTCGGTTGCCTGCTCGTCGAGGTGTACGGGGCTCGTGCATGACGTGGACACGGCCTCGCTCCGCGCCCGTCTTCTAGGACCCGTAGCACACCGATCGCAACCACGATGCGCGCGAACGCATGACGCAGCGCGTCGAGCGAGCCTTCGAGCGGGTCCATCTTGTGAGGGTTTGTAAGTGTCCCACGGCCGCGCCGCCGCGCAGCTTGAGGCCATGCGCTGGCTCATGATCTCCACCCTCTCCCTGCTCCTCTGGGCTGGCCCCGCGCGGGCCCAGGACGGCTTCGACGCGCGGAGCGACGCGGCCCTCGCCGAGGGCGATCTCGACGCGGCGCTCCGCTGGGCGCGCCTGGCCCGCGGGGACGACCCCGAGCGCGGCCTCGAGCGGCTGGCCCGCGTCCACGAGGCGCGCGGAGAGCACGTCGCGGCGCTCCGGCTCTACCTCCGCGGCGCCGAGCGGGCACGGGGCGTGCGGCGCGCGCGGCTCCGAGCGGGCTTCGTCCGCTGCCGCGCCCGCGTGGGCCTCGTCCGCGTCGACGCGCCCCTCGACGCGTCGGTGACGGTGGACGGGGCGCCCGCGGAGTGGGATCGGGCTGGAAGGCTGCTGCTCCTCGCGGCGGGGACGCGCGAGCTCCGCGCGCAGCGGCCGGGCAGCTACGTACGCGTGCGCTCTCTCACGGTGGAAGGCGGATCGACGCAGAGCGTCACGCTGGTGCTCGCCGAAGGCCGCGCCGACGAGGAGCGTCGGGGAGGCGGCCCGCGCCGCTTCGAGGCCGAGCTGGGGCTGTGGCGAGACGCCAACCTCGCGCTCTTCGTGGGCGGCGCGGCCTCCGCGTCCGGCTTCGCGGTCTACGCCGCACACGCGGGCCCGATCGAGCGACGCTGGGCGCACGTCCACGTCGGGCTGTCCCTCGGCATGGCGCTCGGTGGGGCCGCGCACCTCGGCGTGGGAGCGGCGTTCACGCTGGGGCGCGAGCGGCCCTCGCTCTGGCTCTCCCTCGGATCGCTCGCGGTCCTGTCCGCCGCGACGCTCTCGAGCGGGGTCGTCTCGGGGCCCGTGGGCGCCTCGGTCAGCGCGGCGTTCGGCGGCGCGGCCATCGCGACGATGAGCAACCTCTTCTGGTCGTGGGATCGACGCGGCGCGGCGTTCGGCCTCGCGACCGCGTCGTTCTTGCTCGCCGCGACCGAGGCCATGGTGGCGTTCGGCGAGTACGGGAGCGCGGGCGCGCTGACCGGGGACGAGCGCTTCGTCGCCCACGCGATGGCGAACGCGGAGCCCTGCGCGGCGCCCCCCGACGAGGTCATCGCGCAGCTCTGCGCGGACGCGGAGAGCCACCGGACGCTCGGCGCGGTGAGCGCGATCAGCGCGGCGGCGCTCTTCGTGGACGCGGTCGCGACGCTGGTCGTGGCCTTCACGGGAGGGAGCCGCTCGCGGAGCTACGCGCTCGAGGTGGGCCCGGGCCGGCTCGGGCTCCGCGGCCAGTTCTGATCTCGTCCTCCGTCACGCACGTCAGACGCCGCAGACGTTCACCTCGGTGGAGGGCTCCCCGGCCAGGGCGGGCACGCACAGCGACAGCAGCGCCTCCTCGGCGCACTCGCGGTCGACGTCGCCCTCCGCGTCTTCGATCCGGCTGACCCGCCCGTCCGCGCCCACCTCGAAGGTGACGCGACCGCAGCCCTCTCCCGGGGAGCACATCCGGAACAGCGCGGCGCTGACCGCGTCGAGGTCGCGGCGCTCCTGGGTGTCCCGCGAGGACCTCGGTCGCCGCTGCTCGAGCGGCGGCACGCAGACGCCGGGCGGCGGCTCCCACGGCGGCAGCCCCGAATCCATGCCCGCGTCCACGCCCGCGTCGGGCATCGCCACGCCGGAGTCGGGCGGCCGCACGTCGGGGTCGAGCCCGTGACTCTGGTAGCAGCCCCCGAGCGACAGCGCGGCCAGGAGCGGCAGGAGAACGGCGCGCGTCACGACGCGCCCGGCCGGAGCACGATCGCGCCGACGGTGCGGCTCTTCCACTTGTCCCGCATCGCCTGCGCCGCCTCCGCGAGCGGACGCCGCTCCGCCACCAGCGGGGTGATCGCGCCCTCCTCGGCCCACGCGAGCACCTCCGCGAGGCGCCGCGCGCGCATCGCCGGATCGCGGTGGGCGGAGATCACGGCGGGGCAGCCGAGCACGTCGAGCGACTTCATCATGATCAGGTTCGTCGGCAGCACGTTCGCGTTCGGCGCCCCTCGCTGGCCCTTCCCTCTGGCCACGAACGGCGTCGACGCCCAGCCCACGATCAGGAACCGCGCGCCGAAGCGCACGCAGCGCAGCGACTCCAGCGAGATGGCTCCGCCGACCGGGTCGTAGACGACGTCCACGCCCTCCCCTCCGGTGAGCGCCTTGACGTCATCCCTGAATCGACGCACGCCGTCTTCACCCGGGCTCGCCGTGCCGAGCACGTGGTCGGCGCCCTGGGCCGACACCACCGCGAGCTTCTCCTCCGAGCGCCCGGTGGCGATCACCGTCGCGCCGAGCTTCTTCGCCACGTGCACCGCCGCGAGCCCGGTGGTCCCCGACGCTCCGTGCACGAGCACGACCTCGCCCGCCCGCAGGCGCCCCCGATGAACCAGGCAGTGCCACGCCGTCTCGTACGCGCCGAGCAGGCTCGCGCCCTGGTCGAAGTCGAGCCGGCCGGGCAGCGGGATCACCGCGTTGGCGGGCGCCACGGCCCAGGAGGCGAAGCCGCCCCAGCGCTGGTGCTCGCCGAGGGAGCGCGGCCCGACCAGGAAGGCGTCGGCGATCACGCGGTCTCCCACCGCCACGCCCTCCGCGTCGGGGCCGACCCAGGCGACCTCCCCCGCGTACTCCATGCCGGGCGTGTAGGGCGGCTTCGGCATGTGCTGGTACTGGCCGCTCGTCATCAGGAGATCGACCCAGCCCACCGCGCTGCTCTTGACCGCGATCACCACGTCGTCCGGTCGGAGGCTCGCCGGGTCCGGGGGCGGCTGCGGGACCACCGCCAGATGCCTCTCGATGGCGTCCATCGGGCGCTCGCCGAACGCCTCGATCACGACTCGCTCCCCCACCTCGCCGTAGCTCATGGAACGGAGCGTAGCCCAGCAGCCCGTCGAAGAACCTCGCTCCTCGTCTCTCGGGCGGGACGACCCGAGTGCCTTCGGGCTCGGTGCTTCAACGGCCTGCTCGATGAGGTATCCTCCCCGTGGTGCGACCGCAGTCGATGTCCACTGGCCGCGTCGTCCCCGACCGCCTCCTGACGACGCACCTCGCGCGGACCCTCTTCAGCGCGCAGCGCGAGAGCCGCACCGGGGTGCTCACGGTCGACGAGGGGCCCGTTCAGACGAAGCTCCACATCGTCGACGGGCGCGTGATCTTCGCCGAGCGAGGCACCCTCGCCGAGACGCTCGGCCGCCTGCTCGTGCGGCAGGGCACCATGGATCGAGACGAGTACGCGCTCGTGCTCGAGCACATGGCCAAGCCCTCCGAGCGCGACGAGATCATGCGCTTCGGCGAGGTCGCCATCCAGCTCGGCATGCTGACGGCGTCGGAGCTCGGCGCGGCCCTCGGGCTCCAGGTGCGGATGAAGCTCCAGCACTGCCTCCAGCTCGACGAGGCGGTGTGGATGTGGGTGGACGACGAGTCGCCGCGGCGGACCGCGCCCTTCCCGGTGCCACTCGAGCCCGCGGTGCGCTCGGCGCTGCGCGAGGATCCGCAGGCCTATCGCTGGGCGGGGCTGCTCGTGGCCAAGCGCCGCATGACGGTCCGCCTCGCGGGCGCGCCCGACGCGCTCGGGCGCCGCTTCGGGGTCAGCCCCGAGGAGCTGCGCCTGCTCAAGCACGCCGACGGTCGGCCGCTCGCCACGGTGCTCCAGAGCGGGATCCTGCAATCGGAGGAGACCGGCGCCCTGATCGCGGCGCTGCTCTTCGGCGACGGGCTGACGCTGGTCGAGCCGGTCCCCTCGGAGATCCCCCCCGCGAGGCCGCCGAGGGCGCCGAGCCAGTCCAGCCCCCACCACCGCGCGCAGGAGGCGGCGGAGCGCCTGCGGCTGGAGATGGAGCGCCGGGGCAAGGCGATGCCCGACCCGCAGCGCGGGCGCCTCGACGCGGAGCGGGCCTTCGAGGCGGGGCGCAAGCTGCTCCGACACGGCAACGTCGAGGGCGCGCAGGCCAAGCTCGCCGAGGCGGTGGCGCTGCTGCCCGAGGCGGCGGAGTACGTGCTCTACCTCCGCTGGTGCGCCTACCTCACCGACACCGACCCGATGCGCAAGGTCGTGCACGAGCAGCAGCTGCGAGACGCGGTGCTCGAGGGCCTGCGTCAGGATCGCAAGATGGCGTTCGCGCACTACGTGCAGGGGCGCCTCTTCCTGATCGACGAAGACGAGACGGCCGCGCGCAAGGCCTTCGCGATCGCGGTGCACCTCGATCGCAGCGACCTCGAGGCCACCCGCTACTTGCGCCTGCTCGACCAGCGGAAGGGCTGAGGAAACCCCGCCGCGCCCATGGTATAGGGCTCCGTTCCGCAGATCGGGACGGAGACCCACATGGCCGAAGAGACGAACGAGCCCGAGCGAGACCTCACCGCCGACTACCTCCCCGGAGCCAAGACGGGCGAGACGGAAGCCGCACCCGAGGACCCGGACGCCGAGGTGATCTACACCCCGGAGCCGAACGAGCGGCAGCTGACCCCGCGCGCGCTGATCACCGGCTGCGTGCTGGGCGCGGTGGTCGCCGCGATGAACATCTCGTTCGGCCTCCGCACGGGCTGGTCGATCGGCGGCTCGCTCATCGCCGCCATCCTCGGCATCGCCTTCTTCCTCATCCTCAAGCCGCGCATCCCCTTCTCGCGCCTCGAGGCGAACATCACGCAGACCACCGGCTCGGGCGCGGGCACGATGGCGAGCGCGGCGGGGCTGCTGTCGGCGATCCCCGCGATGAACCTGCTCGCGGACGAGGGCCGCGACGTGCCCACCTTCGGCTACATGGAGCTGACCCTCTGGGGGCTCTCCGTCGCGTTCCTCGGCGTGTTCTTCGCGGTGCCCCTCCGCCGCCAGCTCGTCGTGCAAGAGAAGCTGCGGTTCCCCACCGGCACCGCGACCGCCCACACCCTGATGAGCATGTTCGCCAAGGGCGACGAGGCCATCCAGAAGGCGCGGGTCCTGCTCTGGTTCGCGGGCGGCGCGGCCGCGTTCTCGCTCGCCGCCTACTTCGTGCCCCAGATCGAGGCGTGGCCCATCGAGGAGATCTCCTGGCCCACCCTCGGCGAGGCGGCGGGCGTGAGCGTCTTCGCGTGGCTCGCGGGGCACACCTTCACCGTGTACGTCAGCCCGCTGATGTACGGCGCGGGCGTGCTCATCGGCATCCGCGTCGCGGCCAGCCTCTCCCTCGGCGCCGTCGTCGCGTGGGGCTTCGTCGGCCCCTACGCGGAGGCGCAGGGCTGGGCCACCGAGGCCTCCGGCGGCATGAGCAAGTGGATCCTCTGGCCCGGCGTCGCGATCATGGTCTCGGACGGACTGACCTCGCTCGCGCTCTCGTGGAAGACGATCGTGCGCACCTTCACGGGCGCCAAGGACAGCGGCCCGGTGAAGGAGACCGAGGCCGACGCGATGCCGCACCAGATCCCGAACGCGATCTGGGTAGGCGGCCTGGCGCTGGCGACCCTCTGCACGGTCACCATCGCGCAGCTCGTCTTCGACATCGCCTGGTGGCTGACCCTGGTCGGCGTCGCGATGTCCTCCGTGCTCGCGATGATCGCCACGCGGTCGACGGGCGAGACGGACATCAACCCGATCGGGGCCATGGGCAAGGTCACCCAGCTCGTCTTCGGGGCGCTCTCGCCCGGCGTGCTCTCGACCAACATCATGGGCGCCGCGATCACCAGCGCGGGCGCGTCGCAGGCGGGCGACATGATGCAGGACCTCAAGACGGGCCGGATGCTGGGCGCCTCGCCCCGCCGACAGCTCGTCGCGCAGCTCGTCGGCGTCGGCGCGGGCGTCCTCGTCGCGGTCCCCATCTTCGTGCTCTTCGACAGCGCCTACGACATCGGCGTCGACCCGACCATGCCCGCGCCGGCCGCGCACTCCTGGAAGGCGATGGCGGTGATCCTCGCCGACGGCTTCGGCGCCCTGCCCCCGAACGCGACCTGGGCGATCGGCCTCGGCGCGGCCTTCGGCGTGCTGATGCGGCTCTTGCCGCGGATGATCCCCACCGCGAAGAACGTGCTCCCGAGCGGCCTCGCGTTCGGCATCGCCTTCATCGTGCCCGCCTTCTACTCGCTCGCCATGCTGGTGGGCGCGGTGCTCTTCCAGATCTGGAAGCACCGCAAGCCCGGCGCGGCGGAGAAGCTCGGCTTCGCGGTCGCCTCCGGCCTCATCGCGGGCGACGGCCTGATGGGCATCGTCAAGGCGGGGCTGACCCTGCTCGGCGTGGAGACCCTGACCGGCGGCGACGGCGGGCACTGACGCTCAAGTCCAGCGCGCTCCGTCCGATATCCACGGGGAATCATGGCCTCGTCGGACGACAGCGCGCGCGGTGGACACCGCCTCTCCCCCTTCGGCGGTGCGCCAGCCCGTCGAGGCCCTCCGCCTCCGCCCGGCAAAGCGAGCCCGGCCGCGGTCAAGCCGCCGCCCACGCCCCCCAAGGGCCCCGCGCTGCCGGTCCCCGACCTCGACGACGCGCCCAAGAGCGGCGTGCGCATCCCGCACCCGAAGCCCGACCCCCTGGCCGCGGCGTACAAGCCCGCGCCGCCGCCGCTCCCCAACAAGCCCGCCAACGACGCGCCGGCGCCGAAGGCGGAGGCCACCCCGGAGCCCGCCCCCGAGGAGCCCGCGCCGCGACGCAAGCTGCGCCTCGGCGAGCTGCTCGTGCAGGCCGGCGTGGTCAGCGACGAGGACGTCGGGCGCGCGCTGGCGGTCCAGAAGATGGGCGGCGGCCGACTCGGCTCGATCCTCGTTTCGCTGAAGCTCTGCACGGAAGACCAGATCCGCTTCGCCCTCGAGCACCAGATGGGCGTCGAGGTGGTGGAGCTGCAAGGCCTGATCCCCGACGAGGCGGTGCTGCATCTGCTGCCGCGCGAGCTCGTCCGGAAGTACGAGGCGGTCCCGATCCGCAAGGAAGGCGACACCGTCTATGTCGCCATGATCGACCCGTACAATCTCACGGCGCTCGACGACATCCGCTTCTGCAGCGGCGCGCGCAAGCTCGTCGTCGTCACCTGCACCGAGAGCGACTTCCGCTCCTTCGTCGAGGAGCACCTCGAGACCCAGTCGCTCATGGAGGAGATCCTCTCGGGCGACGTCTTCTTCGAGACGGCCATCAAGTCGGTGCGGGCCGAGGACGAGCCGACCGAAGATCAAGAGCCGGAGGAGATCGTCCACGATCTCCGGCTCGCGGGCGAGCAGCCGCCGATCATCACCCTCTGCAACTTCCTCCTGGTCGAGTCGATCACGCGCGGCGCCTCCGACATCCACGTCGAGCCCTACGAGACCTACTTCCGGGTGCGGCTCCGCATCGACGGCCGCCTGCAGACCCTGTTGACGCCGCCGCAGCGCCTGCACAACCCGATGATCACGCGCTTCAAGGTGATGGCCGAGATGGACATCTCGAAGCGCCGGATCCCGCAGGACGGCCACATCGCCATCGTCTACAACGGCGAGACCTGCCACTACCGCGTCTCCACGCTGCCGACGGTGTACGGCGAGAAGTGCGTGATCCGGCTCCTGAAGAAGAACAAGGAGCTGACCTCGCTCGACAGCATCGGCTTCGAGGAAGACGAGCTCAAGCTGATCAAGCGGCTCCTCCACCTCCCGCAGGGCATCGTGCTCGTGACGGGCCCGACGGGCAGCGGCAAGACGACCACGCTCCACGCCGGCTTGAGCCACATCAACGACCCCGAGGTCAACATCGTCACGCTGGAGGATCCGGTCGAGGCGAGCCTCGCCGGCATCAACCACGTCCAGACGTCGCTCAAGGGCGGCGTCACGTTCGCCTCGGGTCTCCGTTCGATCTTGCGCCAGGACCCGGACGTCGTGTTCGTGGGCGAGATGCGTGACCCGGAGGTGAGCAAGATCGCGGTCAAGGCGGCGCTCACCGGCCACCTGGTGCTCTCGACGCTCCACACCAACTCGGCCGTCGAGTCCCTCGTGCGCCTCGCCGACATGGGCGTCCCGCCCTACCTCGTGGCCAACGCGCTGCAGATGGTGCTCGCCCAGCGCCTCGTGCGGCGCGTGTGTGAGCGCTGCGCGAAGCCGCACGCCGTCACCGAGGAGGAGATCGAGGAGTTTCGTCTGACGCCGGAGCAGCTCGAGGGCGCCTCGCTCAAGAGCGGATCCGGCTGCGCGGCCTGCTACGAGACCGGCTACCGAGGGCGCGTCGCGGTCTACGAGATCTTGCGATGCACGCACGACATGCGGGATCTCATCCGCGAGGAGGCGCCGATGCGCGCGCTGATCGCCCAGTCCAAGAAGGACGGCATGCGCACGCTATGGGAGTCCGGGATCGTCCGCGCCCTGCGTGGCGAGACGACCCTCGAAGAGGTGCGGAGGGTGCTCGCGGACGCAGGCTGACGTGACCCGGGGGGGGACGATGAACATCAAAGCACAGGGGCTGCTCAACGGCGCGGCCTGGATCGAAGAGACCTTCGGCCGCGACGCGCTCGCGGACGTCTTGCAGACATGTCAGCCGGAGACGCGCGAGCGCTACATGACCGCCACCGCGATCGAGTGGCACCCCGTCGAAGAGCTCGTCGACTTCCTCGAGCAGGCGGAGCGGCGCTTCGGTTCGGGGGACGGCCTGATCGCGCGGGAGCTCGGCGCGGCGGGCGCGCGCAAGAACATGGGCGGGTTCCTCCGACAGGCCGCCTTCTACCTGGCCCGACCCGACTACGCCCTGAAGCGCGTGGCGGGGGCGTGGCAGCAGTTCAACGACGAGGGCCGCATGGTCATCCGGGAGGCCACCGCCGGCGGCTGCGTGGTCGAGGTGCAGGACGCCGGCGTCCCCCACCCGCTCTTCTGCATGACCCTCACCGGCTGGGTCGAGGTGCTGGCCGGCCGCATCGGCGCGCCCTCCCCCAAGGCCACCCACCCCGAGTGCGTCGCGCGCGGAGACGCGCGGTGCCTCTGGCGCGCCGCCTGGCAGCACATCGCGATCGAGCCCGATCGCCCCGCCGCCTGGAGCCGCTGAGCGCGCTTCTTGGGCGCCGTCCCGCTTTTTGGCAAGCTGGGGCATGCGCATCGCTTCACTCTGGGCTTGTATCCTCGTCTCGCTCGTCGGCTGTGACGCCGGCGGCGTCATCCCGCCGGGCCGTGACGGCTCCACCTCCGACCTCGACTCGACGGTCCCGACGCGCGACAGCAACGTCCCGCGGATCGACGCGGGCGAGTACGACCCCTTCGACCCGGACAACGCCTGCGGCTCGAGCGCCATCCCGACCGAGCGCGTCCCGGGCAGCCTGCTGATCGTGTTCGATCGCTCGGGCAGCATGGACAGCCCGGCGAGCGGCGACAGCGGCCCGACCAAGTGGGACCTCGCGACCGCGGGGATCAACTCGGTCCTCGCGAGCGTCTCGGACGAGCTGAGCGCCGGCTTGCTCCTCTTCCCGGAGAGCGGCGAGTGCGGCATCGGCAGCGCCCCGGACGTGCCCGTCGCGCCGCTGACCACCTCACGCGCCCAGATCCAGGCCGCGCTCTCCGGCTCGAGCCCGAGCGGCGCCGGCACCCCGGCCTTCGGCGGCCTGCTCGCGGGCTTCGACTACCTCGACACGCTCACGAGCCCTGGCCAGCGCGGCATCGTGCTCGTCTCCGATGGCCAGGAGACCTGCGACGACGACATGTCCGACGCGGTGATGGCCCGGGTGCAGACCGAGCACGACACGAAGAACCGCCTGACCTTCGCGGTGGGCATGGACTTCGCCGACAACAACATGTCGACCATCGCCTTCAACGGCGGCACGCCCCGCAACACCACGTGCATGCCCATGTGCACCAGCGACTCCTGCCGCTCCGACGCCGACTGCGGCGGCGCGCCGTGCTTCCAGCCGGGCGGGTCGAGCTTCCCGGGCTTCTGCGGCTGCCGCACCACGGCCGACTGCGTCACCCCGCAGACCTGCGAGGAGACGTGCCCCCCGTTTTTTCCGGCGTGCGGCATCCCCCCGACGTGCCAGGGCGAGCCCGACTGCTGCCATTACAACGTCACCGCGAGCGACTTCAGCGCCGAGTTCGAGGCCGCGCTCGACGAGATCGCGCGCCGCCTCCTCGACAGCTGCGTCTTCGACCTCCCGCGCGGCGCCGACCCCACGATGTTCGATCCCGGCCTCGTCAATGTCGGCGTCACCTTCGACGGAGAGGACCGCACCGTGCTCCGCCGCAGCAGCGACCCCGCCGTCGACTCCTGGAACTACGTGGACGACTCCCACGAGTCGATCCTGATCCAGGGCGACATCTGCGATCGTCTCCTCGACGGCTCCGCCGTGGTCGAGATCGTGCTCGGCTGCCCGACGATCCTGATCTGAGCCCCGTCGCGACTACCTGGCCGGCGCGCAGACGTCGGCCGTGGAGGGCCGGATCCCGGCCTCGCCGAGGTAGCGGTCGCGGCTGACGCGCTCGCTGCCGGGCACGCCTCCGCAGAACTCGTTCCCCTCGGTAGCGCGGAGCACGCAGAAGGCCTCCGCTTCGGTCGCGCCTTCGGTGTCCTCGACGCAGAAGGTGCCCGCGTAGCCCATGCGGTCCGGGCAGTATCCCGTGCAGCTCGTCGTGCAGAAGCCCGCCGAGAGGCAGAACGCGCCCGACTCGAAGTTGCAGTCCATGTCGGACGCGCAGGCGTCGCCGATGAAGCGCTGCGGCGGCGGGGTCAGCCCGTTGAGGCGAGGGAAGGTCTCGACGTCGTCGACGCTCGTGAAGGAGTAGCCCTCGGCCACGAGCGCGTCGATCACGCCCTCGAGCGCGTCGGCCGTGAAGCGATGGATGTCGTGGAAGAGCACCACGCCGCCGTTGCGGCGACGCACCTGCTGCATGACGTAGCCGAGCATGTCGCCGTCGCGGAACACCTCGGGCAGTCCGTCCCACTCGCACTTGCCGCGGCCGCCCGCGTAGCACCAGTCGGCGCTGTCGACGTGCCAGCCCGTGATGATGTAGCCGCGCTCGCGCACCGCGTTCGCCGTGCCGCAGCGCGCGCGGCCGAAGGGGAAGCGGAAGTAGCGGGAGGACTCGCCGGCCGCGCTCATGATCGAGGTGACGTCGTCGATCTGCGCCGCCATCTCCGGCTCGTCCATCTGGTCGAGGAACGGGTTTCGCGGGTGGGACCAGGTGTGGTTCGCGAGGATGAAGAGCGGGTCGGCCGCGATCTCCTCGACGATGGCCGTGCGCTCCGCGTTGGTGACCCGGTTGCCGTTGATGAAGAAGGTCGCCGGCACGTTGCGGCGCCGGAGGATCTCCATCACCTGCGGCGTGGTCACCGGGTCGGGGCCGTCGTCGAAGGTCAGCGCGACGCGGCGCTCGAAGCCGCTCTGGTCCGGCACGATCACGCCGTTGCAGCTCGGGTCGTCGACCTTGCCCGGGTCGTCCACCTGCTCGGCCGCCTCGCCGAAGAGCGCGGTCAGCTCTTCCATCGTCGGCTCGTCCGCGTGGGGCGCGTCCGTCGAGCAACCGGAGAGCAGGATGAGGCAAGTGGCGAGCGGGGCGAGCCGAGCGGTCATCGGGCGACAGTAGCAGGCCCGGCCGTCAGGGCGAGCCCCCGCCGAGCATGTCCATCAGCCCTCGGAGATCCGGGGCCTGGCCGCCTCCGCCCCCTCCCATCAGCCCCTCGAGCATGCGCCGGAGCTGCCCCTCGTCCGCTCCTTGCAGGCCGCGCAACAGCTCCCCCGCGTCGCCGCCGAGCCCGGGCAGGCTCGGCTCTCCGAGATCCGCGTCGCCGTGGGACTCGTCGAGCCAGCGTCGCTCCAGGGCGCGGGCCGCCGAGGCGTGTCGTCCGCGCGCGAAGCGATCGAAGAGGGCGCGCGGTGGAGCGATCTGGAAGCGGTGCGCGTCGGCGTACTCACGGATGGCCCGGAAGAAGGCCCGGTTGCCGACCTGCCGCCGCATGGCCGGGTAGACCAGCGGCCCCTTGCCATAGACCAGCCCGCCGTAGCTGAGCGGATCGGCGAAGGCGCTCACCGGGCGGTCCACCGCGCCGTCGGGCCGACCCATCATGCGCATCATGTGGTAGCCGGCCGCGACCTGCTGCTCGCGCTCGGCCTGCTCGCGCGCCGCCCCGTGCCGTTCGCGCACGTAGAGGAGCGCCGACCACTGCGCGAGGGTCTCGTCCTGGAAAGGGTGGCGGCGCGAGTCACTCCCGACGACGCCGTGCCACCACTGGTGCGCGACCTCGTGGGCGGTGACGAACTCGAGCATCGCCTGTCGCCGCGCCTCGAGCTGATCGCCACCCCCCATGAGCGCCCCGAGCGCGCCGCCCGTGCCGGCCGGGCGATAGAACATGGTCGCGATGGTGACCATCGAGGAGAACTCGACGCCGCCCGCGCCGCCGACGAGCGGCGCCTCGACCACGTCCAGCTCGGTGAAGGGATAGGGGCCGAAGCGCCGCTCGAAGACACGGAGCGCGTGCGTCGCCGCCTCGAGCGCCTGGCCGCCCGAGGCCTCGTGACCGCGCAGGAACCAGGAGCGGACCGTCACCTCGCCGACCTGCGCGTCGCGGCGCTCGAGACGCGGGCTGGCGACGAAGGCGAAGTCGCGGGCCATCGCGAGCCGCACCTGCACCTCGGTCCGGGCGCCGACCACCCGGGGCGCGTCCTCGACGCCGGTGGCGACGACCCGCGTTCCGTCGGGGACGCGGATCCGCGCCCGATAGTGAGCGAGCGCGTCGGTGCCGAGATCGCCCATCGTGCTCGCGTCGGACTGCTCCCAGCGGCCCCCGCGTCGACGGGCGAGCACGGGCGCGAACGCGGCGAAGGACGACACTCCGTCTCCGTGCGCGAGCAGGCCGTAGTCGCCGCCTCCGTGCCCGCCGCTCAGCGCCCCGAGCGACTCCAGCCCCTGCCCCATCAGCGTCAGCCGCTCGGCCTCGACGACCTGCAGCGTGCCGCGCAGTCGCATGCGCACGCGCAGCCAGCCCCCCGGCGGCACGGGCGCGGCCGGGCTCACGACGATGGCGGAGGCGTCGGGCTGCTCGTGATCGCAGCGCACCGCCTCACAGCTCAGGCTCTCGAGCCGCACCGCGTCCGCGCGTGTCGTATTGACGAACACCCGGAAGACGACCGAGCCCCACGGGGCGCTCGAGTCGTTGTGGACCCAGGCCTCCTCCTCCATCGTGAACGATCGCAAGTCGTCCGCGACGTCGATGGTCATGTCGTAGAGAGGGAGCGCGTTCGGGGCGCCGAGCCCTGCCTGCGACACGGCCCGCGCGCGCTCCGCCGGGCGCAGCGACGCGAGCATGGGGTCGGCGTCATAGGCGAGCGCGCCAGAGCTCACGAGCCAGGCGAGCAAGAATGCGGAGGAGCGCAGCATTGCCAGGAGTATAGGCGTGCGAGCCCCGGACTGATCAGTCGCAGCCCTCGGGGCCGCAGACCGCGCCCTCGGCGAGGGTGACCAGCTGGGGCTCCGCCTCCTCCCAGGCCTTGTCGAGCACCTTGCGCACGATCTCCGCCGGCTGCGCGCCCTGCACCGCGTACTTGCGGTCGAACACGAAGAAGGGGACGCCGTGGATGCCGAGCTGCGCGGCCTGCGACTCGTCCGAGCGCACGTCGGCCGCGTAGCTCTGGGAGGCGAGCACACCCTCCGCCTCGTCCACGTCGAGGCCGACCTCTCCCGCGAGCCGGACCAGGGTCTCGTGATCCCCGATCCGCTCGCCCTCACAGAGATAGGCCGCGAGCAGCCGCTCCTTCAGGGCGTCCTGCTTGCCGCGCTCCTCCGCGAGGTGCAGCAGCCGATGCGCGTCGAACGTGTTGCCCGGCCGGATCACGTCGAACCGCATCGCGATGCCGTCCTTCGCGGCCGTCGCGGTCATGTTGTCGATCATCTGCTGACCGCCGGCCTCGGGCACGCGGTACTTCTCGGCCAGCCGCTGCGCGTAGCTGACCTCCTCCACGTCGATCTCCTGGGACGCCGACGGATCCAGCTCGAAGGAGTGCCACGTGATGGCCACCTCGTCGCGGTGCGGGAACCCCTCGAGGGCCGCCTCGAGGCGGCGCTTGCCCACGTAGCACCAGGGGCACGCGATGTCGGACCACACGTCGATCTGGAGCTTCGCCATGCCCGAGACCTAGGGCCCAGAGTGCGATTCGTCGAGATTGGGGTCCGTGACCACGCGGTCTCGGCCGCCCTCCTTGGCGCGGTAGAGGGCCGCGTCCGCGCGTGACTCCACCGACGCGCCCTCTTCGTCCGTGCGCCAGGTCGCCACGCCCACCGAGACCGTCACCGACACCGGGCCCGCGCCCGTCTCGATCGCTTCGTCGGCGACGCTCGCGCGGATACGCTCGGCCACCGCGGTCGCCTCGGGCAGCGTCGTCGACGGCATCAGGAGCACGAACTCCTCGCCGCCCCGGCGGATGAGCACGTCCGGCTCGCGCACCTCGGCGCGCACCCGGTCGGCGAAGCCGCGCAGCACCTCGTCACCCACCGGGTGGCCGTAGCGGTCGTTGACCCGCTTGAAGTGGTCGAGATCCATGAGCAGCACGCCGAAGGAGTCACCGTAGCGGCGCGCCCGGCTGGTCTCCTCCCCGAGCCGGCTCCCGAGGTAGCGGTAGTTGTAGGCGCGCGTGAGGTCGTCGGTGATGGCCAGGTGCGCCAGCCGCGCGCTCTCGATCGCGGGGACGGTGCAGTTCGCCAGGAGCTGCGCGAGGTCCCGGTGCAGCTCCGAGAAGCAGCCCGGCTCCGCGGCCGAGGCGCTCAGCACCCCCACGACCTGCCCGCTGGCCACGAGCGGCACCGCGACGAGCGAGCCCACGTCGAACCCCACCGAGGCGTGCTTGAAGCGCTCGTCGGTGGATGTGTCCAGCACGAGGGCGGCTTTGCCCGTATCGGCCACGATGCCGAGCACGCCTTCACCCGCCTTGAACGTGGCGGGCGCCTTGCCCTGCCCGGTCCCGGAGCGCGCGCTGCTCAGGAGCTCCCGCCGCTCGTCGTCGAAGAGCCGCAGGGACGCGTGGTCCGCGGGCAGGACCTCGAGCGCGGCGTCGGTCGTCGCCTGCAGCTCCTTCTCGAGCGAGGTCTCCTCGGCGAGCAGGCGCGTCAGCGCGAGCAGAACTTCGAGCGGATCCCGCGACGCCACGCCGCCGACCATAGCAGGGCACGAGGCAGCTGGCCCCACCGTCACACGCGCGTCACGCCGATCGAGCCTCCGGTGGGGAAACTTGCCGCGTGGCAGGATCCGAGAAACCATCGCGCCGTGCGTCGCCTCGCCCCGCTCTCGCTGCCACCGCTGCTGGCGCTCGCCCTGGCCTGGACGGCCGGCGCGCAAGAGCGACCGCGCACGCCGATCTTCCAGACCGAGCGCGGCGGCCCGCGCCTCCGGGTGGCGGCGGTGGCGGAGACCGGTGTCCTGCCGAAGAGCGTCGAGGTCAGCCCCGACGGCGCGCATGTCGTCGTGTGCAATTTCGGCCGGCCCGACAGCGAGAACGTGTGGGTCTACGACGCCGACAGCCTCGAGCGCGTGGGCACGGTCAGCTTCCCGGGCAACGCGGTCGAGAGCGCCTTCAGCGAGGACGGGCGCACGCTCTTCGTCTCGAACTTCCGCCGCCACGTGGTCGAGGAGATCGACTTCGCGACCCTGCGGGTGCGCCGCGAGATCGAGGTGGGCAGCCACCCGAAGACGGTCGTCGTGGATGGACGCACCCTCTACGTCGCCAACTACTTCGACCACTCCGTCTCGGTCGTGGATCTCGACGAGGGGCGTGAGGTGCGGCGCCTCACCACGGGCGAGCGTCCCCGGGGCATGGGCCTGCTGGCCGACGGCACGCTGCTCACCGCCGCGTTCTCCGACGACCTCATTCACGTGTTCGCGGGCGGCCAGGAGCGCGGCCGGCTCGAGGTCTGCCGCTATCCCCGCGACATCCTGCCCTCGCCCGACCGGCACACCTTCTTCGTGACCTGCTCGCTCGGGCACATCGGCTTCTACCGGCCCGAGGATCACGGCCGGCCCTTCGGGATCGCGTCGACGGGCCGCAACCCGCGCAGCATCGACGTCAGCGCGGACGGGCGCTGGATCGGCGTCGCCAACTTCGGCTCGAGCGACGTGTCCCTGATCGACACCGCGCAGCACACGCACCGCCGACACGAGGTGCCCGGCGCCAACCGCCTCGTCGGCCTCGCGATGCACCCCGGCCCCGGCCTGCGCGTCTACACGACGAGCTGGGACACCGGCGAGCTGTTCATGCTCACCGGCGAGATCCCCGAATAACGTCAGCCCGCGAGATCGACGCGGAACTCGACCCGGCGGTTGCGGCGGTGGCAGTCGTCCGTGTCTTCCTGGCAGAGTCGCTCGGACTGGCCCGCGCCGCGGGAGTCGATGGGCTGGGTGACGCCCCGCTGCACCAGCGCGCGCCGCACCGCCGCCGCCCGCCGCTCGGACAGCTCCCGGTTGTACTCCGCCGTGCCCGTCGCGTCGGTGTGACCCACCAGGTGCAGCGCGGTGATCTCGTCGTGGTGCTGGAGGAACTCCGCGATGTGGTCGAGCAGCTGGTTCGAGGTCTCGAGGATCTCGTCGCTGTCGTGCGCGAAGTGGATGTGATCATCGATCCGGATGTGGTCGCCCTCGAGGTGGACGTCCGGCGGGTCGACGTAGGTGGGTCCGCTGCCCTCGCCGTGGAAGGAAGTACGCTCCGGCCCGCCGCAGGCGAGGAGGGCCGAGCCGAGCACGAGTAGGAGTAGGGTTCGCATGGCCGCGGAGCTTCTCACATCCCGCGGCCCGCGTGCCGCCGCTTGTTTGGCGGGCTTCGGCGGCCTACCTTGCCTGCGATGCGAGCGATCAGGGGAATCGGCGCGGTCGCGCTCGTGCTCGCCCTCGCGGCGACGGCCACGGCCCAGGGGGACGAGATCCCGCGCGTCGTGGAGATCAGCTTCGAGCCCACCTCGCGGGCGCAGATCGCGATCTGGGTCGAGCGCGCCGACGGCACGTACCTGCGCACGCTGGCGCTGACCCAGTCGGTGGCCCTCCGCGGCATCGGCAACCGGCCGGGCGCCTCGCAGATGAACAGCGGCTTCCAGTGGCCCTACGGCCGCCGCGAGGGCGCCCTCCCCGTCTGGGCCCACCATCGCGCAGCCGCGCCGGACGCGGAGCTCTTTCCGCGCGTGATCTTCCAGGATCGGACGAGCGAGGGCTGGGCCTCACGCTCCTCCAGCGACTTCTCCCGGGACGAGTACTTCTGCCTGTCCTTCCAGCAGTCGGCGAGCTCACGGGACGCGCTCGACGCCGTCAGCTGCCCCAGCATCTTCAACAGCGACAAGGGTCGCTATCTGACGCCAGACGACGTCGCGAACGGCTACGCGGAGCCCTTCCAGCTCGAGCCCGGCAACGCGACCATGCGCCCGCTCGAGGTCGGCTCGCTCTATCCCCCGCGCCGGGACGTCGAGCGCTGCAGCGACGCCGCCTGCTTCGACCACAGGGACGTCGCCCGGTACGGGACCGACGCGCGGCGGATCATGCCGGAGATCGACGCGGTGACCATGGCGACGCCGCCCGCCGGGCGCCCTCAGACCATCACGTTCAACCTCCCCGACGAGTGGCCGGACGGCGAGTACGTCGCGTGGATCGAGGTGAACACCGAAGGCGACTACAACGCGGCCTGGGGCCCGGAGCGCTTCCCCACGCCGGTCGGGCCGGACGGCCAGTGGGACACGTGGGCGATCAACTACGGCTACCCCTATCGAGGACAGCCCTCGGTCGTCTTCCGCGTCCCGTTCACGGTGGGCGGCGGCGCGGCCAACGAGACCGCGCGCGACCCCTGGGGCTACGGCACGGTCGACGGCCAGGAGGGCACCGTCCACGAGATGGACGGCAGCATCACGAACGACCCGTCGAGCGCCCCCGGCAGCGGCGCGGACCGGCTGCGCCTGGACGACGTGACCGGCGCGCGGGTGGAGGTCACGGTCATCGGCCCCGAGGTGTGCATGGAGAACACCCCGCCGGGCGAGCTCCTGGACGTCTCGGTGACGGAGTACGAGGAGCGCCGCGACGCGCACCGCTACGCACACCTCTCGTTCATCGCGCCCGACGACGACCTCGGCGTCACCCGCTACGAGGTCCGCATCTCCCGTACGCCGGTGACCGATCTGGAGAGCTTCATGCGCGCCGTGCCGGCCGAGGCGGCCAGCCTCGAGCACATGGCGCTCACCATCGACCCGGACATCCCCCCGGGCGACGTGGTCGCGGTCGACTTCGGCGGGCTCGCCCCCGAGACCGCCTACTACGTCGCCGTCCGGGCCCTGGACCGGTGCGGCCTCGGCAGCCCCATCGCGGTGGCCGAGTACACGACCCCGGCCATCGAGTTCACCACCGTCTCGCCTTGCTTCGTCGCGACCGCCGCGTGGGGCACTCCGATGGCGAGCGAGATCGGGGCGCTGCGTCGCTTCCGCGACCGCCACCTCCGCAGCAACGCGGTCGGGCGCGGCCTCGTCTCGGTCTACGAGACGGTCGGCCCGCACCTCGCCTCGGTGATCCGGCAGGACGACGACCTGCGCGCCGCCACGCGCGCCGCGCTGGCGCCCTTCGTCGCGCTGGCGCGCGTCCTCGAGTAGGGAGACGGCGCCGGCACCGCGACGCGACTCGCGGTGAGAGAAGACCACGCCGAAGTCCGCCCACGCTCTTTCGGTGTACGGTTGGAAAACGGGAGCGGCGCGGACGACCACCGGGTGGGCATGAGGACGGCAAGGGGAGTGATGGGGGGTGTGGCAATCCTCCTCGCGGCGTGCAGCGCGGGGGGCGGGGAGCCCCTCGGTGAGCCGATCCCCGCCTCCGGCGAGCCCTACGCCTCGGTGCTCGGGGTCGTCTGGGCGCCGGGCTACGCCCCCGGCGAGGCGCCACGCGGGCGAGAGGTCCCGGTCTCCCGCGCGCTCGTCCGGCTCCTCGCCCACCGCCCCACCCCGCCGCCCGAGGGCGTGCACTGTCGACGCTGCCTCCCCACCAGCGGAGAGTACGCCGCGCTGACGGACGAGGTGGGCGCGTTCGAGATCTCCGACGTCGCGCCAGGGCGGTACTGGGCCGTGGTGGAGGCGGGCCCGTTCCGGGTCGACACCGAGATCGAGGTCAGCGCCGGTCAGCTCATCGTGCTGGAGCCCGACGCGACCACGCTGCCCACGAGGCGCGATCCGGCGCGAGGTCTCTGGGCGCCGCGGGTGGCCACCCTGACCGGACACGACGGCACCGCGTGGCTCGACGCGCGGCTCGGGCTGGAGCACGTGGAGGCCTTCGACGAGGCGCAGCTCGACGCGCCCGCGCGGCTGGCCCGCTTCGACGTGCTCGTCGCGCCCAGCACCGAGTCGGACGCCTTCGCCCGCGACCCCGCCGTGCTCGCCGCGCTGCGCGACTGGGTCGCGGCAGGCGGCGTGCTCATCGCCACCGGCCGCGCGCACCGCGTCGTGGACGCGCTCTATCCCTCCGCGGTCGTGATGACCTCCGCGCACGACGTCGAGAGCGACGTGTACGACGCCGCGCGAGGGACCTGGGACGTGTCCCGCATCCCCGCCTCGACGGACCGCCGCGAGGACTGGATCCAGGGCGTCGTGGCCACGCCGCGGGGGCGCGTGACCCATCGGCCGCTCGCGGCGTGGCTCGACGAGCAGATCGGCCCCAGCCACCGGCTCACCTCCGACGGCCCCGACATGATGGGCCTGCACCCCGGCTTCGGCCCCATCTGGCGCTACGAGCCGTCCGACCTCTCGATCGAGCGGCCGATCGGCCGCGTGGTCGCCCTGGGCGCCGCGCCCTCGACCGACCCGACGGCGGACCCGAGCTACCCGCGCGTGCTCCTCGAGGAGGAGGCCGGACACCCGGCGGTCGTGGCGCTCGCGCCCGAGGGCTGCGGCCGCGCGCTGCTGAGCACCCCCGAGCTCGACCTGGTGTCGCACGAGGAGCTGCTGCCGATGGAGCGGATCGCGCTGTACTTCGTGCTCGACACCCCCGTCTGCGTGGCCGCCCCCGACTGAGACGCGGGCGTCAGAGCACGAACGGGTAGCGCACGCTGAGCGACGAACTGCGGAACGCGGGCACCGTCGCCGCGCGGACGGCGCGCGCCATGCACGAGCGCTGCGCCGGCGCGGCCGCGGAGTCCTCGACGAGGGCGGAGCGGACGCGGCCGGTGTTGGAGAACCGCACGAAGAGGCTCACGCGCTCGCCTCCGCGGCCGGTCACGCAGTCTCGAATGGAGGGCGCGATTCCTTCCATCGCGGCCGCCACGTCGGCGCGGCTGGGGTGCTCCGGCAGCGCGGGGTCGGGCCGTGGAGGCGCGGGCGCGCGTGCGGCGGCCGACACGCTGGCCGTGGCGCTCGCCGAGGGCGGGGGCGCGATCGTGCGGGCGGCGGGCACCCGGATGTGCACCGGCGGCATCACGATCAGCTGGGGCGGGCCGCTCGCCTCCGCCATCGAGGGCTCGAGCCCGGAGCTCGCGAGCGTGCTGTCGAGCGGCGCGAGGGCGGCGAGGGCGGCGGGCGCGTCGACGCCGCGAGGCAGCGCCTCGGCCCCCTGCTGCGCCGACCAGTCGACGGTCGGTCCGGGGCGGAGCGCGTCCACGAGCACGGGCGTGTGCACGACCCGCTCGGGGCGCAGGAGGATGAGCGAGAGGCACGCGACGACGCCGAGGCCGAGCGCCACGTTGATGCCCATCGAGACCTCGAACGCTCTGCGATCCACCTTCGCGCGGCGCGGAGGCAGCGGGTCCAGGATGGGCTCGGGCGGGCGCTCGGAGATCGACTTGACCACCTCGTTCAAATCGACTCGCTCGGGCGGAGGCGGCGGGATGGTCGTGTTCCGCAGCTCCTGCCACATCCACGTGGGCTCCTCCTCGTAGAAGTACCCGCTCTTCTGATCGAGCGTCGCGAGCGAGCGTTCCCAGGCGCGTGGCTTCGGTGCGTCTTGCATGTGCCCTCCAGCTCCGATCAGAGCAGTCCGCGTGCCAGCCCCGGCGCCGTCGTTCGCGTGGCCGCGCGGCGCATCGTTTGCGCTCCGTCGGATCCCCTCGAGCTGCACACGCAGATCCCGCTGGACCCAACGAGCCGGAGAAGACGAGCCTCGTCCCCGGAGAGACGTCCGAATCGAGCAACGCGCACCCGGCGCGCGAGCGGCTCTGGTACGATGCGCGCGTCATGGCAGACCACGTTGCGGTCCTGGGGGGAGGCGTCGCGGGGATGAGCGCGGCGCACGAGCTGATCGAGCGCGGCTTCGACGTCACGGTGTACGAGCGTCGACCGCGCCCGGGCGGCAAGGCGCGCAGCCTCGACGTCCCGGGCACGGGCACCGCGAGCACGCCCCCGCTGCCGGGGGAGCACGGCTTCCGCTTCTTCCCCGGCTTCTACAAGCACATCAACGACACCATGCGTCGCATCCCGACGCCGGGCTCGCCGGGCGCGACGGTGTTCGACAACCTCGTGCCGACCCACCAGGTGCTGATCGCGCGCGAAGGCAAGAGCGATCCCATCTACCTGACACGCGTCCCGACCTCTCCCGTGGAGCTCGTCGGCGCGCTGAAGACCCTCTTCGGCTCGGATCTGGGGATCTCGCTCCGCGAGTGGACCTTCTTCGCCAGCCGCGTGCTCTACGTGATGACGTCGAGCGACGCGCGCCGCTTCGGGGAGCTCGAGGAGATCAGCTGGTGGGACTTCGTGCGCGCGTCGGAGATGTCCCTCTCCTATCGGCGCTACCTCGCCACGGGGCTGACCCGGTCGCTCGTGGCGATGCGCGCCGAGAAGGGCAGCGCGCGGACCATCGGCGTCCTCCTGTTCCAGCTCCTGCAGGACCTGCTCGACCCGCGCGTGGATCTCGACCGCGTGCTCGACGGCCCCACGAGCGAGGTGTGGATCCACCCGTGGCGGAACTACCTCGAGGGAGAGGGCGTCACCTACCACACGGAAGCGACGCTGACGGCGTTCCACCTCGCCGGGGGACGCATCGCGTCGGTCGACGTCGAGATGGGCGGGACGAGCCACTCGGTCGTAGCGGACCACTACGTGTGCGCGGTCCCGGTCGAGGCGCTCGTGCCCCTCCTGACACCGGACATGCTCGCGCTCGAGCCGCGCCTCGCGAAGCTCGCGCTCCTCGAGACCGAGTGGATGAACGGCATCCAGTACTACCTGAGAGACGACGTGCCGCTCGCGCGAGGCCACGCCATCTACATCGACAGCCCGTGGGCGCTCACGAGCATCTCGCAGGCGCAGTTCTGGGAGGCCCGCCTGAGCGGCTACGGCGCGGGTGACGTGCGGGGCATCCTCAGCGTGGACATCTCGGACTGGAACCAGCCGGGGGTGATCTTCGGCAAGCCCGCGCGCGAGCTGTCCGACGCCGACGAGGTGCACGCCGAGGTGTGGGAGCAGCTGAAGCGCGCCGTGAACGACGACGCAGTGATGGACCTGATGGACCGGAACCTCGTCACGTGGTTCCTCGATCCGGCGATCGAGTTCCCGAACCCCTCGACGGTCTCGAACCTCGAGCCGCTCCTCATCAACACGAAGGGCTCCTGGGCGAACCGGCCCGACGCCATCACGTCGATCGAGAACCTCTACCTCGCGTCGGACTACGTGCGCACCCACACCGACCTCGCGACGATGGAGGCGGCCAACGAGGCGGCGCGCCGCGCGGTCAACGGCATCCTCGACCGCACCGGCGCCAGCGCCGAGCGCGCCGCCGTCTTTCCTCTCCAGGAGCCGGGCTGGCTGTCGGGGCTGAAGAAGCTCGACGCGCGCCGCTACGCGAGAGGGCGCCCCCACTGGATCCACGCCATCCCCTGAGGCACTCTCTTTCCTCGGAGATGGGGCTCTCGGAGGGACACGCGGGCTCGTGGGGCCGCCAGGCGATCACCATGGGTGAGGCGGCGAGCTTCGCGGCCAAGGTGCGAGCGAGCCCGCGCGAGCGCGACGCCGTCGCCCAGACCCTCTACGACTTCCCGCTCGAGTGCGAGGTGCGAGGCATGTTCTTCGTCGGCCTCGTGAACGCCGTCGCGAGCGTCGCGGGCCAGCCGGAGACCCAGCGCATCACGGCGCTCGCGGAGGTCCCGTCGAGCGTGCTGCCGTTCACGCTCCACCCGCACCGCGACTTCTACAAGCTCTTCTTCCTCGCCTCGCCCCTGCTGCACCCGCACGCGGAGCTGTCGGACGCGATGCGCAGCGTCGCCGAGACGTTCTACCCCGTCTTCCGCGCCAGCCCGCTCGGCCGGACCATGAGCTTGCTGATGGGGAGCTCTCCGCGGCGGGTCCTCGAGCGCCTCGCCGACGCCTACAACATCTCCGTCGCCTGGAACTCGCACGTCTGCGAAGCGCGCGGCGAGCGCGAGGTGCGCTGGACGTGTCTCGTCGAGCCGACCGACTTCTACGAGCACGTCTTCACGGGGATCGTGTGCGGCACCCTGCGCTCGCACGAGGCCCCCGCGCCCACCGTCGAGTTGATGGAGCGGCGCCGTGACGGAGCCGGCCAACACATGGTCTTCTCGATCCGCTGGTAGGCCTCAGCTACCCCCCTCAGGACGGAATCTTGCCCCTATAGCGGATTCTTCTGAGCTGACGGTGACAGATCGCCCCAAGGGGGTCTATGCTCTGGGACGGTGGTCCCGCCCGATCCCATGAGCGAGGCAGTCGCGAAGCGGCTGCGTGTCGCCGCCGCGCTCGCGCGCTGTCCGCTCGCGGTCCTCTACCGCGTGGAGGCGCAGACGGGCAAGATGATCTGCGCGCACGGCGAGGCGGCGGTGCTCGCCGGGATGCCGTCCGACGTGCCGTCCTGGCGCATCGCCCGCGAAGAGACGACCGTCGTCCCGGTGATCGGCCGCGGCCCCGCCGCGCCGGAGAGCGTCTTCTTCCCGCCCGACTTCCGCGTCGCGGCGCTGATCAGCGTGCCGTTGATGAGCGAGGGCACGCAGGTCGGCGCGATGGTGCTCGCGGACAGTGTCCCCCGCGACGACTTCGGGTCGCTCGACGCCGAGGCGCTCGCCACCGTGGTCGCGATGATCGCGGACGCGCTCCGTCCTCCGAAGGCCACCGCGGCGAACGCGCGCCCGGCCACGCCCGCGACGGCGCTCCCGCAGATGACGGAAGAGCTCGCCGCCTGGCCGCTGTCGGCGGGCAACCACGACGCGGTGACCGGGCTCCCCGATCGGCTGATGCTGATCCAGCCCATGCAGGTCGCGCTCGATCGCGCGCGCCGCAAGGACAGGGGGCTCGCGGTCGCGCTCTTCGCGCTCGACCGTTTCCACCGCATCGACGACTGGCTCGGTCGGTCGGTCGGCGACGAGCTGCTGCGTCAGGTCGCCGAGCGCCTGCTGGAGACGACCGGCGAGAGCGATCTCGTGGGGCGCGGCTCGGGCGACGAGTTCGTGGTGATCTTCAGCGACGTGGGCGGCGGCCGATCCGCGCTCGCCCTCACCGACCGCGTGCTCAGCGCGCTCCGCGAGCCGTTTCACGTGCAGGGCTACGAGCTGTCCGTCAGCGCCACCGTCGGCGTCAGCCGCTACCCCGACCACGCGCAGGACGTCTCCGCGCTCCTCCGCTACGCCGGCATCGCGCTCCACCGCGCGAAGGCGGCGTGGCAGCGGGGACGGATCGAGCTGTTCACGGACGAGCTCCGCGAGGCCGTCGAGCGCCGCGGAGACCTCGAGCGTCACCTCCGCCGGGCGCTCGGCGCGGGCGAGCTGCTCCTCCACTATCAGCCGAAGGTCGACATCCGCACCCGCAAGTGGAGCGGCGTCGAGGCGCTCATCCGCTGGAAGCGCGGCGATCAGCTGGTGAGCCCCGGCGTGTTCCTCCCCGTCGCGGAGGAGTCCGAGCTGATCGTCCCGATCGGGACCTGGGTGATGCTCGAGTCCTGCCGCCAGATGCGGCGCTGGCACGGCGCGGGCGTGGACCTGCCGTCGGTCTCGGTCAACGTCTCGGCGCAGCAGTTCTCGCGCCCCGACTTCGTCGGGACCGTCGCGCGGGTGCTCAAGAGCTCCACCCTGCCGCCGGGCGCGCTCGAGCTCGAGGTGACCGAGACCTCGCTGATGGACGACGTCGGCGCCGCGGCCGAGAAGCTCTCGGAGCTGCGTCATCTCGGCGTGCGCGTCTCCGTCGACGACTTCGGGACGGGCTACTCCTCGCTCTCGTATCTGCAGCGGCTCCCCGTCGACGTGCTCAAGATCGATCGCTCCTTCGTGAAGGACCTCGACGCCGAGGGCGACGGCGCCCGCTCGAGCGCGGTCGCCCTCACCGAGGCGATCACCGGGCTCGGGCACAGCCTCGGCCTGAAGGTGCTGGCCGAAGGCGTCGAGACCGAGGCGCAGCTCGACGCCCTGGCCGCGCTCGGCTGCGACGAGGTCCAGGGCTATTACTTTTCACGCCCCGTGCCGGCTCCGAACGTCTCCGAGCTCTTCCCTCGCTGAGCATCTCGCAGCCCGCGTGGTCAGAGGTGTCGATCGCCGAGCCGCTCCAGGGTCGGGAGATGCAGCTCCGCTTGCTTCGCCTGACCGAGCGCGCGACGCAGCCGCGCAGGCGCCGAGCGCCCCGTGCAGCCGTGCTCGGGATCGCCCTCGAAGGCCTCGACCATGCCCGCGATGAGCTCGCGCTGCGGCAGCGGCTCTCCGGCGCGGAAGGCCTGCAACGCCAGCACCTCCGCCGCCACGTCGCGGGCCAGATCGCGGTGCTCCGCCCAGAGCGCGCTGACCGTCCCGCCCGCCTCGAGCCCCGCGAGGTTCGCGGTGAGGATGTAGAGGTTCTTCTTCACGAGCTCGAAGAGCAGCCGGTCGGGCGGACCGACGCGCACCGGGATCTCGAGCGCCTCGAGCGCGCTCGCGACGAGCGCCGCGTTCGGCCCGGAGACCACCGTGGGGATCACCACGTGCACCGGCTTGCCCTTCTTCTTCTCGAACCAGACCACGGCCACCGTCGGATCCGCCACGCCGTGCCGGCGCCAGTCCTCCGGGAGCAGCTCGTTCTGGAGCAGCAGGAGCCGGTCGCGCCAGGGCTCGGGCATGCGCGCGAGCACCGGCGGCAGATCTCCCTCCCCCACCGCGACGAGGACGACCTCGGGCGCCGGCACCGCGGCGGCGAGGGCGTCGAGGTCCGTGCCCCGCAGCGCGGGGTGCACGGCGTGGCCCAGGCGCAGGAACCCGTTCGAGAACACGAGGCCCATCTGACCGAGCCCGATGATGACCACGTCGCTCATCGGCGCTTCTCCGCGCTGACCCAGAGGAGCCGGCCGAAGGGTGGATCGAAGGCGCCTCGATCGACGGTGACCTCGAAGCCCGCGGCCTCGAGCAGGGACCCGACCTCGGGCCAGGTGAAGGTGAGGTAGTACATGATGAACTCGGGTTTGATCACTGCGTTGCGCACGCGCATCGCGGCGTTGAAGCCGCGCGCCATCCAGAGGGCCGGCGACCAGGGCGGCGGGACCTCGCTCGTCGCGAACACGAAGCGGCCGCCGGGCGCGAGCACTCGATGGATCTCGCGGACGAAGCGCGGCTCGTCGGACTCGAGGATGTGGCCGAAGGCGCCGAAGCAGGTCGCGAGGTCGAACGCGCCGTCCTCGAAGGGCAGCGCGAGCGCGTCTCCTCGGACGAGCCCGACGCGCGCGTCGCCCGGCGCGTCGACCAGGCGGCGCTCGGCCTCGGCGAGCATCCCGGCGGAGCGGTCGATGCCGAACATCGCCTCGTCGCAGAGCGGCCGGAACCAACGGACGCCCGCGCCGGTGCCGCAGCAGAGGTCGATCCCGCGTCGCACCGGACCCCGGTCGGCCGCGCGCTCGGCGCAGCGCTGAACGACCGGGTCCGGCGTGCGGAACGGCGTGTAGTCGAACTTGCGCGCGATGAGGTCGTAGCCGCGGTCGGTCGAAGACAGCGCCTGCTCGGCCAGCTCCCAGAGGGTCGGTCCATCGGGGTGGAACATCTGCGAAACATAGCGCACGAACGGGCCGCTCCGGTCGACGACCCGAACCGTCCGTGTAGGATGGGCCGCATGCTTCGAGCCCTCTGTCTGTGCGCCGCCGCGCTCACCCTCCTCGGCTGTGACGACGGCGCGCCCGCCGACGACGACGCCGGCCCCGCCGTGAACGCCGACTCGGGCGTCGACGGCGGCGGCGTCCCGCCCGAGGTCTGCATGGGCCCGCCGACCGGCACACCGCCTGAGCTGCCCGACCCGCCCGCGCTCGAGCCCGGTCCGGAGCTCGACTGCGGCGCGCCGGAGTTCATCGGGGACTCGCCGCTCTGGCGCTGGCCGTACCTCGAGAGCGTCACCGCCTCGAGCGCGCGCGTCGCCTGGACGTCGACCGGAGGCGGACGCGCCGTGGTGCGCTGGGCGCCCTCCCCCGACGGTCCGTGGCAGGAGGTCGAGGCGACGGCCGAGATGTTCCCGACCGATCGCACCGAGCAGGCGCGCGACTACGTCGGCTACGACGCCACCCTCACGGGCCTGAGCCCCAACGCGGCCTACTGCTACGAGATCGTCGAGGACGGCGTGGTGCTCGCGCGCAACCTCCGCCTCGACACGGCGTGGGACGGCACGGGGCGCCCCGTGCGCATCCTGGCCCTGGGCGACAGCGGCAGCGGCTCGGACGACCAGCGCGCCGTCCGCGACGCGTTCATGGAGCGGAGCCTGGAGGGAGGGGAGCACGACATCTTCCTCCATCTCGGCGACATGGCCTACGGCAGCGGCACGTTCAGCGAGTTCGAGGAGAGGTTCTTCGACATCTACCAGGGCCTGATGCACCGGGTGCCGGTCTACCCGACGATGGGCAACCACGAGGCCAAGACCGACAACGGTCAGCCTTATCTGGACGTCTACCATCTGCCCGAGGTCGCGCTCCGAGAGGCCGACCAGGAGCGCTACTACAGCTTCGACTACGGCAACGCGCATTTCACCGTGCTCGACTCCAACGACGCGTCCCTGATCCCCATCTTCCTGGACGTCAACGGGCGCATCACCGACGACATGTTCGACTGGATGGTCGAGGACATCGGCGGCTCGGACGCCGACTGGCAGATCGTGGTCATGCACCACCCCTTCTACAGCTCGAGCGAGCGGGGCATCCGACACGGGACCGTCGAGCAGTTCCGCAGCGTGCTCGAAGAGCTGGGCGTGGACCTCATCCTCGCCGGCCACGACCACCACTACGAGCGCAGCGTGCCGCTCTACGGCGGCTGCACCGACGTCGAGCCGCGCGGGCTGACCGAGATCATCGCGGGCGGATCGGGCGCGAGCCTCCGCACCATCGAGCCGGGCCAGTGGTTCAGCGCCGCCGCGTACAACGAGGACTACAGCTACCTGTCCCTCGAGATCCACGGCTGCGTCGCGCACGGACGGGCGCTGAACACGGCAAACGAGGTCGTCGACGAGTTCGACCTCTACGGGTGCGACTGAGGGCCACGGCTTCGCCACATTCCCGCCGCGAGCTCTCCTCCCCCTCGCCGCGCGTCGTCCGGTCGCGCGGCGCACGCTGAGACCATGACGCGCTGGCTCCTCCCCCTCTCTGTCGCCCCCTTCGCCGGCCTGGCGGTCGCGCAGGCGCTCGGGCTCGACGGCTGGGCGCCGCTGATCTGGGCCAGCGCCGCGACCCCGTGGCTCTATCTGCCCGCGTGGATCCTGCTGGGCTGGGCGATCCACGCCCGCCGTCCGCGAGAGGCCGCCGTCGCGACGTTCGTCGTCGCCTGCCACGTGATCTGGATCGCGCCCGGGCTGATCACCGAGACGCGTCCAGACGCGCCCCCCTCGGCGGGAGCCCCGCTCCGCGTGGTGACGGCCAACCTCCTCCGCTCCAACGACCGCCCCGACGTGCTCTGGCGCGAGCTGATGGACCTCGACGCCGACGTCCTGGTCCTCCAGGAGGTCTCGCCCGGCTGGCTCGCGTGGGTCGAGGGCCGGACCGCCCGAGGCCTCTATCCCCATCGAGACGTGCTCGCGCGCGGCGACGCGTTCGGCATCGCGATCCTCTCCCGCCGCCCGCTGCTCTCGGCCGAGCTCGTCGACCTCGAGGGCGTCCCGATGATCGACGCCACGGTCGACGCCGACGGCGCCCCCGTCCGCATCTTCGGCGTTCACACCCTCCCTCCCATGGACCCGGGGTACGCCGCGGTGTGGCGCGCGCAGCTCCGCCAGCTCGGCGATCGCGCCGCCGGCGTCGAGGGGCCGCTCCTCGTGATGGGCGATCTCAACGCGACCACGCACGCCGCCGCGTTCCGCGCCCTCGAGCGCGCGGGCCTGCGTGACGCCCATGACGCGCTCGGCCGCGGGCTCGCCACCACCTGGCCCAACGGACTCTTCCCCGTTCCGCCGCTGCGCCTCGATCACGTGCTCGCCAGCGCCGACGTCGTCCCCGTGGCGGTCCGAGAGGGGATCGGGGCGGGCTCCGATCACCGGCCGGTGGTCGTCGACGTCACCATCCCGCGCGCCCCCTCTCGTGACGACCCCGCCGGTGGAAGTGCTATGACCTCTCGGTGAGGCGAGTCTCCACCGCCGCCGCGCTTCTCTTCGCCCTGCTCTCGTCGTCCGCCGCCTCCGCGCAGCCGAGCGCGCTGCGCTGGAGCGCGCCTCCCGAGTGCCCCCGCGAGGCGGCCGTGCGCGCCGAGGTCGCGCGCCTGCTCGGAGGAGACTGGCCCGACTCCCCCACCGTCGCGGAGGCCGAGACCACACGAACGGAGATGGGCTTTCGGCTCGTCCTGACGACCGAGACCGATGGCGTGCCGGGCGAGCGCACGATCGAGGGCGAGTGGTGCGAGGAGCTCGCCGCCGCCACCGCGCTGATCCTCGCGCTGATGATCGATCCCGTCGCGGTGACGCGGGTGGAGCCCGAGCCCTCCCCCCTCACGCGGCCGCCGTCCCCAGCGCCCCCGCCCCGGCTCGCGGCGGCGCTGAGCGTGCCCGTGCGCCCTCGGCTCGCGACCCAGGTCGGCTCGCCCGATCGCAGCTTCGAGCCCGAGCGGGTCGTCGAGATCCGGATCCCGGAGCCCGCACCCTCGGGACCGCCGGCCCGGGTCGAAGACGCGACCTTGGGCGGCTTCGTCGGCGCCGTGGGGCTGCTCGACGTGGGCACGCTGCCCGGGCCCGCCCCGGGCGTGGCCCTCGAAGCCGGCTTCGGCGTCCCGCTGATCGACGGTCGCCTGCGCGCGACGTTCCTCGGCCCCAGCGCCGGTCTGTCCGCGGAGAACCCGGGCGTGGGCGTGGAGCTGATGGCGCTCACCCTGGAGGCGCGTGGCTGTGTGCGCCCCATCGCGGAGGCGCGATGGATCGGCGCGTGCGTCGGCGCCTCGGGCGGCGCTCTCTTCGGTCGGGGCTTCGGCGTCAGCGACCCGACCTTCGGCGCGGGCGCGTGGCTCGGCGGCTCGCTGGGCCTCGCGGTGGCGTGGGCGCCCGTTCGGTGGTTCGATCTGGGGCTGGAGGCGGATCTCGTCGTGCCTCTCAACCCGCTGACGTTCTTCGTGATCCGCGACGCCGTGCCCCTCGACGTGTTCACACAGCCCGCCGCCGCGGGGCGCTTCGGGCTCTCGGCCCACGTTCGCTTCTGACGGACTTTTTCTTTCACGGAACCCAGGATGGCCGGCCACACAGAGGCGATGGGAGCGGCGGCTGCGGCCACTACGCTCGACGTGAAGGCGAACGCGTCTTCGCCTCGAAGCGACCTCCGGCTGGAGGACGTCTACGAGCAGTGCTTCGACTTCGTCTGGAGGAGCGCGCGTCGGATGGGTGTGCCCGAACCGTCGGTGGATGACGTGGTGCAGGAAGTGTTCGTGGTGGCACATCGACGGCTCGCCGATTTCGAGGGGCGCTCGACGGTCAAAACCTGGCTGTTCGGCATCCTGCTCCGGGTGGTCTCCGACTACCGGCGCACGCAGCGTCGCAAGGGCGGGCTCGCCCCGCTCCCCGAGGTCCTCGAGGGCGACGGCTCCGACTGCCCCGCCGCCGCGGCCGAGCAGCGCGAGCGCGTTCGGCTCCTGCACGCCCTCCTCTCGGAGCTCGACGACGACAAGCGCGCGGTGTTCGTGCTCGCGGAGCTCGAGCAGATGACCGCGCCGGAGATCGCCGACTCCCTCGGCGTGAACCTCAACACCGTGTACTCGCGTCTCCGGGCGGCGCGACAGAAGTTCGAGGCAGCCCTGAAGCGGCACCAGGCGCGGGAGGCGAGCGCGTGAGCGACTTCGACGGAATCGACGAGCTGTCGGCGGACGCGAGAGCGCTCCTCGACGGGGCGCGCGGCGCGGACGAGCCCACCGCGGGGGACCGCGCGCGGGTGAAGCGTGCGCTGATGGCGACGCTCGCCGCGGGGGGAGCCGCGGCCGCGGCCTCGACCGCCGCCGCTTCGACAAGCACGGCCGCTTCGGCAGGCACGGCCGCTTCGGCAGGCACGGCCGCGTCGGCAGGCACGGCCGCGTCGGCAGGCACGGCCGCGTCGGCAGGCACGGCCGCTTCGGCAGGCACGGCCGCTTCGGCCGCCACGGCGACAGGGGTCGCGGGGCTCTCGACCAGCGTCAAGCTCGCTGCCGCGCTCCTGGTCGCTGGCGCGGTAGGGGGAACCGTCGTCATCGGGGGGACCGAGGCGTTCCGGGCGCCGGAGCCGGCGCAGCAGACCTCGGCCGAGACGCGCTCCGCGTCGCCCGCGGCCAGCTCGAGCCCTTCGAGCGCCCGCGCCGGGAGCCCGACCGCGCCCCTCGAGGAGACGCCCGGCGAGGAGGCGCCCATCGAGGTCGCCCAGAGCGAGCCGGCTGATGACGCGCTGGCGCCCGTCGAGGCGTCCTCCGACACACCCATGGAGGCGGACGTCGAGCGCCCCCTCCAGGCGTCGCCGGAGCCGACCTCGCGTGCGCGGCTCTCCCCCCGTCCCGCGACGGTGGGGTCCGCGGGCTCCGATCCGGCGCCGCCGATTCCCAGCGTCTCTCCCAATCTGTCTGCCAACCTGGCCGAAGAGGTCGCGCTGCTCCGACGCGCGCAGGGCGCGATCAACCGCGGCGAGCCCGACGCGGCTCTCGCGCTCCTCGCGCAGCACGCGCGCGCCCACCCCGACGGGGTCATGGCCGCCGAGCGCGACGCCGCCCGCGTGGTCGCCCTCTGTCGCGCCGGCCGCGAGGCCGAGGCGCGGTCCGCCTCGACGCGCTTCCTCCGCGAGAACCCGCAGAGCCCGCTGCGCGCGCGCGTCCAGTCCGCCTGCGCAGACTGACTCGGCGCACGCAAGCCCTTTTCCGTCAGTTCAGGCGCCGCGCGCTCGTCTCCACCACCGCTCGCTCGATCCCCGGGCGGGCGCTACCCTGGAGACGACCGATGACCGAGCCCGAGAACCTGACCCTCGAGGTCCTGAGGCAGATCCGTGACGAGCTGATCACGACGCGCACCGACCTCGGCGGGCGCCTCGACCAGACCAACGCGCGCCTCGATCAGAGCAACGCGCGCCTGTCGGCCGTCGAGACCACGCTGCTCGACCTCGCGGGCCAGCAGCGCTTCGTCGTGCGGCATCTCTCGACCCTCACGCAGCGCGATCAGCGCCTGGAGATGGACGTCGAGGAGCTGCGCGCCCGCGTGGAGCGCCTCGAGGCGCGCGTCCCGCCTGGCTGACGAGGTAGGGACGCAACCAGCGCGCGCGGCGAGCGATGAGCGCCGCATGCCGTCGAAGAAGCACGCCCCCCGCTACGCCCCGCGCGACCGCTACCGGACCCGGCCCTCCACCCGGGAGATCGCCGCGTTCGGCGGCGAGCTCGACGCGACCGCCCTCGACCGTCCCGTCTTCAGCCCCCGAGAGCTGGCGACCCTGCGCGCCCGGCGCGCGACGCCGAAGCGTGCGCCAGACCCTTCCCTGCTGCCGCTCGCGGCGGTGGTGATCGGGACCGCAACCCTCGCGGGCGCCCTCTTCGGCGCCGCGCTCGCGCTGATCTGATCGACGCGCTCAGCGCACGTAGATCTGAACCGGAGACGCCCCGTCGAAGGTGAACGGTCCCCGGACGTCGCGGTAGCCCTCGCCCGCGCCGAGCCCACGTCCGCCCCGGCCCAACACCTCGACCTCCTCGCCGTCGGAGAGCACGAAGCAGGGCTGATCGTCGGCCGAGATGACCCGGACGCGCGTCGAGAGCGGCACCCGCACGTAGGCGTCCCCGTCGTACACGTGCAGCGCGCCGTCCACCACGCGGACTCGGCCCCGGACGCGAACCGCCGCCTCCGCGTGATCCGGGGCGGCGCTCGGCGCCACGCTGGGCGTCGATCCGAGCACCCGGCGCGCCGAACGCAGCCCGGCCAGCCAGCGCGCGCGACGCCGGACCCGAGGGAGCCAGCTCGCGAGGAGCAGCAGCGCGACCGCGAGCGCGGCCGGCGCCACCAGCGCGAGGGCCCACATTCCCGCTCCCCGCTCGGTCGCGTGCATGAGCGAGCCCAGCTGGGCGTCGATCGAGGTCGTGGCCGCGAAGAGCACCGCCGGCACACCGAACGCGACCCCCAGCCCGAGCGCCGCCATGCCCGCCGAGCGACGGGTCTCGTCCTGCGCCGCGGGCCGAGGGATCTGCACGCTCTTGCCCGCCGGCCGCATGTCGACATCGCAGCGAAAGCAGGTCGTCTGGACCACCGCGCCCTCGCCGCACGTCGGGCACGAGAACGGAAACGAGCCCTGCTCGCGATCGACCGCGCCGTGCGCCGAGTCGATCCGGAGGCCGCGCCGCTGGGCCGCCACCGCACGGGTCGACTGATAGATCTGCGTGTACGTGCCCATGCGAGGTTCAACCCTCGGGCGCGCGGCTTGTTCGAAGATCCGGACGGTCCGGCGCTGTGGCTACTCGGCGGTCGCGGTCAGCTCGGTCTCGGCGTCTTCGGGCTCGTCGGTGGCCGTCTCGTACTCGGCCTCTTCGTCGACGTGCTCGCCGGGATCTTCCTGGGCGTCGGGGACCTCGGGCAGGAGCGCGAGCGCGGCCTCGGTGAGCCGGACGTCGACGGCGACGGCGTCGGCGGCCGTGACGCGCCGGTTCTCGCGCGCGCAGCGACGATGGGTGCGCCGACGGCGGTTGCGGCAGAACCGCGGGAAGGGCCCCGTGAGGTTGCCGTAGCGCGGGCGCGCGCCAGGGCGGCTCCAGTCGACCCACTGGGCGTTCTGCCCGCGCACGTCGACGTGCACGAAGGTGCTCCGCGGATAGAAGCCGCACCCCGTGTGCTGGAGGGTCCGGCAGTAGTTCCACAGGGTGCGTCGCGGGACCCCGCGGACCTGGATGTCGGTGGCGCGGCCCTCGGTGTGCCGGCTGGACTCGCGCGTGTAGCCGCCCGCCTCGCGCCGGCCGCTCACGAGCCGGATCTCCCGCCCGCCGAACTCGTCGCTGATGGCCGCCAGCAGCAGGGCCAGGCGCGGATGCGGAAGCTCGGCCGCGTCGTCGTCGTGGCGGCGCATGAGCCGCGCGAGCTGCTGGAGCGCCTCCTCGGTGACCCGCCCCTCCGCGTCCCGGAGGCGCACGCTGACCACCTCGTCACGGCGGCGAATGGTCGCCACGCCCGGCTCGTCCGGCTCCCCCCAGTCGCGCTCCTCCTGCTCCTCCGGGAGGAAGCCCGGGAGGATGAGGCGCTGCCCGGCCCGCAGGCTCTGGCGGCGGAGGCGGTTGAGCCGGACCAGCTCGTCGACCGAGCAGTGGTGGTCGCGCGCGATGTGGCTGAGGGTCTGCCCGGGTCGAACGTAGGTCACGCCGCGCGGCGGGATGGTGAGCGTCTGGCCCGCGCGGAGCGCGTCGGTGCGCCGCATGCGGTTGGCCAGCGCCAGGTCCCAGACGTCGACGCGGTAGCGGCGCGCGATGCGCGAGAGCGACTGGCCCGAGCGCACGGTGTGGGTGCGCTGGGCCTCGGCTCGACCGGGCGCGCTCGCGGCGAGGGCGGCGAGAGCGAGGGCGAGGGTGAGCAGGGTGCAGCGCAACGACTTCATCGGCGGGCCAGTATCGATAATGTGGGGTCTCTGATCAAATGGCGGCGTGAGCGGGCGACGGACGCACGAAACCCGGCAGGGATTTCCCCACCGGGTCCGAAATGCGTCCAAAGATACGCTTCCCCCCAGTCTTACTGGTAGGAACTCAGTTCTTCTTGTGGGAAGGCATCTTCTTTTCGACGAACTCCACGTGCTTGCGCGCGACCGGATCGAACTTCTTGATCTTCATCTTCTCCGGATGAAGGCGCTTGTTCTTCGACGTGTAGTAGTGGTAGCCGGTGCCGGCAGTGGACACCAAACGGATGAGCTCCCGCATCATGACCTCCTGAGGGGTCCGCAGTCATAGCGGACCCGCGCGCGAACGCAAGCGATCAACGCCGATGCTGGCTGCGCTCGCGCTCGATCTGTTCTTTGTAGGACACGCTGTAGCGAGTCCAGGGGCGGAGCTCGAGGCGCTTGAAGCCGATCGGCTCCTCGGTCCCCTCGCACACGCCGTAGTCTCCGACCCGGAGCTTCTCGAGCGCCCGGTCGATCTCGTTGAGCAGCTTGCGCTCCTTGTCCGCGAAGCGGATGAGGTACGCCTGCTCGGTGCTGCGCTGCGCCATGTCCGTCTCGTCGGGCATGACCGCGGTCTCGCCGAGCGCCTCCTGCATGTGCCGCTCGAGCTCCAGCACCTTGCGGGCCCGCTCCTTGACGAGGGTGCCGTGGAGCTGCGTGATCTGGCGGTTGGTGAGGCCGGCGTCCGGGTGGGCGCTGACCTTCATCTCCGCGAGCCGCCGTGTGGCCGCGTCCATGTCGTGGGTGTCGACCTTGGGGGCCGCAGGCGAGGACCGCTTCTTGGCCGGCGTCGTCTTGGTCGGCGCCGACTTGGACGCCGGCGCTGACGCGGCCTTCTTCTTGGGCGCCTTCTGGGACGCGCTCTTCTTGGCGGGCGCGGTCTTGGAGGTGCTCTTCTTCTTGGGCGCGGCCCCGGAGGCCGTCTTCTTGGCGGCCGTCTTCTTCGCGGCGGCCTTCTTCGGCGCGGGCTTGGAGCCGGCCTTCTTCGCAGCGGCCTTCTTCGCGCCCGCCTTCTTCGGCGCGGGCTTGGAGGCGGCCTTCTTGGGCGCCGCCTTCTTCGAGGTCGGCTTCTTCGCCGCCTTCTTGGGCGCCGCCTTCTTCGAGGCTGACTTCTTCGCCGCCTTCTTGGGCGCCGCCTTCTTCGAAGCCGACTTCTTCGCCGCCTTCGAGGGCGCCGCCTTCTTGGAGGGCGCCTTCTTCGAAGCCGACTTCTTGGCCGCCTTCTTCGAGACGGCCTTCTTGGCTGGCGCCTTCTTGGCGACGCGCTTCGCCGCCTTCTTGGGCGCCGCCTTCTTGGCGGTCGACTTCTTGGCCGTCTTCTTGGCGGCCTTCTTGTTCGCGGTCTTCTTGCCCGCCCGACGCTTGGTGGCCATGGCTGTACTCTCCCGAGCTCGCCTCGTGCGGGGCTTTGGGTGGCGCCTTTGACACCCCCCGAAAGATGGGACGACCCAGCCCGTCCCTACCCCACGAGCGGGACCCAGATTGCACGATTCAGCCTACAAAGCAACGATTTTGCACGCCTTCAGCGGGCTCCGCGCATTTTCTCCGCCGCGGCGATGGAGTAGGTTGGAGCGGTGGAGCCAGACCGGCAGATCGAGATCCAGCTCGGACACATGTGCAACAACCGCTGTGTCTTCTGCGTCAGCGGTCAGCGGACCGCGTTCGGCGAGGCCGGACCGATGGCCACCGGCCCGATCGTCGAGAAGATCCGTCAGGCCCGCGAGGTGGGCCACCGCAAGATCACGCTCCTCGGCGGGGAGCCCACGCTTCAGCCCGGGTTCCTCGAAATCATTCGTGAAACGGTCGGGATGGGCTTCGAGGAGATCGTGATCTTCACCAACGGGGTGAAGACGGCACGCCCCCAGTTCGTGGACGATATCCTGGAGACAGGAGGCCACTTCACCTGGCGGATCAGCATCCAGGGCGCCACCCGCGAGAGCCACGAGCGGACCACCAAGAAGCCCGGCTCGTTCGGGCGGATCCTCCGCACCCTCGAGAACCTCCAGGCGCGCGGCGAGCGCGTGACCGTGAACATGTGTGTAGTGGCCTCCAACTACGAGGAGGTCGATCGTTTCCCCGCCCTGCTGGACCGCTTCGGGGCCGTTCAGCTGCACCTCGATCTGATGCGGCCGCTCGACGCGGGGCAGCGGACGGAGGCCGAGCTGCGGGAGATGATGCCGCCGCTCTCCGCGCTCGCCGGGCCCTTCCGCGAGATGATCGCCGGCTTCGAAGACGGCTTCGACGTGAACCTGGGCAACCTCCCCTACTGCGTGGCGCCGGATCTCGCGCCGTGGATCCACCACGACGGCGAGCGCACCGAGACGATCGCGATCGACGGGGACGATCGGCTGAGCCGGCCGTGGAACAAGTACCTGGTCAAGCGCCGCGACAAGCTCAAACCCGACACGTGTCGATCGTGCGTCTTCGACTCCCGGTGCAGCGGCGTGTTCGAGACCTACGCGCGCTTCCACGGGATCGAGGGGCTCGACCCCGTCGACGCGCGCACGCTCCAGCGGCTCGACCCGCGCGGCCGGCTGCTCGGGGTCTGGGCGGCGAGGCTCCTTCGCGAGCGGCTGGGCGAGGACTGGACGGTCACGGAGACCTCCGAGCGGAGCGTGGCGGCGCGGCGCGGCGGCGCGTGGCTGGAGCTCCGGCCGGACGGCGACGGAGCCATCGCGGCGCACCGCGGGTTCGTGGTCTTCGGCGATCCGGGCGCGCACCGGGCGGAGCTCGCCGAGGCGCTGGCCTGGCTCGCGCCTCCGGTTCATCCGCTCGGCGCGCTTCCGACCGAGGCGCAGCTCGTCGCCGCGCTGGTGCGCCTCCGGGCGCGCGCGCCCTTCGGGCCGCTCACCTGGGACGCGCTCGAGGTCACCCCCGGGCGGCTCGAGCTGGCGCTGCGCGGCCCCGCCGAGGAGCGCGCCACCTTCTGGCTCGCGCTCGAGGAGGGCCGTCCACGCGGCGGCTATCACGTCGACGGCGCGGCGACCGACGCGCTGCGAGAGGGTCTCGGCGCCGCGCTCGCCGCGCTGAGGGGGAGGCCCGCGTGAACCTCCGCCGCGTGGCCCGCTCGGCCATCCAGTCGGCGCGCGCCCGGCGCAGCGGGGTCGACCATCACGGATATCCCTGGCCGCCAGGTCCCGCCGGGGTGCCGGTGCTCGGGCACTACCGCCCGATGCTCACCCACCGGCTCCGCTTCCTGACCGAGGCCTTCATGGCCCACGGCGACGTGGTGCGGTTCCACTTCCTCGGCATGCCGGCGACGCTGCTCGCGCATCCCGACCACGTCGAGCAGGTCCTTCAGAAGAACCACCGCCTCTACACCAAGCAGACCCGCGGCTACGGGCGGCTGCGCGAGTTCCTCGGCAACGGCCTGGTCACGAGCGAGGGCGAGTTCTGGCTGAAGCAGCGCCGCATCGCGCAGCCCGCCTTCCACAAGAAACGCGTCGACGGCTTCGCGGGCGCGATGGTGCGCGCGGCCGACGAGATGGTGACGCGGCTCGAGCGCGTCGCGGACCGCGGCGAGGCGATCGACGTGGCCCACGAGATGATGGAGATCACGCTCCGCATCGCGGGCGAGACGCTCTTGAGCACGGACCCGTCCGATCGCGCGCAGGCGGTGGGCAAGGCGCTCGACGTGGTGCTGCACGAGGCCAACCGCCGCATCAACGCACCCATGGTGATCCCGGAGTCGGTGCCCACGCGCCGCAACCGGCAGTACCGGGCGGCGTCGAAGGCGCTCGACGACATCGTGCTCGGCATCATCGAGCAGCGGCGACGTGGGACCGAGCGCCGCGACGATCTCTTGCAGATGCTCCTCGAGGCGGAGGACGAAGAGACCGGCGAGCGCATGGACGACCGGCAGCTGCGCGACGAGGTGATGACGATGTTCCTCGCCGGGCACGAGACCACGGCCAACATGCTGACGTGGACGCTCTACCTGCTCTCGCTCGCGCCCGAGCACGCCCGGCGCGTGCGAGACGAGGCGATCGAGGTGCTCGGAGACCGGCCGGCCACCGCGGCGGACTGCAAGGCGCTCCAGTACACCAAGCAGGTCCTGCAGGAGTCGATGCGCCTCCGGCCACCGGTGTGGGTGGTGGGCCGGAGCCCCAGCGAAGACGACGTGGTCGGCGGCTACCGCATCCCCAAGGGCTCGCTCGTCTTCCTCTCGCAGTGGATCACGCACCGCCATCCGTCGTTCTGGGAGGACCCGGAGGGCTTCGACCCGGAGCGCTTCGCGCCCGCCCGCGTCAAGGCGATGCACCGCTCGCAGTACTTTCCATTCTCGGCCGGCCCGCGCATGTGCATCGGCGCGGGCTTCGCGATGATGGAGGGGCAGCTCCTCCTCGCGACGATGCTGCGCCGGCTGCGCTTCGACCTCGCGCCCGGGCACCCGGTGGAGATGGAGCCGCTGATCACGCTGCGGCCCAAGCACGGCATGAAGATGACCGTGCATCGCGTCTCCTGAGACAGTGAGCCATGTCGAACGAGGAGCGACGGCTCTCGGGGCTGACCGCCACCTTCCTCGTCGTGGCGTCGATGGTGGGCACGGGCGTCTTCACGACGAGCGGGCTGCTGCTCGCCGACCTGCGCTCGGCCCCCGCCGTCCTGCTCGCGTGGGGTCTCGGCGGGCTGCTCGCGATGACGGGCGCGCTGAGCTACGCGGAGCTCGTCACCGCGCTGCCCAAGAACGGCGGCGAGTACGCCCTGCTGGGCGAGATCTATCACCCCGCCCTCGGGTTCGTGGCCGGCGTGGTCTCGTTCGTGGTCGGCTTCTCCGCGCCCATCGCCGCGTCCGCCCTCGCCTTCGGCAGCTACCTGCACGCGCTGGTGCCCGAGGTGCCCGCGATGCCCGCCGCGCTCGCGCTCGTCCTGCTCAGCTCGCTGGCCCACGCCTTCCGGGTGCGCGTCGGCGGATTCATGCAAGACGCCCTGACCGTATTCAAGATCCTGCTCGTGGCCGGCTTCGTGGCCGTGGCCGCGTTCGGCATCGACCCGGCCCGGCTCCAAGCGGCGGAGGCGCCGCTGCTCGAGGCCACGCTCTCGCCGAGCTTCGCGGTCGCGCTCATCTACGTCAGCTTCTCCTACAGCGGCTGGAACGCGGCGGCGTACGTGGCCGGCGAGATGAAGGATCCGCACCGCGCGCTCCCGGTCGCGCTCATCGTCGGCACGGGGCTGGTCACCGTGCTCTACCTCGCGGTCAACGTGGTCTTCCTCGGCGCCGCCCCGGCGGAGGAGCTGTCGGGTGTGGTGGAGGTCGGCCACGTGGCGGCGCTCGCGCTGCTCGGCCCCTCGGCGGGCGCCGCGCTGAGCGCGATCATCGCCTTCGGGCTCGTGGCGACGGTGGGCGCGCTGATCATGACCGGCACGCGGGTGCTCGAGGCGATGGGCGCCGACCACGGCCCGCTCGCCATGCTCGCGCGGCGCGCGACGGGAGGCGGACCCGTGATCGCCGTCGGCCTGCAGGGCGCCGCCGCCACCGTGATGGTGCTGACCGCGAGCTTCGACGCGCTCCTCGGCTACATCGGCTTCACGCTCTCGCTCTTCGCCGCGCTCACCGTGCTCGGGGTCTTCGTGCTCCGCTGGCGCCGCCCCGGCCTGCTCCGACCGCACCGCGTGTGGGGCTACCCGTTCACGCCGCTCCTCTTCGTCTGTCTGATGCTCTGGATGATCGTCTGGTCCATCTGGGAGCAGCCCATCGTCGCGCTCTTCGGCGCGGGGACCGTCGCCCTCGGCCTCGCCGCGTGGGCCGCGCTTCGCGGACGCTGAGTGACCCATCGCTTGCCTCGCGCGGTCGGGGAGCGAGACGTCAGCCGCACGGGGACGGACACGTTCGCCGAGAGCCAGCCGACCAGATCTGGAGAGGTCGGCTGGAGCACGGGGGTGGCCCGAGAGAGCGCCCGCCCGAGCCGCTCCGCGTGCGCCAGGTCGCGCGGGTCGGCCGACGGGATCGGCACGAAATCCTCCTCGTAGCGCACACAGGCGCGCCAGTCGGCGTGAACGCGGTCGAGGTGCGTGACGGCCAGCGCGTCCACCGGGCAGCACGCGAGCGCGTAGCGGAGGAGCGGCAGGTCGAGCCAGCCGCGGCGGAAGCGGCCCTGCCAGCCGACGTCGTGGTTGTGCGGTTCGGGGAGCTCTCGCAGCGCGTCCACCTCGGTGGGGAACGGCCCTGCGCCGTGGCGGGTGGCGTAGCTCCGCAGGACGCCGAGCCGCTCGACCTCGCCGTCCCAGCCGTCGAGGAGCGAGAGGGCGTTCTCCGTCGTGCAGGTGCTCCAGGTGGTGTGCGGGTGGAAGCCGCGCCACTCGTCCAGCAACACACCTTGCGAACCCTCGAAGACCAGCTCGGTCTCGCGCGCGAGGACCCGCGTGAGGTGTTCGGCGTCCACGACGACCCGCGCGGCGAGCAGCGGGCCGAGCGCGTCGAGCCAGGCCGCGTTCGTGCGGGGGGACAGCAGCGCCTCTCGCTCGGCCACCCAGCGCGGATCGCTGCACGCGCCGTCGAGCTGCGCGGCGCACCAGTCGCGCAGCTCGGCGAGGCGCCGCGCGAGACCCGCGCGGTCTCGCAGATCGCGCACGTGGAGGGCCAGGCCCGGCGCCTCGAGGGACGCCCGCACCGTCTCGCCGACGCCCACCCCGGTCGTGCCGTGGGCCGCGTCGCCGCGCGCGATCTCTCGCAGCCGGCAGAGCGCCTGGTGATGGGGCGTGGTCACGAGGGCGCGCTCGTCGATGCTCAGGCGGGTCCACGCGTCGGTCACGCCCTGCGCGGCGAGCCGCGACTCCTCCACCACGAGGGCGGTCGGGTGCACCACGACGTGTGAGCTCAGGTGCGTGTGCACTCCCGGCACGAAGGAGCCGGCGCCGAGCTGAGAGAAGCAGTGATGGCGGCCGTCATCGGTCACGACGTTGTGGCCCGCCTGCGCGCCGCCGTTGAAGCGCACCACGGTGGTGGCGGCGCGGTCGCGGACGAGGAAGTCCACGACCGTGCCCTTGCCCGCGTCGCCGAAGCCGAGGTCGACGACGACCGAAGCGCGCTTGCTCAATGCAGGCGCTCCGTTCGGTGCGTGGCGCTCGGCGACGCGAGCGGCAGGGTCTCGGCGAACGGCGTGATCGCGGTCACAATCCCGCCCACGCGCCTCTTGGACAGGCCGCTCGCCCGGAGCCGATCGGCGACCGCCCCGACGCTCTCGAGCTTGCCCTCGCCGAGCGCCACGAGCGCGGCGGCGACGTGGCACGTGTCGTCCGGCCCCGCGAGCTGGATCACGTGGTCACCGAGCAGGGCGCGCCAGCGATCCCCGCAGCGCCGCGCGCGGTTGGCGTCCGGGATCAAGAAGAACGGCTCGAAGCTCACCGACAGCTCGTCGACGATGCGCTCGACCGAGACGTCGTCGTCCAGCTCGTCCCCGACGAGGCCCTCGACCTGACGGCGCGCGACGATCGGGTACGGGTTCTCGTCGCCGGTCATGAAGAAGTAGCCGCGGCGCCCGCGCTTCTCGTAGCAGTCCATCGAGGTGTGGCGCGCCGCGAGGTACATCGCGAGCTCGTAGGACTCCTGGTTGCTCCCGCCTCCGCCGCCCTCGAGGAAGCTCCACGTGAGCCACTGATCCATCAGCTCGGCCTCCGACTCGAACTGGCCGATCTGCAGCGGCGCTCGGTCACAGGTCGCGTCGCCCACGGCCATGAAGAGCACCTGCGGATCCTCCACGCCGACGCCCGTGAGGATGCCCATCAGCTCGGGCAAGTCCGCCCGCGCGAGCTGGTCGGGGATCCCGCCCATCGAGCCGGTGACGTCGAGCGCGAAGACGATCCCGAGCGAGCGCGGGTGCGTCTCACTGTCCCGACTCTCTCGAACCCGGAGGCCCTTGGGGTTCATGAGCGGGTGACACTCGCGCTGCTCGAAGATGGCCTCGCGCGGCGCCGAAGCGCGCGCCGAGGTGAGCGCGCGGTGCGCGTCGATGCTGTAGCTGCCGTATCCCATGTCGTTCTCCTTTGCTTTCGTTCATCAGACTCGGCTCAACTCGCCGCCCCATTCACGGGGGCGTGTCGCGGCCGCCCGAGCGCCTCGCGTGAGACGCGGATCAGCGCGGCGTGCACCGCCAAGGCGTCTCCCCCACAGCGGGCGACGTCGGCGTGCGCCTGGAGGAAGCGGACCAGGGCCGAGGGCGCGTCCACGAGGAGCGACGCGGCGACCTGCACGGCCTGCGCGATGTCGTCGCGGGTGGAGGCGCCGCCGCGCCCGTGGCGCCAGGACGCGCGCGACCAACCGACCAGCACCGCGCCGTGATCCCGGGCGTGCACGAGCGTGTGCTCGGGGGAGACCGCCCCGTGCACGAAGCCCGCCCCGTGCAGCCACGCGAGCTGCTCGAGCAGCCGCTTTCCGATCCACACGGCGACGCGTGGGTCGAGGCGCCGCGACCGCAGATCGGCCGCCGTGTGCACGAACCCGGGCCGCCAGCGAGTCGCCACCGCGAACGGCGCAGCGCGATCGCCACGGGGCGTCCCCCAGACCACCGGGGAAGGCAGGAGCCGCACGAAGTGGTCACTCCCTGGCGCGCTGCTCTGCCGCAGGCGGCGCACCACGCCCAGCTCGCGCCGCAGCCGCGCGCCATCGTCCGTGGCCAGCTTCATCACCACACGCTGGGTCAGCCGGGCGTCTCGATGCGCGAGGAAGACCTCGCAGCTCTCACCGGTCGCCAGGTGACGGTCCAGGACCCACGAGGCCGCGCCCAGCCCGACACGAGACTTGCCATGATCCGAAGCGCGCCCCTCCCAGGGGGGCACCGCGACCGGGCGCGCCCACCAGCTGCGCGGCAGACCCACGAGTACGCGCTCGCAGTAGCGACACACCACCGACTTGCCCGATTCGGGCGGGATGGGCGCACCGCAGTGAGGACAGGCGAGGACTTTGATACTCATCGCATCGAACCTTTGTGTCAGGTAAACACTTAAATTCGAGGCGTCAAGCGGCGATGAATGGCCGCGGCGTCCGCTCGTCGATCACGTGTGCCTCGCCGCTCGCCCTTCCCTCTCGTGATCCGGCGTTCACGACTCACTCCGAGTCGTGAACCGGGGCTCACGCCGACGCGCGCGATCGGGGCCTCTCGCGCCTGGCACGTTCCTTCCTTGGAGACGCACCCCGCATGACCCTCCGCTCGCTCTGTCTCGCTCTCCTCATCCCGTTCGCCTCCGCCGGTTGCGGCGCGGTCTTCTTCGAAGACGACGCGCGCGCCGCGTCCCCGCGCGCCCGGGTCACCGGCTCGATGGAGCGGACGGAGGGCGGCGTGTGGATCGTCGAGCAGGAGGCGGGCGCGGGCTTCGTGATGGAAGGCGGCCTGAGCGCGCAGGTCTCCGCTGGCGCCGAGGTCTGGACCGACGCCGTCGTGCCCGCCGTGCACGGGGCCGTCGGCGTCCAGCTGGCGTCGGCCGCCCCGAACCCGAGCGCCGAAGTCATCGAGGCCAGCGCGGGACTCGGCAGCGACCTCGAGGGCGGCAACGGAAGCGGATTCGCCAGCGGAAGCGGACTCGATGGCGGAAGCGGATTCGGAAGCGGAAGCGGAAGCGGAAGCGGATTCGGAAGCGGAAGCGGAAGCGGATTCGGCAGCGGAAGCGAATTCGGCAGCGGCAGCGGCAGCGGAAGCGGAAGCGGCAGCGGATTCGGCAGCGGATTCGGCAGCGGCAGCGGCAGCGGCGGCGGACTCGGAAGCGGAAGCGGCAGCGGCAGCGGAAGCGGAAGCGGCAGCGGCAGCGGCAGCGGAAGCGGAAGCGGCAGCGGCAGCGGCAGCGGAAGCGGAAGCGGCGGCGGACTCGGCAGCGGAAGCGGATTCGGCAGCGGCAGCGGATTCGGCAGCGGAAGCGGAAGCGGATTCGGCAGCGGAAGCGGAAGCAGATCCGGCGGTGCCGTGAACGCCTCGGCCGTCCTCGATCTCGAGGCGCGCGTAGCTTCTCCCCGCCCCGGCGTCTGGGGCCTCGACGGCCGGCCCACCGCGCTGACCGCCCTCGCCAGCGACGGCGTCCAGGTCGACGGCGTTCGCGTCGCGCTCTCCGATCTCGAGGCGCTCGCGGACCTCGAGCTCGACGCGGCCGGGGACGCGCGCCTCCGGACCGACGCCGCGCTCGAGGCGTCCGCTACACTCGAGCACGACACCTTGCCCACGGCGGGCGGCGAGACGCGGGTGGTCGTGCGGGTCCGGGCCAGCGACTCCCTCTCGCTCCCGCGCGGCCGCCTCCGCGTGCACCTCGTCATCGACCGCTCTTCGTCGATGCAGCGGACCTGGGACCGCGTGCTCGCGTCGGCCCGCATGTTGATCGACCGGCTACACCCGGACGACGAGCTGCAGATCGTCGCCTACGGGACCGACGCCATCGAGTCGTACCCCGCCCAGCGCGTCGGCGACGGACGCGCGGCGATCCGCGCGCTCGAGGAGATCACGGTCGGCGGCGGCACCCACATCGAGGCGGGCCTCGAGCTCGCCTACGCGCGCGCCTCGACCGACGACACACGCAGCCTCTGCATCCTCCTCTCCGACGGCGTGCCGAACCACGGCGCCTTCGAGGCGGCCGAGCTGGGCAGCCTGGCTGCGCGAGCGCGCCGCCGCGGGGTGGTCACGAGCGTGATCGGCCTGGGCACCGAGTTCGACGCGCGGGTGCTCCGCGCGGTCTCGCGCCAAGGCCAGGGTGGCTACCACGTGAGCGCGGATCTGAGCGGGCTCTCCGCGGGGTTGCTGGCCGAGCTCGACGCGCACGCGCGCGCCGCCGCGCGCCAGGTCTCGGTCCGCGTGCAGGTGCCGGAGAGCGTCGAGGTGCTCGGCGTCGAGGGAGAGACGGCGGCGAGCGTGACCGGGGAGTCCGCGCGCCTGGATCTGTCGAGCCTCGACGCCGGCGAGGAGCGCCGGCTGATCGTCCGGGTCCGCGTGCCGGCCGGGCACCGAGCGCGAGCGGTCGCCTCGGTGCGCCTGTCCTACGAGAGCGGCCTCGGCGGCTCGGTCGCGGACGCCGCGTCGCTGGGCGTGTCCTTCGGCCCGCGGGCCGTGGTCGCCACCGGTGAGGCGTCGGCCGCGGTGCTGGACACGGACCTCTCGGCCAGCCTGGACGTCGCCTCGGAGGCGATCGCGATGGGCGACGTCGAGGCCGCGCGCGGCGCGCTCCTGGCTCACGCCACGCTGGCGGAGGGGCGCGTCGAGCACCAGCGCAGCGAGCGGCTCCAGGCGCGGGTCAGGGTCGTGCGGCGCGTCGCGCGGGCGGTCGAAGACCTGCTCCCCGGCGCGAGCCACGGCCAGCGCCGGCAGGTCAGCCTGGCGTTCGGGGATCTGGCGGCGCGACTCGGCCGCTGAGCACCGGAAGGACCACCCCCGCCAAGATCAGCGCCGCCCCGCCCAGCTCGCGGAGCGAAGGCCACGAGCCGAGGAAGGCCACCTCGAGCGAGAACGCGAAGATCGGCGTCAGCAGGGTCAGGAGCTTGGCGCGCGACGCGCTGATGTGGCGCACCGCGAACATCAAACAGAGCCGGCTGATGAACGGCCCGCACGCGGCGGCGAGCGCGGTCATCGCCCACGCCTCCACGGGGAGCCGCGCGAGCCCCCCCGTCGGACCGAGCCAGAGGCCCATCACCAACACGGCGAGCGCGAGGCGCGCGACGTTGACGCCCACCGGATCGATCCGGGTGATGACCTTGCGCGTGTAGAGGAGCATCGCGCCGAAGCCGAGCGAGCCGAGGAGGGCGAAGAGCACGCCGACGACCTCGATGGACGCCTCGCTCGGGTCGTCGATCGCGATCACGCCGAAGCCGCCGACCGCGAACACGGCGCCGATGACGAACGCCGGGGTGACCTTCTCCCCGAGAAAGAGCCAACCGCCCAGGCCGACGAAGAAGACCTGGGTCTGGAGGATCGTGCTGGTGAGGCCGGGGTCGAGGTGCGTCAGAGCGCCCGCCACGCCGACGTTGCCGAGGATCGTCAGGACGGCCAGGACGAGGGTGGCGACCACGGCGACCTTCGGGGGGCGCGAGGGTCGGGCGCGCAGGCGGGACGCGGCGAAGCCCGCGTTGAAGACGGTGGAGCAGGCGAGCATCGCGAAGACGGCGGCGTCGCGCGGCGCCGCCTCGTTCGCGGCGCGGAAGGCGAGCAGGAAGACGGCCGCGAAGACGGCCGAGATCAGCGCGAGGAGATCGCCTCGGCGAGGGCGGGCGGGCTCTCCGTCGTTCACGCGAGAGGAGTGCCCCGACCTGGGACGAGGCGCCAGCCCGCGACAGGTTGGCGCATCCAGCGCGCCGGTGGGGTCCGAGGTCCCCGGCGTACCTGGCGCATCTCCGGTTCCGGGCGTCCGATTTCCGGGGGAAGAGCCTCGATCGAGGCTGGCATGTCGCTCGCTTTAGCAGGCTCGTAGCGACCGAACGGAGAAGATTCCAGCCAGGTCGTGCTAGGATTGTCGGAGCATGCGTCTCGTCACGGAACGGAAGAAGCCCTCGGCGAAGGTCCTCGCGACCTCGAAGTCGGGTGTGGTCTTCGTCGAGTACGTGGCGCTGCTGACCCTGGTCACCGTCATCGGAGCGATGGCGGTGGTGGGGCTCGGCATCCCGCTGCTGAAGCTGTACCGCTTCTCGCAGATGGTTCTTTCTCTGCCAGTGCCGTGACGGCGCGGGCGCACCTACCCCAAATCGAACAGCAAACGAGGGCGATGGCCATGAAGATCAAGAAGTCCGACCGCATCGAGGGCCTTCTTTCCGACGAGCGAGGCCTCACGACCGTCGAGTACATCATCATTCTCTGCCTGATCGCCGTGGTCGGCTTCGCCATCTGGAAGAAGTTCGGCGAGACGGTCAAGGGCAAGGTCCAGGGCGCCGACGGGCTCGTCGACACCCTGCCCACCGAATCCGCACCGTAGCTCGCTGGCCATCGCCCGCGCGGCGTCCACCGATGGACCGCCGCGCGGGGTCGATTCCCGGCAGCACGGTCCATGGGAGCTCCATGGGAGCACAGAGCGTCATCGACCCCTACGCATTGCATGGGGTGATCCTCGCGATGGCGGCCGTCGCCGCCTTCACCGACGTGCGCTCGGGGCTCATCCCCAACTGGTTGACGCTCCCCGCGATCGTGCTCGCGCCCATCGTGCACGGGTTCCTGGACGGCATGGGCGGCCTGCTCGGATCGCTGATCGGGCTGCTGGCGTGTGCGCTGGTCCCGCTGCTGATCTTCTACCGAGGCGGCATGGCGGGCGGCGACGTCAAGCTCTTCGCCGCGCTGGGCGCCGTCGGTGGGTACGCGCTGGGTCTCGAAGCCCAGTTCCTCTCCCTCGTCGTCGCTTCGATCTACGCGGTCGGTCAGCTCACCTGGAACGGGCGACTGGCCACGAGCCTCGGGAACTCCGTGTTCATCGGGCTCAACCCCGTCCTGCCGCGCAAGTGGCGCAGGACACCCCCGCCAGAGCTGATGCATCGCATCCGGCTGGGCGCCGCGATCGCGTTCGGCACGCTCATCGCGGTCTTCGGACGGCATCGAGAGTTCTGGGGATGATGGAGCTTTGGCCATGATCAGGAAGACCGACCGAGACGCTCAGGGGCTGCGTGGCCAGCGCGGCGCCGCGTACGTCGAGTTCCTGATGGCATTCATCCCCCTCTTCATCATGTTCCTCGGCATGGTGCAGATGGCCCTGATGTACGCGGGCGATCTGGTCGTGCAGCACGCCGCCTCCACCGCGGCGCGCGCGGCGGTCGTGGTCATCGACGACGACCCGCGCCGGTACGGCGGCCAGGAGCGCATGGACGTCTCGGAGTTCTCCGTGACGAGCGGCGAGGACGCCATCGGCACCATCCTCGGTCTCTTCGGCGGGGGCGCCTCCTTCGGCGGCGTCGGCTTCCGCCCGCAGGGCCCGCGCATCGACGCGATCCGCAACGCGGCGTCGATCCCGCTCCTGTCGATCAGCCCGAGCCTGCCGCAGCTGATGGGGCGCAACGAAGCCGTGCGCACCGCCATCGGAGACCCCGAGACGCGCGCCGCGACGGGCGCGCTGATGTACAACGGCTCCGCGATGGGCGTGACCTTCCCCGTCGCGCCGGGCGCCAACGAGTACCGCACCGACTTCGACCACGGCGACCAGGTCACCACGCGCGTCACGTACCTGTTCCACTGCGGCGTGCCCCTCGCGAACCGCATGATGTGCGAGACCTACCCGACGCTCCGGCTCGGGCCCGCCGCGGCTGCCATCGAAGGCATCGTGCGGGACATGGGCGACGGTTCGCTCAGCTTCGACGAGGCGATGGAGCGACTGCGCCGCGCGGACGTCGCGCGCCGCCGCCACGAAGAGGCCCGGCCCGCGATCGAGGAGCTGGAGAGCGCGAGCGGCGACTCCCTCCTGTACCTCACGTGGGCGACCGGCTCGCGCTTCAAGGTGCTGCGCGGCGAGTCCACCATGCCCGTGCAGTCCGCGCGGTACTGCTACCCGGACGACGACTGCGCGCCGTGGTGGCTGCCCTGATCGAGATGTGGCTGCCCTGACCGACGCCTGAACGGCGTCTGGTTTCTCTGGGACGGAAGGCAGCGCATACTCGCCGCGCCGATGCGCTACGTGAAAGCGACGCCGCTCGAGGTGGGGTACCGAGTCTGGCAGCTCCGTCCACCGCAGCCCTCCATCTCCATCGCCGTGAAGGGGACCTTCGATCCCGTCGCGGGCGACGCGGCGGCCGGCGCGCCGTTCGCGGAGGAGCAGCTCCCGACCACGGGCGAGGCGCACTGGGAGGACGACGTCGAGCGCTCGCTGCGCCACGCGTCGGACCTGCCGCTCTTCAAGCCGAAGGGGGAGTGCTTCGTCGTCGGAAAGGCGTGGGCACCGGGCGGCCGCCCTGCGTCGAGCGTCGCGTGCCGCTTCCAGATCGGCACGGTCGACAAGAGCTTCCTCGTGTTCGGCGACCGACGGTGGGAGCGCGGCCTCATCCAGCGCCTGACCGCGCCCGAGCCGTTCGTGTCGATGGACCTGTCGATGGAGCGCGCGTTCGGCGGGCCGGGCTACGCGGCGAACCCGTTCGGGCGAGGCCGCGCGAGCGCCGACGGCGAGACCCCGCTGCCCAACCTCGAGCAGACCCGCCAGCTCATCGACTCGCCGTCGAGCAAGCCCGCGCCCGTCATCGTCGGTCCGCTGCCCATGATGTGGCCCGCCCGATCCCGCTTCGCCGGCACCTACGACGCGACCTACATGCGCGAGCGCTGGCCGTGGCTGCCCGCCGACTTCGACTGGCGCTTCTACCTCGCCGCGCCGCCCGACCAGCAGCTCCGCGAGGGCTTCTGGCGCGGCGACGAGCGCGTCTCGTTCGAGGGCCTCCACCCGAGCGTGCCGCGCGTCCAGGCCCGACTCCCCTGCATCCAGCCTCGCGTCTGCCTCGACTACGCCGGCATGGACCGCTTCCAGGAGATCCAGACCGTGCTCGACACCGTCGTGTGGGACGCGGAGATCGGCAAGCTCATCTGTGTGTGGCGAGGCATGGCCGAGGTCCCGAGCGAGACGCTCGACGAGCTCGCCCACATCTTCGTCGCGCACGATCCCTTGGGAGGCCCCCACCGCAGCACGGCGGAGCTCCGCGCGGAGATGCAGCGCCTGCTCGCCGAGGAGGAGGCGGAGGAGACGGAGGCCGAGGGCGAGGAGCCGCCCGAGCCGGACGCCGACAGCGCCCTCGACCAGCCCGCGGAAGAGGCGGCCGCGGAGGAGGCGCCACCCGAGGATCCCGAGCTCGACGCACAGATCGCGGGCCTGAAGGCGCGGCTGGAGGAGATGCAGTTGAGCGCCCCGGAGGCCCCCGAAGCGCCGGGTCCGGCCGCGCTCATGGAGAAGATGCGAGCGACCGGCGCGGAGATCCCCGAGGAGCTGGCGGCGATGGTGGCGGGCGAGTCCATGGAGGACGACGCAGAGGTCTCGCCAGCCCCGGAGCCGCCGCCCGCGCCCGAGGGTCGCGAGGTCGTGGAGGCGTGTCTCGCGACCGGAACCCCCATGACCCAGCTCGATCTGACCGGCGCCGACCTACGCGGCCTGGATCTGAGCGGACAGGATCTCGGCGAGAGCATCCTCAACGGAGCGCAGCTCAGCGAGTGCCGTTTGAGAGGAACGCGATGCGCCGGCACCGCGTTCGTGGGGGCCGACCTCTCCCGGTGCGATCTCCGTGACGCAGACTTCACGGGAGCGGACCTCAACACCGCAAAGCTCGACGGCGTGGACGCGACGAGCGCCACGTTCGCCGACGCCGATCTCGAGGGAGCGACGCTTCGAGACGCGAATCTCGAGAGCGTGTCCGCCCCCCGCGCCTCCTTCGTGCGGGCCGATCTCGAGCGGGCGGCGATGCGCGCTGGCGATTTCACCGAGGCGGACTTCGAGCAGGCGAAGATGACGGGAGTGCAGGCTCCGGAGGCCAACCTGCAGGACGCGATCCTCGAGGCGGCGACGCTCGACGGCGCGGTGCTCGATCGCGCGGTGATGCGAGGTGCGCGTGGCGAGGGCATGTCCGCTGAGGGCGCACGGTTCGGCGGAATCGACGCCGACGACTCCTTCTGGGAGCGCGCCCGCCTATCCCGCGCGGACTTCTCGCTGGCCTCGCTCGCGCGCGCAGATTTCTCGGAGGCCGTGCTCGTCGGCGCCGAGATGGACGGCTGCGTTCTCGAGCAAGCGCGCTTCGAGCGCGCCAACGCACACAGCCTGCGCGCGCGGAAGGCGAACCTGATGGAGGCCTCCTTCGAGTCGGCGGATCTGTCGTTCTCGGATCTGCGAGGCGCGAACCTCTTCGGCGCCGAGCTGTGGCGCGCCACCACGACCCACGCGGAGCTCGAGCTGGCGGTCCTCACCCGGACGAAGCTCGCATGACCCACACGATCGCGAACACCGAAGCTCTCCTCGTCTCCGCGCGCAGCGGCGTGCTCGAGGACGCGCGGGTCGAGGGCCTCGACCTGAGCGCGCTCACCCTCGCCGGGCTGACGCTCCGTCGCTGCACGCTCTCCCACGTACGGCTCTGTGGAGCAAACCTGTCCGCGAGCCGGTGGGAAGAGGTGACGCTCGAGGATGTCGATCTCGACGACGCGGATCTCTCGGGCACGCGCTGGCGATCCGTGAAGGTGGTGCGCGCGACGATGCGGCAGGTCGACCTGGGCGGCTCGGCGTGGGCGGACGTGTCTCTCGAGCAGGCCCACTTGAGCGGAGTCAGAGCAGCCTGCACGCAGTGGGCCCACGTGCGGGCGACCATGGTCGATCTGACCGACGCCGAGCTGTCGCACTCTCGATTCGAACAAGTCACCTGGACGGATTGCGTGCTGAACGGCGCGCGGTTGGTCGGCGCCCACTTCGACGGCTCGGCCATACGCTGCGAGGAGATGCGCTTCATCGAGGCGCGCGGCCTCGATCTCACCAGCGCGCACGCGGCAGAGCTGACGCTGGACCGGGTCGCGATGCCGGAAGGACGCCTGGACGGCGCAGACCTGACGGCGGCGGCGCTGAGTCGCTGCTCGATGGGGCGCGCCAGCGCCCGCGGCGCGCGCTTGCCCCGCGCCAGCCTGGTGCAAACCGACCTGACTGGCTGCGACCTACGCGACGCGATCCTGGTCAACGCGAACCTCTCAGGGGCCGGCCTCCTCGACGCAGACGTCAGGGGCGCGGACCTGAGTGACGCAGACCTCACGGGAGCGCACCTCGCGGGCTCGCGGATGTCTCGCTGCGTGCTCACGCGGGTGCGCTTGAATCGCGCCGCCAACCTCCCTCGGGATCTCCGCAGCGCCGCGCTGCGGGGGGCGGATCTCAGCGGCGTGGACGCGGGCGAGCTCGACCTTCGCCACGGGGATCTCACGCGGTGCGACCTGTCCAAGTCGTCACTCGTGGGGGCCATGCTGATGGGCGCACAGCTCGGAGAAGCGGAGCTGAACGGGGCCACCTTGGCCGAGGCCGACCTCTCCTTCGCGGATCTGCGCGGGGCCTCGCTCGACGGCTGCGATCTCCGCCGCGCCAAGCTCGACGGGGCCCAGCTGGCGGCCTCTCGGTCCCGCCACCTCGACCTCCGCGAGGCGTCGCTGACGGAGGCCAACCTGGACGGCGTGGAGTGGGCTGCGGCGCAGCTCACGGGGTTGTGCCTCGACGGCGTCAGCCTGGTGGGGGCTCACCTCGAGACGGCGAGCCTGCGCGAGGCCTCGTTGGTGGGGGCCGACTTGACGGGCGCCCATCTCGAGCGCGCCGACCTCTCCAACGCGGTGCTGGACCGGGCCTTGCTGCGCCGCGCTCAGCTCGGAGCGGCCAACCTGGCTGGCGCCCACCTCGAAGACACAGACCTGCGCGGCGCGGACCTGCGCGCGGCCGGCCTGGAAGGTGCGACCCTCCTTCGGCTGGACGCGTCGGCGGCCCAGCTCGTCGGGGCCAGGTTCGAAGGCGCATCGCTGAGCGAGGTGCGCGCGTTCGGGGTCGATCTCGGCCACGTGACCTTCACGGACGAGCAGCGCGCAGGGCTGACGGGCGGCCTGGCGGAGGGCCCGATCGAACGACAATTCGGCGTCTCGGCCAACGAGACCTTGCGGGGCGGCCAGATAGTGGGCACCAAGGAGGGGATGAGGAACGGGGGAGACGGACTGGAGGGCGGCACGTGAATGAGCCCTGGTCCGACGCCCGTCGCCCCGCGACGGCGGCTTCGACCGCTCGCTCGGGCCCAGCGGTGGTGCGCCGAGTGCGGCATGCCGGCCAGATCGAGCTCGCGTTCGAGGGCGACGATCTCGGCGCAGAGGCTGGGCTGGCGGTGGCGGGCTACGCGCCGCGCATCGGCGACCGGGTCCTCGCCTTCACCGACGACTCGGGAGCGGTCTGGGTCATCGGCGTGATGAGCGCCAGCCCGCTGCTCGACGAAGCGCTTCAGCAGGCCGAGGCGGCGCCTGCTCGGGTCGTCGATCGGCGCGGTCAGCTGCTCTTCGAGTACGACCCGGCCACCGATCGCGCCACGCTGCACGCAGCGGCCGGGGACCTGGAGCTGTGTGTTCCCGCTGGTGCGCTCAGGATGTCCGCGCGAGACGGCGTCCACCTGGAGAGCGACGCCTCCGTTCAGCTCCGCGCCGGTCGCGAGCTGGAGCTCGTCGCCCAGAGAGACGCGGGCGAGGCTTCGCGCGTCCGGCTCCAGCCCGGAGAGCTCTCCCTGGCTGGCTCCATCGTGACCCTCGCCGCGGGGAGGGCAGAGCTGTTGGCGGAGCGCGTCGGGCTGCGCGCGCAGCAGCTCGAGTCACACGTGGAGCGGGCCCGGCACGTGGCCAAGGTGGTCGACGTGCGCGCCGGTCGCATCGTGGAGCGAGCCGTCGACGTCTATCGCGAGGTCGAGCGGGTCTCGCAGACGCGCGCGGGGCGCTTGAAGCTCGTCGCGAAGAAGGCGGCGCAGATCGTGGGCGAGACGACCCTGATCAAGGCGCGTGACCGCGTGAAGATCAAGGGCGAGAGAATTCACCTGGCTTAGGAGGGCGCGATGTTTCCGGCGACGACAAACGGGGGTGGGATGTGCATGGGCTTCCCGGACGTGTGCAAGGTCCCGGCGCCCCCAGCGCCGTTCGTGCCGACGCCGTTCCCGAACATCGGCCAGTGCACCCAGGCCAAGGGCAGCACCTGCGCCAAGAAGGTGAAGATCCTCAACAAGAAGGTCTGCACCAAGAAGACCGAGATCAGCCGCAGTCAGGGTGACGAGGCCGGGACGCTCAAGGGCATGGTCTCGAGCACGAACATGGACAAGGTGAAGCGCTCCATGGCCTACGCGAAGGTCAAGGTGGAGGGCGCACAGATCGTGACCGTCATGAAGATGACCGGCCACAACGGCAGCAACTCGAACGCGCCGCCCGGCCAACAGCTCGCGCCGAGCCAGACCAAAGTCATCTGCATGGGTTGAAGACGATGTCCACCACACAGCTCGACAACACGCTCACCTTCGAGACGACGGCCGCCGGCATCGAGTCCGCGGACCTCCACCTGACCGAGATGCGCGGATTCGAGGCGCTCTCGACCCCCTACGAGTTCAAGCTCACGCTCGAGAGCGTCATCGAGGGCGGGCTCGCGCCCGAGTCCGTCGACGAGCTGCTCGCCGCGACGAGCCAGATCGGCTTCGGCCCCGGCGGTCTGCATCGCGTCTCGGGGGTGATCAGGCAGATCGAGCTCGTCGAGATGGAGCTCCAGGGGAGCCGGTGCCTGTACGAGGCCTATCTCGTGCCACGCTTCTGGCTCTCCACGCTCACGCGCCGATCGCGCTGCTTCAACGAGATGTCCATCCCCGACATCATCTCCACGGTGCTGACGGAGATGGGGCTGGCGGATGGCACGGACTTCGAGCTGCGCCTCGTCGAGACCTACGCAGCAAAGGAGTACGTGGTCCAGTACGAGGAGAGCGACTTCGCCTTCCTGAGCCGTTGGATGGAGCGGCTCGGGATCTTCTATTGCTTCGAGCAGAGCGAGGACTGCGAGAAGCTGGTCATCACCGACGCCAACGCGCAGCTCGTCCCCGCTCCCGACTATCCGACGGTCACCTACGCCATGCACGAGCAGGCGGGAGTGGCCGGCGGGATCCATCGGATGCGTCGCCGCGATCGACGCGTCCCCGCGTCCGTCCACGTGCGGGACTACAACTGGCGCACCCCCTCGCGCGGGGTACGCGGCGACGCCGACGTCGACGCCGAGCACGGCTTCGGGCTCCAGAGCTACACCGGCGACCACTTCAAGGACGACGGTGAGGGGGCGACACAGGCGCGCATCCGCGCCGAGGGCTTCAACGCGACGAAGCAGACATTTCAGGCGTGGAGCGTGAACCCCGACTTCGCGCCGGGGTATCGGATCACCGTCACCGGCGCGCCCGTGGGCGAGCTGGACACGGAGTACGTGCTCACTCGGGTCGTGCATCAAGCGGCTCAGCACGGTGAGGGAGCGGGCGCCGGCGTGTACCGGAACGAGCTGGAAGCCATCGGGTACGAGGTCCCCTACCGCGCGCCTCGGCTCACGCAGTGGCCACGCATCGACGGCATCATCCACGCGAAAGTCGACGCGGAGTCGATCAACAGCGCGGCGCCGATCGATGACAACGGCCGATACCGCGTCGTCTTCCCGTACGACCTCTACGGGGCGCACGGGGGGCGCGCGACCCGCTGGGTTCGCAAAGCCGAGCCCTACAGCGGCCCGAGCTACGGCATGCACTTCACCTTGCACGTCGGGTCCGAGGTCGCCATCGCGCACGTCTATGGCGACCCCGACCGCCCGATCATCGTCGGCTCCGTGCCGAACCCGGCGATGGCGAGCCCGCTGGTCGACGCGAACGCCACCCGGAGCGCGATCCGCTCGCGCTCCGGCATCCTGATCGACTTCGAAGACGACGCCTGAGACGATTGGACTGATTCATGAGCGACATCGACGATCTCACCAACGTCCAGGACATGCCTGTCGCCCCCGACCAGTGCGCGGCGGGGGACAAGCAGCGTCTTCGCATCCACGTGCCCAACGTCTCCACGACGCTGACCATGGGCGCGAAGTCCGAGCCGGACGGAGTCCGCAACTTCGACGGCGGCCCGATCAACTACGACGGCTTCGGCGTGCACACGAAGGACGGGCACGTCTACATCCTCGCGGAGGACGGCGTCGCGGCGGTGAAGGCGACGAAGGAGGTCACCATCCATTCGTCGGCGAGCACCCTCGACATCCGCTCGAAGGAGAACGCCTACCTCGGCTCGGACAGCCAGACCTACATCCACGGACGCACGGGGACCCTCATCGTCGGCGGCGACTCCACGGCCCCCGCGTGGCACGAGTCCCTGGTCAACAAGTTCTCGGGGAACAAGTTCTATCCGAGCAACGAGGACCCCGACCCCTGGGATCTCGAGGAGCTCGCCGAGGTCAACGAGGTCCAGCAGTCCACGGTCCAGACCTTCACCACCGTCCAGGGCGTGATCATGGGCATCGAGAAGATGCTCGCCGGTGAGTTCAAAGGCTTCGGTTGGGTCACGGTGGGCTTCGGCCTGATGAAGGTGGTCAGCTCGCTCCTGGCCAAGAAGCCGGGCCCCGGAGTCGGCATCCACGGCACGGATGGGGTCCTCATCACGTCGCCCAAGATGATCGCGGCGCACGCGCACCAGACCATCCTCCTGTCGTCGGGATTCACCGCGGACATCCAGGCCGTGCTCTCGACCAGCATCGGGTCGGGCCTCTCCACGTTCGTCGGTGCGGGCATGAGCACCACGCTCATGGGCGGAAAGGGCATCAAGGTCATCGCCGGCAAGGACACGGAGGTCGCCAGCCGTTTCGGCGAGGTCAAGGTCATGGCGCCGACCATCAGCTTCGGCATCGTCGCGCCGGCCAAGCCGCAGATGCCCACGAAGACCGTGGCGGTCGAGTCGAAGGAGAAGACGTCGGTCAGCTCCGAGGGTGACTGCGCCGTCATCGGCGCAAAGGGCGCCTCGATCGGCGGGGGCAAGACCGTCGATGTCGTCGCCAACGACACGGCCAGCGTGGGTGCCAAGGACGTCAACGTGGCTGCCTCCAAGGCGCTCTCTCTGTCGGCGGGGACGAAGTTCGCGATGATCTGCGGCAAGAGTCAGGTCTCGGCCGACAAGAACCGCATCGTGCTCAGCGTCGGAGACCCCGCGCCGAAACCCGACATCACGGAAGACGACTTTTACCAGAGCCGGAACTGGGCGAACTTCAACGAGTTCCTCAACGCGTGGCGCGCCAAGCAAAAGGACTACCACGCGAAGCTGAAGCACGCGAAGAGCAGCTGGACGCAAGTCAAGGTGACGGACTCGAAGATCCAGCTGAAGATCAAGGGCGGCGCCGAGATGAAGGGCGACAAGTCCGGCTGGAAGGTGGGCGGAAACACCCTCGTGGTGAAGAAGTAGGGGCGCTCAGCTTCGCGAGGAGATCCAGATCGCGGCTGCGATGAGCCCCAAAACGACCAGGATTCCGCCCATGACCGCGAGGGTCACCCCGGTTCCGGGGATCTTGCGTCGATCGAAGCTGGAGCTTCCGCCGGCCATCGCGCCGATCAGCTCGAAGACCCACCAAAAGCCGACGACCCAGAACGGCCGCTCTGGGATCGGCTCGGGCTCGGGCTTCGCTTCGGCTTCACGCCGCGCGGCCCAATCGCGGGCCATGTCGCGCGCCGGGTTGTCGCTCCGCTCCGTGGCCCGCGCGGCGGGCCTCTGGGAGGACGCGGCGCGCTCGGCGAGCTGCCCTCGGAGCGACCGCAGCTCGTCCTCCATCGCGCCGCGGTCCGCCTCGGCGTCTCCCAGGCGGTCCTGGGTCTGCGCCAGCATCGCCTCGAGCCTCTCGACCCGCGCCTCGAGATCGCGCTCGTCTCGGTAGCCCACTCGCGGACGATAGCTTCCTCGCTCGGATCTGTCAGGAGAGCGGGCGCTCAGCCCGGCCGGAAGCGTTCGGCCGCCGCCAGCTCTCCGTCCGTCTGCTGTACGTCCCTGGCCTGCGTGTTGCGCCAGATGGCGCCGTCGACCTTCGCCTCGTGGACGCGCGCGCCGTCGATGACCGCGTCGGTGAAGTCCGCCAGCTCGAGCCGACAGTGGGAGAAGTCCGCGTACCGACAGCTGGCCTGCGCGAAGCGCGCGCGTCGACAGTCCGCGTGGGGCAGCTGCGCCCGGTCGAGGCGCGCCAGGTCGAACCGCGTGTCGAGGCACGACGCCTCCTCGAGCTGGGCCCCATGCAGGTCGGCGCCTCGGAGGTCGGCGCCGTCGAGGTTCGCGCGGGAGAGGTCGGCGTCCCGGAGCTTCGCCGTTCGAAACGAGGCGCCTCGCAGGTTCGCGCCTTCGAGACACACGCGCGTCGCGTCGGCGCGGTCGAATACGGCCTGCGACAGATCGGCGTTGGTGAAGTCGGCGTCGACCAGCACGTGATCTGCGAAACGCGCGCCCGGGAGCTTCGCGCCATCCAGGGAGGTCCGCTCGAAGCGCGCGGCCTCGAACGACGCGCCGCTCAGATCGACCCCGTCGAAGTCGCAGCCCGTCAAGTCTGCCCCGTCCAGGCGGAGCTGACTGGCGTCGGCGCCGCCGAAGTCAGCGTCGGTGAGGGTGGCGCGGCTGAGGTTCGCCTGCGCGAGCGTCGCCCCCGCGAAGACGGCCTCGGGGGCGTGCGCCTCCTCCAGCACGGCGAGCTCCAGGTTGGCGCCGCTGAAGTCGGTTCCGTCGAGCCGCGCGCGGCTCAGGTTCGCGCCGCTCAGGTCCACCTCGGAGAGATCGGCGCCGCTCCACGTGGCGCCGACCGCGCTGCACTGGCGAAGCTGCGCCAGCACCCACTTGCAGCTCGTCAGATCCAGCCCGTCGAGGCGCGCCACCTGGAGAGACGCGCCGCCGAGGAAGGCGTCCTCGAAGATCGCCTCCGTCAGATCCAGACCACGCAGGTTGGCGCCCTCGAGGTCGGTCCGGATGAGCTGCGTCCCCTTCAGAGACGCGTCTCGCAGGTCCGCCTCCTCGAGCACCGTGTCCTGGAGGCGCGCACCGTCGAGCTTGGCGCCCTGGAGGTTGGCGCGGGAGAGGTTCGCGCGGCTCAGATCGGCGCGCTGCAGATCCGCCCCCGAGAGATCCGCCTCGACGAGGTACGCGTCGCTCAGATCCAGCCCCGCCGCGTTCAAGCCCGGCAGCCGCGCTCCGGGCAGGGACGCTCCCGACAACGAGCCGGCCACACCCTCGGCGCTCTCCGCGCTCAGGTCACTCAGCTCCACGCCCGACAGCCGCGCTCCGTGAAAGCGCGACTGGTGCAGCACGACCCCGTCGAGGTCAGCGCCTTCGAGGTTCGCGTTCTCGAACGACGCCCCCGCGAGCGTCGCATGCGCCAGGTCCGCCTTGCTCAGGTCGCAGCGGGCGAAGACCGTCTGGAGACAGACCGCGCCCGCCAGCGTCGCGCCCCGGAGGCTCGCCCCCTCGAGGTTCGCCAGCGAGAGCTGCGCGTCGCGGAGATCGGCCCCGTCGAAGCGCGCGCCGCTCAAGTGTGCGCGCTCGAAGAGGATCTCGGGGAGGCTCGCGCCGCTGAAGTCCGCCTCGCGCGCATCGAGCGGCTCCTCCTCGAGCAGCCCCGCGACCAGCGAGAGCGACGCGTCGCGCCACGCCGTTCGCGCCAGCGACGTCCCGCTCGAGAGCAGCCCGACGACCCGGGCTCCGACGAACTGCGCGCCCATCGCCTCACAAGCACGGAGCTTCACCTGCTCCATCGTCGTGCCGTCGAAGCGCGCGTTCGAGATGCCGCAGCGCTCGAGCTCGGCGTCGTGGAAGGACGCGCCCTCGAACACGACGCCGTCCATCTGGCAGTCCTCCGCGTGGAGCTCGACGAAGCCCGCGTGCGACAGGTCGGCCTCCCGCAAGTCCACGCGCTCGAGGCGCACCCGCTCCCACCGCGACCGGGGGAGCTTGGCGCTCATCAAGACGACGTCCACGAGCTCCACGTCGCTGAGGTGGAAGAGCTCCGGCTCGAAGCCGCGCAGGTCGACCCCCTCCACACGCACGCCCTGGAGCGCTCCCGTCTGCGCGAGCCTGGCCTTCAGCGCCTCGACGTCGGTGATGCGCTCCATGGGCGCCGAGTCTGGCAGCGCGGTCGCGTCTGGCCAAGCTCAACCGTCGTCGAGCGTGAAGCCGGCTTCGCCCGACTCGACGCGCTCTCGGGCGCGGTCGGTGATGCGCTGGCCTCGCCGGGCCTGGCCCTCGATCTGCTCGAGGCACTCGGCCTGGTGCTCGCGGAAGTAGCTCTGGTCGAAGCAGCGGCGCATCGCCTCGGGCATCGCGGCGCAGGCGGCGCGCATCTCGTCGCGGGCGGGCGCGGCGGCAGGCGGCTCACCCGGGTGCGCCATCTGGCCCTCGGTCGCCTGCATCAGCGTGTGCCACTGCTCGCACGCGTCGTCTTCGGGGTCGACCTCGCTCTCCATCTGCTGGCCGAGGCGGCGCGTCAGCGCGTCCACGTCGCGGGGGTGGGCCCGCTCCTCGACGCGGGGCTGCCAGTCCTGAGCGCGGTCACCGAAGCCCCCGCCTCCGCCGCCGCCGCCGCGCGGATCGTCCTCTGGCCCGAGCAGGCGCTCGCGCTCCCGGCGCTCCGCTTCGGTCAGCTCACGGCGGTTCAGGTGAGGCTGCACGATCTCGGGCGGAGGAGGCTCGGCCGGACGCGCCCGCTGAGAGGGATCGACCTGGAGCGGCTGGACCTCCCTCGAGGGGCGGTCCGCGCAACCGACCGCGAGCGTCAGGGCGAGCGAGAGGAGGAGCCGGGTCATCGATCGCTGTGGAAGACCGCCGCCGTGGCGCCGCGGTTCTCGACGTCCGGGCTGAGCACGATGGTCACCATGCGCGGCCCCTTCTCGGCCGTCAGCACCGGGTCGCTCGCGGTGGACAGCGGGGTCTCGGGCTCGATGACCTCCCAGCCGTTGGCCGCAAAGCTCCGGCGGTAGTGGCTCTCGAGCTCGACCTCCGAGCCGGGCGACCAGTAGACGGCGAGGGACTGCGGCTCGCCCGCCTCCCAGGCGGACAGGGTGCGCGTGGCGCGCGGCGGCCGGGCGAGGTCGTCGACGTCGCGGCCGGGCGCGTCGCCCTCCTCGGGGAACATGTTCGCGACGTTGAAGCTGCCGTTCGTCCACATCGCGACGAAGTGCGTCCGGGTGCGGCCCTCGAACTCGTACTCCTCGCCGAACACGTAGCGCATGTCGCCGATCTCACCGACGTCGCCGGTCTGACCGTAGCGTCCGATGCGCGCCGCCAGCTCGTCCACCGAGACGGGGTCGGCGCCGAGATCGAGGCAGGCGACGTAGCCCTCGCCGTCGGCCTCCTCGCGCATGGTCGGGTCGCTGTCGTCGGGCAGGTCGTGGTCGTGATCGGGGTGGGCCGCGGCGAGCTCCTCGAGCTGCCCCGCGAGCTGACCGTTCACCGCGCCGCAGCGCCGCTCGAAGACGTCGAGCACTTCGCGGAGCGGCTGGTCCACGTGGCCCGAGCTGAAGCGGATGGTCTGCCCGTTCAACAGCAAGGTCCGTGGCGCGTCCTGCGCCTCGCCCTCGGCGTAGTACATCATCTGGTCGCCGAGGCCGAAGAAGGTCTCGGACATCTGCGCGCGGACCTGGTGATAGACGCCGCCCACGGCGAGCGCGACGACGAAGATCACGCCGAGCCCGACCTGCAGCGCGCGGCCGCGGCGTGACGGAGGCGCCTTGCTCCCGGGCTCCTTGCCCTCGGGCGCCTTGCTCTCGGGCTGCTTGCTCTCGGAATTCGGGGTGCGGCGCTTCATCAGAAGAACAGCCCCCAAGCCGCGTCCCAGAGGGACGGATCCCCCCGGTCTGGCTCGTTGCACATCACCGTCAGCGAGTGCTCGATGTTGACGGAACCCTCCCCCAGGACGGCCGGTCGATCCACCGTGTCCTGCCGCTCGCCGCGGATCTCGTCGATGGAGAAGCCGGGCGCGATGGTGAGGAGGAGGTCGACGACGCCGCTGATGAAGCCGGAGCTGTCGTCGGAGCTCTCGCCGATGCGCGTGTTGCCGCTGGGCGGGCCGCCCTCGCACGCCGCGAACGCGTGCTGCCAGACGTGGGCCCGCGCGAGCTGCCCTTCGTTGATGGCCTTGCGGTAGCGCTGGTGCGTGTAGGCGATGCCGCCCCAGATCACGACGAAGATCGGGATCATGATGACCGTCTCCGTGGTGGCGTTGCCGGCGACGTCGCGCAGCCAGCCGAGCAGGCCCGGGCGGCGCAGCTTCTTGGTCGGCGTCGTCGCCCGCTTCTTCGCGGGGGAATGTCGCGCGCTGCGCATCAGTGGATCACCACCGCGTCGACCGCGCTGCCCAGCTCACCCAGCGCGCCGCACGCCGCGCCGCCGCCGCAGGCCGCCGAGAGGCTGCCCACGCCGGTCGCGCTCAGGCGCCAGCGCCGCAGGCGCGCCCGCCACTTCTGGTGCCAGAGCCACTCGCGCCAGTCCTCCTCCGGGTAGTCGTAGAAGAACTCGCCCTGCGCGAAGCCGATCTGACCCGCCGCGGTGAGCCGCGAGTACATCGCGCCCGCGTCGTCACCCTCGCCCCAGGTCGCCACGGCCACCGCGTCCTGCGACCACTCGAAGTCGTGGTCACCGATCATGTAGGCCTGGACCTGGTACTCGTCGTTGCCCATCTCCTGGGCGTCGTCGGTGATGCGCTGGAAGTAGCCGTCCTCGCACCACTCGTCGGTGATGCTCGGCGCGCGCAGCTCACCGACCGCGATGCCGCCGAGCATGTAGGGAGAGGGGCTGCCGAAGAGCCACACGCCGATCGGCGCCGCGATCCGCACCTTGGGCAGCACCTTCTCGCGGCAGGGCCAGTTCGTCTCGTCGTCCTGGACGGGCAGCTGCAGGCGCAGGGGGGGCGCCATCACGCCGAGGTTGGTCACGGGCGAGTAGACCTCCCGGCCGTACCCCACCACCTTGGCCTGCGCCGCGATGGGCACGCCGTTGCGGATGCCTATCGCGTATCCGCGCAGGCCCCGCATCGCTCCCTCGACGAAGCGGTCCACGCGGTCGGAGATGCGATCGGCTCGGCGGTACTCCATGCCGTGGCGCACCGCGTAGGGGCACGCGCTGCAGCAGGGTCCGCACCACGGGCCGCAGAAGGCGCAGACGAAGCTCGCGGCCGCGAACGCGGCCTGGATCATCGCGGTGATGGTGGCCATCGTCGCGGCCACGAACGCGAGCGCGCCCATCACGATGTTGAGGAGCGCGATCATGTTCATGCCGCGCGCGTGGATGACGGCGGCGCTGAACGCGGCGGTGTCGGACGCGTCCTGCATGCGCTCGCGGTGGAGCACGGCGTCGCCGATGCCCCACACGTAGTAGATCATGCCGACGAGGAGCACCGCGATGAAGACGCCCATCACCATGGTGGCGCCGCCGCGATCGACCAGGAGCCGCTTCGCTCCCGGCCGCTCGGATGGCGGCCGCTCGGGTAGTTGGTCGTCGGTCTTCAGACGCATGCGCTCGATCAGCCTATCGGGACGCCCAGGCGATGTCGACGGTCGTCCAGCCAGAGACTCTGTCCCTCCCGTCGCAAGGACCGAGCCACGCACGCTGCGCCTGACCTGCTCACCCACTCGCCGGAGGCCCTAGGGACGTCAGACCCCAGGGATCGCGCAACTCTGTCACGACTGGAACCTCAGGCGCGCTGTTCGGCCAGGAACGCGATCAGGTCCGAGACCACCTCGTCGCGGTTGGTCTCGTTGAACATCTCGTGGCGTCCGCCGGGGTAGATCTTCCGGGTGACGTCGGTGAGCCCGGCCCCGCGGAGCTGGGCCTCGAGCGCGGCCACGCCGCTCGCGCCGCCCACCGGGTCCTTCTCTCCCGCCATGAGGTAGACCGGGAGTTGGCTCGGGAGCCGCCTCCGGAAGCCGGCGTCACCCAGCCGATCGAGCGCGCCGAGGAAGTCGATCCAGAGCTGGTTGGTGCACCGGAAGCCAGAGAGCGGATCGGCGATGTAGGCGTCGACCTCGTCGGCGTCGCGCGAGAGCCAGTCGAACTCGGTGCGCACCGGCTGGAAGGCCTTGTTGAACGAGCCGAACGACAAGAAGGCGAGCAGCGCGCTCTTGCCGCGCTTGCCCAGCCTCAGCCGCTCGAGCTTGGCCACCGCGCGCCCGGCCTTCACCGCGGCGCCGCCCAGCTCGTTCGAGCCGCTCAGGACGAGCGCGTCGACCTCGCCGGGCGCGTCGCACTGATCGAAGAGGGACAGGAACGAGCCCATGCTGTGCCCGAGCAGCACGAGGGGCCCCTCCGGCTGGCGCGCCCTGCCCTCGCGCCGGACGCGCCGCATGTCGGCCACGACCCGCCGCAGCCCACCTTCGTCGCCGTAGTGGCCCAGATCGTCCGCCGCGGCGGTGGCGCCGTGGCCCCGGTGGTCGTGCGCGATCACCGCCCAGCCGGCCTCGTTCAGCTTCTCGGCGACCCGCTCGTAGCGCGCGCAGTGCTCGGCCATCCCGTGCACGATCTGGACGAGCCCCTGTGGCGAGGCCGGCGCCCACCATCGCGCCGCCACCGGATGGCCGTCGTCTGCCTCGACCTTGAAGTCTTCCCGCGCCGTCATGAGCGCGAGTATGCCCACGTCGGGGTCGACTTCGAAGCGCGGTCGTCGCATATCATCGGGCCGGTGCGCGAAGTACGCCTCGACCAGGTGCTCGAGCGGCTCCCGAGCGGTCTGCCGCTGCCGGTGGCCTGCTGGGTGATCGGCCGCGCCGCGAGCGCGATCGCAGCGCGCCCCCGCGTGCTGACGCCCGCGGACCTGCGCATCCGGGAGGACGGCGCGGTGCGTGTGGACACGACGGACGCGCCGATCGCGTTCGGATACAAGGCGCCCGAGATCATCCGCGGCGGCGGTGAGACGCCCCGATCGGCCGTCTTCGCCCTGGGCGCGATCCTGGTCGAGGCGCTGACCGGCCGGCCGGCGTTCACCCGGATGACCGACATGGAGACGCGCATCGCGGTGGTGGAGGAGTCGGTCGCGCGGCTCCACGGGCGCGTCGCGCAGGCCTCTCCGGCCCTGGATCAGATCGTCGCGCGGGCGCTCGCGAAGCAGCCGAACGATCGCTTCGCGTCGACGGTGGAGCTGGCCGAGCACCTCGACGGGTTCCTCGACGACGAGCTGCACGAGGTGGGGCCGAGCGAGACGGCGGCCGCGGTCGCGGCGGCGCTCCAGGGCGCCGACGTGCGGGAGGCGGTTCAGCGCGCGACGAACCGCCCGGTCCCGGCGTCGCCCGAGCCCATCCAGGAGGCGCCCCCGCAGGAGCCGGAGCCCGAGCCGGAGGCGCTGCCGCGGCCGGTGCCGACGCCGCCCCCGCCCGCCCCGGAGCCCGAGCCCGCCGCGCCGCCGCGTGACGACGGAGCGGCCGCGGCCATCCTCGGGGCCGAGCTCGATCTCCGGCCGGAGACCCAGCGGCGCTCGGCCCCGAACAAGCCGCGCTTCGACCAGGGTCTGGTCCGGGTCCACGATCCCCACCAGGGCGGCGGCGGCGCGGGCATCACAGACGCCTCCGTCACCGGGGTGCGCGACTCGAGCCCGCACGGGCGCCGCACCGCCGCGGGCGTTCTCGACATCGACGAGCGCGCCCTCGAAGGGGAGCGACAGCGCCCCATCACGGTGATGGAGGAGCCGGAGCCGGAGCCCGGCCCCAACTGGATCAAGCGCATCGGCCTCTTGCTCGTGGTGCTGCTCGCCCTGGCCATCGCCTGGCAGTACGCGCTGCGCCCCCTCCTGAAGCCATGACCTTTCTAGCTCGAATTCCGCTCGCCTCGCGGGCTACCATCCGGCGCCGTGGCCAAGAAAGCCATCATCGCCGCCATCGCCTGCGCCGTCGCCGGGCTCGTCATGCTCTTCCTCTACATGCAGCGCTTCGAGGAAGAAGCATCGGGCGGCCCCGCGATCATGGTCGTGGTCGCCACGCGTGACATCCCGCTCGGAACCGCGCTGAGCCAGGACATGCTCGGCACCCGGCCGCTGCCGCAGAGCTACGTCGAGGACCGGCACATCCCGGCGTCCGAGGCGCAGCGCATCATCGGCGTGCGCGTGACGAGCGGCGTCCGCGGCGGCGAGTCGCTCCTCTGGACCGACCTCGCGACGACCAGCGAGCAGCGGCGTGATCTCAGCGCCCTCGTCCGGAACGGCATGCGGGCCATCACCATCCGGGCCGACGTCACGGCGAGCTTCGGCGGGCTGCTGCGGCCCGGCGACCGGGTGGACGCGCTCCTGACCGTGCCGCGCGAGCAGCGTCAGCACGTGACGATCCCGCTCCTGCAGAACCTGCTCGTCCTCGCGAGCGGCCGCGACACGGGCGCGCCGGTCCGGCCAGGGGAGCGGCGCAGCTCGAGCCAGGGCTCGATCAACCAGGTCACGCTCAGCGTTACGCTCGAGCAGGCCGGCGTGCTCGCGCTCGCGCAGGAGCAGGGCCGGATGACCCTCGTGCTCCGCAACCCGGACGACATCGCGGTGGTCGAGAACCCGCCGGACACGACCACGGCCGACATCATCGAGCCCGAGCGGCGACGACGCGTGCAGCGCCGCCAGCCGCAGGTCGAACAGCCGACCATCCCGCAGCGTGTGGAGTGAAGAACGTGCGCATCCCCTCGAAGCTCAGCTCGCTCGTCTGCGTGGTCGCGGCCGGGATCACCCTCGCGGCCGCGCCGGCCCTCGCCCAGCAGGATCGCGACCTCGACCTGACCGTGGGCGAGCAGTCGACGGTCAGCGCGATCGGCGTCGAGCGCTTCTCCGAGGGCATCCCCGGGGTGGTCGACATCCGGGTGACGGAGCGTGAGTTCATCCTCGTCGCGCTCCGCCCCGGCACGACCTCGCTCGTGCTGTTCTACGCCAACGGCCGCCGCGTCACCTACCAGATCACGGTGCGCGACCCGAACGCGCAGCACGCCAGGCCGGGCAGCGTCGAGGCGCGCGAGACCATCCGCCTCGACCTCTACTTCGTGGAGCTGAACGAGACCTACAGCCACAACATCGGCGTCGGCTTCCCCGGCACGATCGGCGGGGCGGGCATCGGCAACGCGACCCTCAACTTCGACTTCCTCGGCACGCCCGCGGACCGCACGCCCGGGTTCACCACCGCGAGCCTCGCGCTGGTCAACCAGGTGCTCCCCCGCATCGATCTGGCGCAGTCGCAGGGCTGGGCGCGGCTGCGGCGGCAGGCGATGCTCGTGACCGCGAACGGCACCCCCGCGTCGTTCAGCGGCGGCGGCGAGGTGAACATCATCGTGTCGGGCGCCCTCGCGGCGCGGCTCGAGAAGATCGAGTACGGCTCGGTGCTGCGCATGACCCCGCGCTTCGACGCCCAGACCGGGCGCATCGAGATCGCGATGGAGGCGGACCTGTCCGAGCTGACGGATCCCGCGTCGGCGGGGGGCCCGCCGGGGCGACGCGTCACCCACCTCGAGACGGTGGTGAACATGGAGCCGGGCCAGGCGATGATGATGAGCGGGCTCGTGAGCCGCTCGGAGCTCGAGTCGCAGGGCGGACTGCCGGGGCTCAGCCAGATCCCGATCCTCGGGGTCTTCTTCGGCAGCAACCAGCGCCGCGGTGAGGCGACCCAGAACGTGCTCTTCGTGGTGCCCACCATCGTGCAGTCGGTGCCGCGGCAGCAGCGCGATTACATCCGCGAGGCGCTCGAGACCTACCAGCGCTTCAGCGGCTTCATCCACGAGTACGAGATGTTCGAGGCGACGCCGCCGGGGTACGGCCAGCCGGGCGGGCAGGGTCAGGTCCGACCGGGTCGGGCGCGGCCCGGGCAGGACACGCCCGCTGGTTCACAGTAGGTTTTCACCGCGGAGGCTTCGCGGGTGTCCCTGAACATGACGATCGAGATGGCGGACGGCACGGTGGAGACACTGGCCGTCCACGAGCGCGGCCCGGTGGTCATCGGGCGCGACCCCTCGTGCCACATCGTGCTGCCCTCCCCCGACGTCTCGCGCCGCCACCTCACCATCGAGAAGACGCCCAGCGGCTACCACGTGACCGACGCGTCCGCGAACGGCACGATGGTGGGGCAATCTCATTTGCACAGGACGACCATCGCCGCGCCGGGCGGGATCCCGATGCGGGTGGGGCCGTACGTGATCTGGCTCGAGGTGCACGGGCACATGGCGGAGCCCGCGCCGCGTCAGCCCCAGCAGCCGGCTCGGCCGCCCGTGAGCGCGCCCGCGCCCCCGCGCGCCGCGCCGCCCGCCGCGCCGTCGATGCCGCGGCCTCCGTCTCCGCCCGCGATGGCCCAGGCGGTCGGCGCGCCCGCGATGAGCGCGGAGCCGCACCTGCGCTCCGTGGAGGCGCCCCCCGCGCCGCCCGAGAAGAGCCAGGCCCCGCCCCCGCCGCCGAAGAAGAAGCCGAAGAAGTCCGAGGGCGCGAGCCCCTACGACGTGACCGGCACGGCCGACGTCTCGGTCCAGGCCCGCAAGCGCATCCACCGGATGCTGCTCGACAACCTCGACCTCGCGAGCCTCGACCGCAACAAGATGAGCGACAGCGCGATGCGCCCCAAGGTGCGTCAGGCGCTGCGGCTCATCATGCGCGAGGTGGGCGGGGACCTGCCGCCGAGCACCAACACCGCGCAGCTCATCGACGAGATCACCGACGAGGCGCTCGGCCTCGGCCCGCTCGAGCGGCTGCTCGCCGACGACTCGGTCAGCGAGATCATGGTCGTCGACCCGGAGACGATCTTCGTCGAGCGCAACGGCCGCATCGAGCCGACGGCGCTGCGCTTCACCGACGACGAGGCGGTGCGCGCGGTCATCGAGCGCATCGTCACCCCGCTCGGTCGGCGCATCGACGAGTCGACGCCGCTCGTCGACGCGCGCCTCCGGGACGGCTCGCGCGTCAACGCCATCATCCGCCCGCTCGCCATCCGCGGCTCGTGCATCACCATCCGGAAGTTCGCCAAGGAGCCGCTCCGCGTCTCCGACCTCATCAAGTTCGGCTCGATGAGCGCGGGGATGGCGAAGTTCATCGAGCGCTCGGTCAAGGCGCGGAAGAACATCGTGATCAGCGGCGGCACGGGCAGCGGCAAGACCACGCTGCTCAACGTGCTGAGCAGCCACGTGCCCGACGACGAGCGCGTGGTCACGGTCGAGGACGCGGCGGAGCTGCAGCTGGTGCAGCCGCACGTGGTCAGCCTCGAGTCGCGCCCGGCCAACATGGAGGGCAAGGGCGCCTACACGATCCGCGATCTCGTGAAGAACGCGCTGCGGATGCGGCCCGACCGGATCATCGTCGGCGAGTGCCGCGGCGGCGAGGCGCTCGACATGCTGCAGGCCATGAACACGGGCCACGAGGGCTCGATGACCACCACGCACGCCAACAGCCCGCGCGAGGCGGTCGGCCGGCTCGAGACGTTGGCCCTGATGAGCGGCCTGGATCTCCCCGCGAAGGCCATCCGCGAGCAGATCGCGCAGAGCATCGACGTCATCGTGCAGCAGACGCGCTTCAGCGACGGCAGCCGCCGCATCACCGCGATCAGCGAGGTGGTCGGCCTCGACGACGACGGCCAGGTCGAGCTGCACGACATCTTCGCCTTCCACCGCACCGGCATGGGCGAGGGCGGCAAGGTGCTCGGAGAGTTCCGCGCCTCGGGCTATCTGCCGAGCTTCCTCGACGAGTTCATTGCGCAAGGTCTCGTGCGTGATGGAGATTACCTGTGACCGCCGACACCATGACCTACGTGCTGGGCTACGCGGGGCTCGTGCTCCTCGTGATCGGCGCCGCGGTCACCGTCACGCTCCTCGCCGCCGACCCCTCGAGCAGCCTCAGGCTCGCCTGGGGGCGCTACGAGAACGAGCTCGAGAAGCTCTGCCGCTTCCTGCTCCTCGATCGGACGGGGGCGAGCATCGCGCGCCTGCAGCTCATCGGCGTGGGGCTCACGCCGGTGCTCGCGTTCGTGCTCGACGACTTCATCTACCTGCTGCTCGCCCCGCCCATCGCGCTCGCGCCCTACTACGTCCTCAAGGGCAAGGCGGCCGAGCGGGTGCAGCGGCTCGAGGGGCAGCTCGACTCGTGGCTGCTCTTGCTGTCGAACGCGCTGAAGGCGACCCCGTCGCTCGGCGAGGCCATCGCGAGCAGCGCGAAGCTCATGCGGCCGCCGATGGGCGAGGAGCTCGATCTCGCGCTCAAGGAGATGAAGCTCGGCACCCCGCTCGACCAGGCCATCCTGAACATGTCGACCCGCGTCGGCAGCCCCGCGATCTCGAGCGCGCTCGCGACGATCCTCGTCGGCCGTCAGACGGGCGGCGACCTGCCGAAGATCATGGAGGAGTCGGCCGCGACCCTGCGCGAGATGGCGCGCCTCGAGGGCGTGGTCCGCACCAAGACGGCCGAGGGCAAGACCCAGGCGTACGTGCTCGGGGTGATCCCCTTCGTGCTCATCGGCGCCATCCACATGGTGGACGAGCACTGGCTGGACCCGCTCGGCAGCTCGACCCTGGGCTTCGCGATCATCTCGGTCGCGGCCGTGCTCTGGGTCACCGCCATCCTGCTGGCCCGCAAGATCCTCGCGGTGGACATCTAGTGGACCTCTGAGCGGATGTACCAGGTCTACGCGTACACGGCCCTCGGCCTCTTCTGCTCCGGCGTCTTCCTCGGCGTGTTCACGCTCGCGCGGAACAAGCCGGTCGACACGCCGCGGCTCGGCATGCGCGGGCTGAAGCGCGCGAAGGCCCTCGACGAGGGCGGCTCGTTCAAGAGCTTCGAGCCGATCATGCGCATGGTCGCGGGCTGGGTCGCGCACCTGCCGCTCGGCGACAAGCGGCGGCAGATCGACGAGATGCTCAAGCACTCGGGCGACTGGCTCGGGCTGACCGCCAACGAGTTCGTGGCCATGAGCGCGCTCGGCGTCGTCGGCTTCACGGTCTTCGGCCTCGTGGCGGTGAGTCTCGCGGAGTTGCCCTCGGTGCTCGTCTTCTTCTTCGCCGGGCTCGGCGGGCTGTTGCCCTACATGCAGGTCAGCTCCGCCACCCAGCAGCGCTTCAAGGAGGTCAACCGCGCGCTGCCCGGCGCGATCGACCTCGCCTCGCTCTGCATGGGCGCGGGCCTCGACTTCCCCGGCTCCATTCGCCAGATCGTCGACAAGGCCGGGCGGCGTGACTGGCTGGTCGAGGAGCTGTCGTTCATCCTGCAGGAGATCGAGCTCGGCCGGACGCGGCGCCAGGCGCTCGAGAACTTCGCCGATCGCTGCCCGACCGAGGCGGTGCGCGACTTCGTGGGCACGGTCGTGCAGTCCGAGGAGAAGGGCAACCCGCTGGCCGAGGTGCTGCGCATCCAGGCGAACATGCTCCGCATGCGGCGGAGCGTGATGGCGGAGGAGTCGGCGGCCCGCGCGGCGGTGCTGATGATGGGCCCCCTGATGCTCATCTTCGGCGCTATCATCCTCGTCCTCCTCGGCCCATTCATCGTGCAGTCGATGGACAGCGGGTTCTAGGGGCCCGGGTACTGAGCTCTCATGGAATGCTGGGTCGAAATCATCCGCGAAGACGGCACCCTCGAGCGGCAACGCATCGAGGGCGAGCAGGTGACCGTGGGTCGCTCGCCGGCCGCGGGGATCCCGATCCCCGACGCGCGCGACCTCGAGCCCGAGCACCTCATGCTCGCGCCGCGCGCGGACGGCTGCTGGGTCGCGGTGGCCCAGGGCGCGGGCACGCCGGTCTTCGCGGGCGGCCAGCCCTTCCAGCACGGCATGCTCGGCTGGGGCGCGGAGCTGCAGGTCGGCAACCTCAAGCTGCGCGTCACCGACCAGCTGCCCAAAGAGAAGAAGGACCCGGACGACAAGCAGGTCTCCGCGCCGATCCTCATCGCCTTCTTCATCATCATCCCGCTCGTCGGCTGGCTGCTCCTGGCCGAAGACGATCCGGGCATCGACATGACGCCGGCCGCGCCGCCGCCGACCCTCTTCGACGAGACGGTCACGTGCGCCTCGCAGGGTGGCCCCGCGCGCCACCGCGCGGACCGGGACGCGGAGGCGGCCATCGCGAAGGCCGAGCGCTACCCCTTCAACTCGCAGGACGGCGTCGACGCGGTGCGGCTCTATCTCCGGGCGCAGGCTTGCTACACGGCCATCAACGCCCCCACCGAGGCCGCCGTGATGGGGCGCGAGGCCGCGACGATGCAGCGGCGCATCGACGAGGACTACCGCCACCACCGCCTGCGCCTCGAGCGCTCGCTCGAGCAGGGCCGGCTCCCCGACTCCCTCCTCGAGGCGCGCGCCCTGATCGAGCTGCTGCGCCACCGCGAGGGCGACCCCTACCTGACCTGGCTGCGGCAGCTCGCGCGTCAGCTCCAGATTCACATCGACAGCGCCTGATGACCCGCACTCTCGTCTTCTTCGTCATGCTCGCGCTGGCCGCGTGCGGCGGCGCGCAGACCGGCGCCGACGAGGCGCGGGCCGATCCGCTCGAGTCGATCGACGCGGAGGAGCTCTACCGCCGCGGCATGCTCCTCGCGCGCGGCGGCGACTACGCGCGGGCCGAGCAGTACCTCGCCGCGTCGATGGATCGCGGCGTCGAGGCCGAGCGCGTCGTGCCCGCGCTCCTCGCGGTGTGCGTGGAGGCCTCGCGCCTCGCGGCCGCGCTCGACTACGCCGAGCCCTACCTCGAGGCCAACCCCGAGCAGTGGTCGCTCCGCATGCTGGTCGCCTCCATCCGCATGGGGCTCGGCCATCACCAGGAGGCGCGCGAGGAGCTCGAGCGGGTGCTCGAGGACGCGCCCGACGAGCCGCAGGCCTACTACTTCCTCGGCGTCCTGCACCGGGACGCCTTCGACGACGCGGACGCCGCGCGCGAGCACTTCCGCCGCTACCTCGCGCTCGCCCCCGAAGGCAGCCACCGCGCCGAGGCGCGCGCGGCCCTGACGAGCGAGGAGCGCGGCGTTCCCCAGCGCGTGCCCATGCCCGAGACCGCCGACGACGAGACCGCTGACGTGGAAGCTGCGCCAGCGGAAGAAGAAGCCGCGACGACGCCCGAGGAGGCCGCGCCGTGATCCCCAAAGAAGTCTTCGAGCAGACCCTCCTCAAGTTCCTCGAGCCCGTCCGGCCGCTCCTCGACGACAGCACCGTCAGCGAGGTGATGATCAACGGGCCCGACCAGATCTTCATCGAGCGCCGCGGCAAGCTTCACAAGGTCGACGCGGCGTTCCCCTCGCGCGACGCGCTGACGGCCGCGCTCCGCAACCTCGCGCAGTTCGTCGGCCGTCACGTCGACGAGCACCGCCCGATCCTCGAGGCGCGCCTCCCCGACGGCTCCCGCGTGGAGGCCGTGCTCCCGCCGGCCGCGCCCGACGGCCCCATGGTCGCCATCCGTCGCTTCGCGAAGGAGACGCTGACCATCGACAAGCTCCTCGAGTTCGGCTCCTTCACCGCGGACGCGGCGCACCTGCTGCGCTCGGTGGTGGTGGTGAAGCAGAACATCATCGTCGCCGGCGGCACCGGCTCGGGCAAGACGTCTCTCCTCAACGCGCTCACCGGGTTCATCCCGACCGACGAGCGCATCGTCGTCATCGAGGACACGCGCGAGGTGCAGTGCCAGCAGGAGCACATCGTGCAGCTCGAGGCGCGCCCGCCCGACAGCCGCGGCCGCGGCGCGGTGAGCATCCGCGATCTGTTCAAGGCGACCCTCCGCATGCGGCCCGACCGCATCGTCGTCGGTGAGATCCGCGGCGCCGAGTCCCTCGATCTCGTGCAGGCCATGACCTCTGGCCACGGCGGGTGCCTCGCCACCGTGCACGCCACCTACCCCACCGACACCATGAACCGGCTCGAGACCATGGCGATGATGAGCGACATCCAGATGCCGCTCCGCGCCATGCGCGCGCAGATCGCGAGCGCGATCGACTTCATCGTGCAGACCAGCCGCCTGCGCGACGGCAGCCGCTGCGTCACCCACATCGCCGAGGTCCAGGGCTACGACCCGGACAAGGGCTACCACCTCGAGAACATCTTCGTGCGCAAGTACGAGGGCCAGGACGAGCGGGGCCGCATCCTCAGCCGCTTCGAGCCCACCGGCTTCGTCCCCAAGGCGGCCGAGGTGATCCGCGGCCACGGCTACGAGCTCCCCGACGCGATCTACACCCACGGCGTCGAGTGACGGGGGCACGCAAGAGCTTGGTCCATCCCGATTCCTCCCGGCATCCTCGGTCGAAAGCGTGTCCGGAGGCTGCTATCGCCGCCAAGGGATGTTGTCTAGGATCACCTCGAAGACTCGGAGATGGTTCTCCTTGAGATCCTCGACGCCTGCCTTCGCGAGGCTCCGCAGCTTTGAAGCAATCTTAGGAAAGCGGCTTGATTCTCGCCGAAGAAAGTCTCGCGTGAGCTCCGCCGCCGCTTGGCGTCCAAGCGCTTCGGCGGTAGCAAAGTCGGCCGGAAACGTGTCGCGTGAGGCAGCACCAGCAACTTCCTCAGGCCGCACCCGCACGCAGTTGCCAATATCCGCTTCGATATGAGCAAAGTACGCCCGATCTGATGCACCAGGAAACTGGGCCTTGAGGGTGCACAGGATCGAGCGCTGCCACTCAGCGTCTTCTCGCCGCGGCGGCCATTCTTCCAGATCCACTACGTCGATCTCGTAGGCCGCGAAGAGGGCGAGCACGAAGGTGGCACACGTTAGCCCACGCGGTGCACCCGCCTGGACATACGTGCCGTTCACACGATCGAACGAGCCGTTGCCGAAACCATACGGAAGTTCCGGGGCGCCATCACGGATCTCCCGACACAGCGCGCCAAGGAAGTTCAGCAAAGACTCATCGAGGGCGGCGGGTTGCACCCACCGGTACTTGTGGTTCGGCGGGTCCGCCGTTCTCAGGTCATGGTGGAAGGCAAGGTGGACAAAGCGTACATCACCCTCAGCCGTCGTCCTGTAGTAAGCACCTGAGTGCCGCTGTCGAAGGCCAACCCCCCCGACAACGACCGCAAACTCCCCGCACTCGTCAAGTCCCGAGTGTTTTCGTAGCCAATCCGACACAACCTAGAGGAAGGGCGCAATCTTGCTATGTCGTTCAGGCGCCTCACGAAGCAGACGCCGCAGAAGACGGGCTACGGCAGTCCGGCGCTCGGGAATAGCCTTACGTGCAGGCTTGGCGGCCATCAGCAACGTGACGCTCACGTCGATGGTTCCCTGTTCCCAATCGTGCTGTGCGAAGAACTCCCGAAGCGTCCTGAAGTTTCCTTGCTTCAGCGCGCGGTCTACAGCTCGGAGCGCCACATCGAGGGCCGCTCTACGCTTCCCCTTGGCAATAAGCTCCTCAGCCCGCCGGGCGGCCACGCTCACTGGACTCACCCCCCTGCGTATCAAGATCTCGCCAAGCGAGTCTGACCAATCCCGTGAGTGCTCGAGCCCCCCCTTGCCAGCAGTCTCGCGAGACTCACTCGCTGTGGATTGGCGGCGCGACGTCAGGTCGATGGGAACTAGATTCATCTGTATCGCTCCAGTGTATCCGCGGCTAGGGTGCGGAAGAACACCTTGTTCTTCACCTCCCGTAGCTCCTCCAGCCGTTCCCAGACGCCCTCAAGGTCCAAGGGCAGAGGCTTCTGTTGGAACACGTCGATGTCCAGAACGCAGGCAAATCCACTAGGGTCGGGCTGAGCTTCAACCAACGAACTGACTAGGGCGATGGTTCGCGGCTCGAACTTCAAGAGGACGCGGAGCATCTCTCCCCCCACCGACTGAGGGAGCCCCGGCGGCACCTGGGCGTGCAGCTTTGTCACCGTGCTCAGCTCAACCCCTTCAGGAATCTCGATTCGGTTCACGTACCGGACACCAATTCGGGAGATCGCTTGCGGGCCAATGACGTCGAAGTAGACAGCAAACGTCCGACGGGCCTCATCGCGAAGGCTGACCCACGATTCGTACGGGCCAAGCCAGTTGAACGTGAAGCCATCGTCCCTGAACTGGACGAGTCGTTCGTGGTTTGCCGACGCCACCGCGAACCCGCGCTGCCGCTGCAAGTGATCGAACTGCGTCGCGGCGCCATCGCGGCGGACCGTCACGTGCTCTTGGCGGCCCTCGAGCAGGTGGGGGTAGTCGGTCTTCAGTCCAGCGTGCAACCCCCGCAGGGCGTCTAGATCTGGCTCCGCTTCGACTTGAATGTCGATGAGAGCCTCCACGATCGGAGGGGTCTCTAGATGCGGCCAGTCCATGCTCCCACCTATATCATGACTCGCAGCGAGCACGTTTGCATCGACCCGGTCGGTCTGCGCGACTCGACGCGTGTTCGAGTCGGCTTCCTCTCCTTGAGGGGGAGTGGCTCCCGCAGCGATCGAAGCCGCTCGTTCTCTACACCGTATCGCGCGCGACTCCTGCCTACTGCCGCAGTCAGCGCGAGAGGGTCTCGACCTCGCCGAGCTGCGCGTGGTCGCCCCAGCGGCGGTGCTCGAGGGAGAGGTCGGCGCCGAGCGCGCGCAGGGTCTTGGCCGCCTCGGCCTCTTCGCTCGCGGCGTCTCGGGCGCGGCCGGCGTGGCGCAGGAGCGCGGCGTGGGTGAGGCGGCTCGCGGCGCGCTCGTAGGGGTCGTGCACGGCCCGCGCGATCAGCGCCTCGCTCCGGGGAAGATCGACGTCCGCTTCGTCCGCCTGCGCCCGGGCGAGGTCGAGCAGGAGCGAGACACGCTCGACCACCTCGTCGTCGGCCACGTCGCTCAGGGCGCGCGCCTTCGCCAGCGCGTCGGCCGCCTCGTCGAGGGCGCCGCGGTGGATGCACGCGCGCGCCTGGCTGACGAGGGTCTCGGGCAACGCTCGCTTGTAGCCGGTGCGCTCGGCCGCCTCGAACACCGCCGCGACGTGCGCGTCGACCTCGTCCCAGCGCTGCTCGTCCACCGAGATCATCGCGAGGTTGTTGTGCGCGATCTGCGCCGCGCCCTGGGCGCCGCAGCGGTCGGCCAACGACAACGAGGCCTCCGTGTGCATGCGGGCGCGGTCGAGGTCGCCGCGGTTCGTGTAGCAGACGCCGAGGTTGATGTGCGCGCGGACCTGCCCGTACGCGTCGCGGGCCCGGCGCGAGAGGTGCAAGTCCTCGCGGTTGGCGTCGAGCTGCCCGTCCCAGTTGCCCGCGCGTAGGTAGTTCGCGCCGAGGCGGCCGCAGAGCGAAGCCCGGAAGGCGGGCGCGGAGATCTCGGCCGCGATCTCGAGCGCGCGACGGCCGTGCGCGATGCCCTCGTCGTTCCGACCGAGCCGATAGCCGAGCACCCAGCCGAGCGAGGCGTGGGCCCGCGCGAGCTCCATCGGGTCACCCTGCTCGCCGAGGATCTGGATCGCGACCCGCAAGTCGCCGAGCGCGTCGTGGAGCTGCGTGGCCTGCACCGCCGCCTCGGCCCGGATCTGGAGGAGCCGCGCCCGGAGCACGGTGCGCTCGGGCTCCACGGCGAGCAGGCCGCGCTCGGCGTGTCCGTCCGCGTCCGCCGCGCGGCCCTCCGAGAGCGCGGCCTCGGCGAGCTGGCAGAGGATGCGCGGGCGGTCGATCGCCTCGGCCGCCGGCCCCTGCGCCAGCTCGAGGGCGCGCTCGAAGCACCGCGCCGCCTCGGCCGACCGCTTCGCTTCGATCTCCATGCGCCCGGCCTCGCTCCAGGCGTAGGCCGCGCTCGCTTCCATGCCGGCCAGCCGCGCGTGGTGCGCGACGCGCGCGAGGTTGGCCGCCGTCGCGTCGAGCGAGGACCGCGAGAGCCACTGCGCGGCCGCGCCGTGCGCCAGCCGCCTGGTCGGCGCGTCGAGCCAGGCCTCGAGGTGCGCGCGCAGCCCGGGGGACGGCAGCCGGACCCAGCGCTCGAAGCGCGCGCTCGCGTCGGGGATCTCGACCACCAGCCGCGCGTCGAGCAGCTCCTGGAGCGCGTCCGCGTCCACCTCGTAGGGCGCGCTGAGCACCTCGGCCACCGTGGCGAGCGCTCGCTTCGGGGCCTCTCCCTCGAACACGCTCGCCGCCGCGAGGAGGCTGCGGGCGGACGGCGAGAGCGCGGCGAGGAGCGCGTCGAACCCGCCGCCCGCGAGCGCGAGCAGATCCGCGGGCGCGTCCTGCTCGGGGCGAGGCCCCTGCGACAGCGTCTCCCAGAGCGCGTCGAGGGCCACGGCGTCGAGCGGCGGCAGCGGCGCTCCGTCCACGCCCTCCCCGGCCCACGCGAGCGAGACCCGGTCGGGGAACGCCTGTCGCACCGACCGCACCGCCTCCCAGGTGCCGTCGTCCACTCCGTCCGCGTCGTCGAGCATCAGCAGGATCGGGCGGCGCTCGAGGTCGAGCAGCCCGACGAGCACCTCGTGCGCGAGCATGGTCGCGCCCCGCGTCGAGCCGGTGGGGCCCACCCCGAGCAGGCCGCCGACGACGGCGTCTCGCGCGCCCTCTCGATCGCTCAGCGCCAGGTCGCCGAGCGACGCCGAGAGCCGCTCCGCGGCCAGCCAGGGCGGCGCCAAGGTGGCGGCCGAGATCGCGTCGAGGCAGAGGGTCGCGAGCGCCTCGAACGGCGCGCACAGAGCGCCGCGGCGACCGCGGGTCCGGACCACGCGGTGGCCCGCGTCCTTCGCGCGCTCGCCGAGCGCGTCGAGCACGCGCGACTTGCCTCGCCCCGCGCCGGCCACGACGCCGACCTCGCCCTCCGCTTCGAGCGTCGCCCAGAGCTCGTCGAGCAGCGCGTCCCGGCCGAACAGCGGCGCGGCGTCGGCCTCGGACGCCCCCGCCCGCCGGATCCCGCTGTGCGGCGTGGCCTGCACGGTGGAGAAGGCGGCGACGGGGCGCGCCGACTGCACGCTGTCGACGAGGATGGTCTCGAGCGACTGCAGCCCCGGGCGGAGCGGGACGATGGGGCGGACCGCGCCCTCGATCGGGGTGTCGGTCGCGGCCGCGTCGAACCACTCGTGTCGGGCGAGCGCCGCGCTCGGGTAGCGGTGCTCGGGGTCTCGCGCGAGCAGACGCTGCACGACCTCGCCGAGCCGCTTGGGCGCCTGCAGCCCGCGCCGCGGTCGGAGCGGGAGCGGCGCCTGCGTGAGCGTGTGTTTCACGATCTCGAGCGCCGTGTCGCCGCCGTAGGGCGCGTGCCCCGTCAAGAGCCGGAAGAGCACCGCGCCGCACCCGAAGAGATCGCTCGCGGGCCCCGGGCTCCCCGCTCCGCGCGCCTGCTCGGGGCTGAGGTAGCCGGGCGTGCCGCTGACGCGCGACGCCGCCCGCCGATCGAGGGCGCGCTCGCCGGCCGCCTTCGCGAGCCCGAAGTCGATGAGCCGTGCGCGCTCGCCCTCCGCGAGCAGCACGTTCGAGGGCGTCACGTCGCAGTGCACCACGCCCGCGTCGTGCGCGTAGCCGAGGGCGTCGAGGAGCTGCGCGCCGAAGCGCACCACCTGCTCGAGCGAGAGCGACTCCGCGACCTCCTCGAGGGTCGGCCCGACGACGCGCTCGTAGACCAGGAAGGGCCGTCCGTCGTCGAGCTGCCCCGCCTCCCAGAGCGAGACGATCGCCGGGTGCCGCAGCCGGGTCGCGAGCGCCGCCTCGCGGAGGAACCAGTGCCGCTGTACGGCGCCGCTCGACAGATGCGCGATCTTGATCGCCCCCTCGACGCCGGTCTTCTCGTGGGTGGCCGCGAACACCGCCCCCGCGCCGCCGCGCCCGAGCTGACGCCCGACCGTCCACGCCCCCACCCGCTCCGGGGGAGCCGCCTCCCCGCGCCGTGCCTCCTCCACCATCCCCGGCGGAGAATAACCGAAGTCGCGTCGCTTCGGGCGGGGCGACCCGCAGCTTGGCGGCCCGCGCTCGGCGCGCCATGATGGAGCGGCGTGGCGTTCGCGATCCAACTTGACTCGGAGAGGACATGAAGCCTGCACTCGCCGCGCTCATCACGGCGTGCGTGCTCCTGGCGCTGGGCTGCGCCGGGGAGCCGCAGCCTCTGCCCGCCGCCGAGTGCGCCCCCGAGTGCGTCCCGTTCGACCGGCCGCCCCGACCGGGGTTCGAGAGCGCCTGCTTCGACGGCTGCAACCTCTGCACCTGCACGACGGCGGGTGTCCGCGACTGCACGATTCGCGGATGCGACGACGCCGGCCCCGCGGACGGCGGCTGAAGGCGCGACCCGGAACACGGCATGCGTCTGGTGCCAGCTGGGACCCTCATCTGGGAGCTCGGGCGCCGTGCGCTCTACCCGGCTGGGGTGGGAGATCGGCGCACGGTCTGCCTCACGCGGCTGGCCGAGCGATAGCGTGGCTGCTGTCGACACGGTGGGGGTAGGAGGTCGCGAGCCGTCGTGACGCGAGGCGAAGCAGACTCTCCCTCGATCAGGCCGAGCGCGAGTCGAGGCGCCCCCAGCTCCTGGGAGCGCCTCGGCAGGTGGGCCAAGGGTGCCCGTCACGCGATGGGCGGATCTCCGGGGGCGGGCCCTTCGACGGGCGGGCCGTCGTTCAGCGGTTCGTCGACGGCCGGCGGGGCGCTCGGCTCGACCGGTTCGCGGGGCTTGGCGTCGCGGCGCTCGGCGACGCGCTCGGCCTCGCGGATGCGACCGAGGACGGGCCCCTCGTCGACGCCGAGCATCTCGAGGACCTGGGCGAGCGCGTTGATGACGCGGATCCAGTCGAGCCGCGCCTGGTGCGTGCGGGCCACCTTCTCGCCCTCCTCACCGAGCTCGGCCCGGCGCTTCACGAGGGCGCCGATCTGGGTGGCGACCTCCTGGAGCTGACCGTAGACGTCGTGTAGCTCGCGGCCGTCGTGGATCTGCATCTCCTTCAGCAGCGCCTCGACCGGCTCGTCGATCCGAGCCGCGCGGAGCTCCGCCTCGCCCGCCTGCTCGATGTAGGAGCGGCGGACGAGCATCAGGCCATCAGGAAACAGGACGCCGCGGGCCCGGCGCAGCGCGTCGTGCGTGCCGCTCTCGCCCTCTGCCGCCTCGGCGAGCGCGATCTCGCTCGTGAGCCGCCCCTCGATGGCGCGCACCAGCGCGTCGTGCCGGACGTCGAGCTGCGTGATCTCCTCGGTCAGCTCGGCGATCTCGCTGTCGTTCGGAGGCTGCGCGGCCACCAGGCCTTCGTGCGCAGCCTGCAGCCTGGACACCAGGACCGCAGCCTCCGGGTGGGTCTCGAGCGCCCTCCGCTCTGCGCTCCTCTCCGAGAGCAGGTCCCCCGAGAACTTCACCATCTCCTGTACCGAGAGCTTCTTCAGCGCCATGGCGCCCCCCTTTTCCGTGGCCCGCCCCATGTCCCCCCATGGTCCATACTGTCGCGGGCGCGTCAGGTTGACATTATGACAATCCTGCTGGCTGTGCAAGAGGATGTGCCGCGTCCGATCGATCGTCGAGGCGCCGAACCACCAGCGGGGGCTTCGCGAAGGGCGATCGAGTCACGCGAACCACCTCGGAGGCCTTCGCGAAGGCCAACTCGGTAGTTCCAAACCACCTCGGGGGCCTTCGCGAAGGCGATCCGGGTAGTTCGAACTACCTCGGAGGCCTTCGCGAAGGCCAACTCGGTAGTTTCAAACCACTTCGAGGGGCTTCGCGAAGGCCAACTCGGTGGTTTCGAACCACTTCGAGGGGCTTCGCGAAGGCCAACTCGGCAGTTCCGAACCACTTCGGAGGCTTCGCGAAGGCCAACCCGGTAGTTCCGAACCACCTCGAGGGGCTTCGCGAAGGCCAACTCGGTAGTTCCGGACCACTTCGGAGGCTTCGCGAAGGCGATCCGGGTAGTTCGACACCACTTCGGAGGCTTCGCGAAGGTCGCCGTGGTGGTTGGGCGGCGCGAGGACGCAGGGCGAGGTCGTCGCGCTCCACGGCTGATGAGCTCCGCCGGCGCATGAAGCTGGACAGCATCATGCTGGCGAACCTGCTCGCGCTCGAGCACATCGAGCTCGGGGCATGAGTGAGCAGGCTGGAGTCCATCGAGGAGGGCCGCCCTCGCTCACGGCACGCATCGAGGCAAACCTATATGCCATCGATCCGGAGCGAGTGGAGTGGGCGTGCGAGCCGCGATCAAGGACCCTCGTCGACAGCGCACCCGGGCCTCGCATGACGACTCAATGGCGTCCCCTGCCGTGCCTCCTCCACCATCCCCGGCGGAGAATGGCCGAAGTCGCGTCGCTTCGGGCGGGGCGACGCGCAGCTTGGCGGCCCGCGCTCGGCGCGCCATGATGGAGCGGCGTGACGTTCGCGATCCAACTTGACCCGGAGAGGACATGAAGCCTGCACTCGCTGCGCTCATCACGGCGTGCGTGCTCCTGGCGCTGGGCTGCGCCGGAGAGCCGCAGCCTCTGCCCGCCGCCGAGTGCGCCCCCGAGTGCGTCCCGTTCGACCCGCCGCCCCCGCCGGGGTACGAGAGCGCCTGCTACGACGGCTGCAACTCGTGCATTTGTACGACGGCGGGTCTCCGTCGCTGCGCGATTCGCTTGTGCGACGACGCCGGCGCCGCGGACGGCGGCTGAAGGCGCGACCCGGAACACGGCATGCGTCTGGTGGCAGCTGGGACCACTACACTCGAACAAAAGAAAACATGACACCGATGGTGACCCTGACCGCACGTACACCGCGCCCCCCTGGCTGCAGCTACGCGCCGCTCTTTGCCATGCTGATGCTGGCAGCGGGATGTGGGGCCCAGCCGATCCCGGAGGAGGCTGGGGTCAGGGACGCCGCCCCCGAGTCTGGAAGGCCGCCGGTCGCCGAGGGTGGGCTGTTCGACTCTGGACCGCGTGTGTTTCCCGACCCGCCCCCTGCTCCGGCCTGGACCCCCGAGGGTATCGAGCTGGACGAGATGGCGGGTTGGCGGGAGAGCACGACGCCGGCATGTTCTCCCTATGCTGGCATTCCCAGCCTCGACGCTCCCGTCCGGCTCGTCGCGGGCGAGGCTGGCTTGTTCCTGCTGCTCTCCGTCGACAACGACACGTTCGGAGGTTTCTCGCCCTTCCGCGACGGTGTCAGCGTGCTTCACAACGACGGGACGGGCTGGGTGACGTGGCTCGCCTCTCCGAGAGAGCCGGGGAGCGAGTTCCCGCGCGGGCTCGCTGTGCCCTCGGGTGACGTGGTCTGGGCCGTGGACTCTCCCGCTTGCCCTCTGCTCGCGCTCGACGGCGTCTCCACCCCGCGCTGCCTCTTCGCGGAGGAGCGTGTGCACTCGGCGGCCATGGCGGAGGACGGCGCCGGTGGCTGGCTTCTGCTGCAAGAGGAGCTGGTGCGGCTTGACGCCGACGGATCCCGCCGCACGGAGCACGCGCTCGAGGTGTGGGAGTACCCGATCGAGGTCGTGCGCGAGGGCGACCGGGTCTACGCCCTCACCGCCCGTAGCCTCTACGCCGGACCGGTGGATGGGACGATCTCTCAGGTGCTCTATGCCGAGACCGCGACCTACCTGGCGATGGCGACCGAGCCTGGAGGCGCGGTCTGGATCGCGACCTCCGGTGGCGTCACCCGGTACGTCGACGGCGTGGCGGGGATCGCGGCCGACTTCCCGGAGGGAGCGCCCAGCCGGCTCTGGCACGACGGAGACGTCCTGTACTACCTGACCGCGTACGACTTCGGCCAGGTGCACGCGGACGGTCGGAAGGAGGTCATCGCCACGGTGGGTGGCGAACGCGGGGATCATCGATTCGAAGATCTGACCGGTGACCGCGAGACCGGTGAGGTCTATCTCGCGCTCCTCGACTTTCGCTTCACCGAGTACGAGTGCGGTCCGGCCATGGTGATCTGGTTCGATGGCACACGCTTCCGCCGGTTCTGAGCTCTGCCTGACGGCGCTGCTGTCTCTCGTGGCAGCATGCTCGCACAGTCACGGGCCCGTCGACGCCTCGACACGCGACGACGCCGGCCCGTGGGAGGCCCCGCTCCCGGGCGTCGATGGCCCAGGAGACTTCTGCGGTCTCCCTGGCCGCACGGCGGCGGTCGATCTCAGCTCGGACGGTGAAGAGATCGCGGTGCTCGTGAGGGCGGAGCTCGAAGGGCAGTCGAGGGTGCACCTCGTCGTGCACCGAGGAGGTCGCTGGGAGACGCGCCTGTCGGCGGTGGACCTCGGCGCAGAGATTCGGAACGTCCGGCACGTGGAGAGCGGCCATCTGCTCTGGCCCAGCGAGTGCGGTGTCACGAGGGTCGACGGGAGAGGGCGCGCCTCTTGTCTGGATGCCTGGCCTGCGAGAGCCACTCGGGAAGACGCGGCGGTCATGCGAGCAGGGCCTGGGGAGCTGTGGCTCCTCGCCCCCGGGGACGGGCGGTCGCCGTTCGCCCTGGGGGGCGTTCTCGTAGACGGGAGCGGCGGAGCGGTGACCGACGACGAGGGCCGCACCCACAGGATGTCGCTCGAGGGCCCCGCGCCACGCACGGTGCTCGGGCTATGGGGAGACCGGACGCTGCAGTACGTGGTGACCGACGATGCGGTGCTCGCGAGCGGCGGAGGCGCGGGCATCCTCGCTCCGCGGTCGGACGTGCCGGTGACTCCCCCTCTCACGGCCATGTGGATGTCCGGGCGGAGCGCGCTGTTCCTCGGGACCGCGGACGGACAGGTCGCCATCCACGACGGGTGGGGAGGGTGGCAGGTCTTCTCCGCGGGAGCGGGGCCGGTCGTCTCGGTCGCCGCCGCGGAAGGTGGTCGGATCTTCTACGCTCTCGAGCAGACGGTGGGCCACGTCACGGATGGACGCGCGGAGGAGCTCGCGGAGTGGAGCTCGGTGCGTCCCGACCTCCACGTGGCCGCGATGCGGCCTCACGGAGAGGGCTTCGTCGTTGCCCTCGCGTCCCAGCGTGAGCGGGTTGGCTGCGCGGCCGTCCACGTCGTCATCTACGACGACGGGACGTTTCGTGCGCTCTGAGGCCCGAATGACCGGCGCCCATGGTGACCGACGGCGCCGTCAACCCGTCTGGGGCGATGCGGGCCAGGCCCCTCGAAGCCGCCACGGCCCCCGCCCGCGCCCGCTCGGCATCTCGTAGCGCACGGGGCTCCTCGCTTCCCGGCCGAGCCGCAGGAACCCCCACGTGGGGGCCGGCTCCCGGCCGCTCGAGTCGCCGTACTCCGCCAGCCCCTCCAGCACGCGACCGCTGGTCACCTCGCGATGGATGAGCGCCAGCAACGGAGATTCAGGTTTCGAAGGCGGCGACGTCCGCCCTCGACGCCTGCCGTGTTGCATCTCTTCTTGCGGCGCGACACGCTGTCCGCGATGCTTCGCGGTCTCGTCCTCTGGGTGCCTCTGCTCGTTCTGCCGACGGGATGTTGGTCGGATCACGGCTTGACGCCCGCGCCCACCGCCGACGGCGGGACGCGGGACGCCGCCCCACGGGACGCCGGGCTCGAGGACGCGGGCGCCGACTGTGTGCCACGCCTGGAGGTGGAAGCGGAGTGCCACGCCCGGTGGGCGCTCGCGCTCGGCGGCGGAGATTTTGCGACGCGCCTCGAGGCGCTGGACGTCGACATGGACGGCGCCGTTTACGCGCTCGTGCTTGCTCCCCGCGACGCCCGCGTCGTCATCGACGGGGAGCCTCGCGAGCTCCCGCGGGGGCACGTGGCCCTGGCGCTCGACGCGAACGGAGCGCCGCGCTGGGCGGTGGGTGGGCGCGGCGAGCGGCTGCTGGCCGAGCATCACGGGCGCGTGGTGACGACGCGTGTTCGGGAGGCGGCGCCCGAGCACCTGGCCGCCGCAGACGGCAGCGTGATCCGCGCCGAGCCCCCCGACGGCGCGAATTGGTTGGACGCCGTGCACGGTGATTGCTCGGGCGCCGAGTGCGGCGAGCGTGAGGGGCGACTCGCGACCTGGACCGACGAGCTCGACCTCGGCTCGCTCGGCGTGGCGCGCGGCGCGCACGGGCTCAGCGTCACGATGACGCTAGACGGCACGCCCGCCTGGCACTGGAGCTCTGCCCTGCGTGAGAGGATCTGGCCGCTGGTCGAGCTGCCGCAGGGGGGCGTCGAGCGCGACGGGTCTCTGTGGCTCTCGATCTTCAACGCCCGACACGACGCGACAGAGCCGGTGTGCCTCGAAGGCGCTCCTTGCTTCGACCGGCGGCAGAGTCTCCTGGCTCATGTCGGGCGCGAAGGCGTCGCGGCGGCGTGGACCGTCGACCACGGACGGATCTGGGGCGTCGAGCGAGTCGACGAAGACGTGATCGTGGGCGTGAACGATGGCTTCATTCGTTTCGCACCGGACGGGGCGATCCGCTGGGAGGCGCTCGCTCTCGGTGGCTATACGGGGGCGCTCACCGTCGACGTCGAGGGCGTGATGCGCTCGGCGTTCGGGATCGCGCTGGTTCCGCTCGAGGTGCTCGGGACGACGTTCGTGGACTGTCGCGTCGGTCTCGAGGGCTGGGCCGCGGAACACTACGTGCTCTACAGCCTCGACCCGCGAGACGGCCGGGTCCTGAGCCTGGACGGCAGACTGTCCGCCCGTCCCCGCTTCATCCTGCGTCACCCCGCCGGCGGTGTCCTGGTGGCCTTTCACCCGCGCGTAGGGAGCTCGAGCGTCGAGCTGTGTGGTCGCGAGGTGCGCCGCGGCGATGACCCAGACGGTGAGATCGGTCTCGTGATCGCGCACATCGACTGAGGCGCAGAGAGCAGGTCCGCCCCGGAACCGTGGGCTCCTCGATCGCTCCCGAGTCGCGCGGTCGCTCGATGGCGAGCCTGCTCGTCGCCGCTTGACCGCCGAGACGCGCCTGGACGACAGTCTCCCCGACTCGGAGCCCCTCGGCGCGGGCACCGAGGCTCGCGTCATGCGGTCGACCCCTCTCTGCACTTCTCTCCTGTGCTGCTCGCTCATCCTGCTGCACGGATGCGCGGACGACTCGGGTACGGACCGGAGCCCCGACGCGAGCGTCGTGGACGCCAGCGCGTCGGACGGCGGCGTGGAGACGACGGTCCCGGACGCAGGCTCTTGCGCGAGCGCGTGCGCGGCGGAGGCGCTCGTCTGCAATCAGGAGAGCGGCGCGTGCGTGGAGTGTCTCGACGCGAGCCACTGCGACGGAGTGAGTGAGGTGTGCGTCGAGAACGAGTGTCAGGCGTGCGCAGCCGACGTCGAGGGATGCCAGGAGCCCGAACCGGAGCCCGAGCCGGAGCCCGAGCCGGGTTGGATCCCGATCCGCTTCGCCACGTACAACGTGCGCACCTCGCAGCTCGACAACGGCGCGTGGGGAGACTCGCGCGTGGGCTTCGACGCGAACGACGCCGCGCGAATGGCGCGCGTCGCCGACACCATCGCCGCGCAGAGCTTGACCGTGGTCGCCGTACAGGAGGTCCACGCGCCCGAGCGAAGCGTGATCCTCGAGCGGCTCCGGACGCGCCACGGGCAGCGCTGGGGCTCGACGGATCAGCGGTCCAGCAACGACAGCGCCGTGCTGTTCAGACGGGACGAGTGGCGCCTGGACACGCAAGGCTTCTTCGCCACGCCGGTGCGCAGCCTGGGAGGAGGAGGGCCGCGCACGCGCTATCAGGTGCGCGCGCTCCTCGAGCACGTCTCCACGGGGCGGCGCGTCTGGTTCTACAGCGTGCACTTCTCGGCCGGGGCCGAGCACCAGGACCTCCGCGAGGAGGCCGCGCGCCGGACGGTGGAGTCGATCGAGAGCCGACGCCTGCCCTTCGTCCTCGGCGGCGACTTCAACACGGCGGCGGACAGCAGCGTCGGGCGCGTCTTCGAGCGCAGCGGCCTCATGAAGTACACGCGCAGAGCCGCCGATCGAGTCGTGAACGACCACTGCGCGACCCACAATTCGCGCGCCGGATCGGCGGGCCACCAGTCGTGCCCGGGCGCGCCCGCGAGGCAGATCGACCACGTGTGGGTGAGTCGCTCCGGGACGCGAGTGCGTACCCACCGCGTCACGGCGAGCGCGCGAACCTCTCGCGCATCGGACCACAACCCCGTCACGGCGATCCTCGAGCTCCGGGACTGAGCGGCCCGCCGGAGCGCGCCCCGAGACGGGACGCCCGCAGCGGCGCGCGCGAACACCGCGGTGACCGACGACCTTGTTCGAATCGGGCTCCCGTGCCTTGCTCCCCGGGTGGCCCACTTCGACGTCAGGCGCGTGATCTCCGCCGTGCCCGAGCCTGGCGCCGCATCCCAGACGAAGCTCCGCTCGCTGCCCGCCGACGCGCTGGTGGCGGTGCTCTGCGACCCGAAGCGACCGTGGTGGCGACGCGTGCCCTGCGCGCAGGCGCTCGTGGGCAGGGCCACGGACGCACATGCACGAGCGATCTGGACGCGGGTGATCGACGCCGAGGAGGTCACGGAGGTCGCGCGCGCCTGCCTCACGGTGCTCGAAGAGGCGTGGAAGACGACCCCGCCGGACGAGGCCCTCACGTGGCTCCGCGCGCAGGAGGGGCGAGCGCTGAAGTACGGCATGCACGAGTCGGTGCTGAATGCCCGCGGGCGGATGGGCGACCTCTCGGCCGCGGGCCCGCTGTGCGAGCTCGTGTTCTGTCCCTGGACGCATCGCCATCAGGCGGCTCGCGACGCGATGAAGGCGCTCGGAGAGGCGCGCGGGACGGGGGCCGTGACGCGCCACCTCGGCGCGCGGACGGGCTCGTGGGCCGGCCTGTCGAAGGAGGGCCCAACCGCCGCGGCGCGCTTCACCGGCCTGGCGCTCGATCCCGCGCCGTCGGTGGCGGGCTGCCTCGGCGCGCTGGCTGACCCGCACGTCGCGGTCGCGCACGCGGCCCACGAGCGGCTGGTGGCGACGACGGTCTCGACGGCAGACTTGCTCGGGTTCGCGGACGCGCGCCTCGACGCGCTGGCCCGCTGCCGCGACGCCCCGCCATCGCTCACCGGAGACGCGGCCGCCGCGTGCTGGGCCCTGGTCGCCGCAGCGAGGAAGGCGCCCTGCGAGGCCACGCGCCTGCAGATCGAGACGCGGTGGAGGCAAGTCGGTCAGCCGCGCCTGGAGCACCCCGGTGTGCCCGAGGACATCCGCCGCGCGATCTTGCGAGAGCATCTCCCGGCGCAGCGGGAGACGGACCCGCGCCTCCTCGTCGAGGGGCTGCTCTCGACGGCTCCGACCGACGCGCGCCCGAGCCCGGAGCCCGCATGCCCGGAGCAAGCACGGTCAGCGCACGCGGCGCTGGACGCCGCGGGCTTCGCGCCCGCCGCCCCCGTCTCGGCCGGCGCGGCGAACCAGCAGGGCGCCGGCACCTATCACGTCGTCGCCACGGCCGACCTCAGCGTGAAGGTGAGCGACCTCGGCCCGTGGGTCATGGCCGAGAGTCGTCTCCCGGCGGCGGTCCATCGCGCGCTGACAGAGGCGGACCTGGAGATCCTCGACGACGAGCTGCTCACCCGGACGTTCGAGGGGCTGCCGGTCTACTTCTTCGGCGACCGCGAGCCGCTGTCGATCGAGGACCTGCTCTTCTACTGGCAGGACTGACCGCGCTACTCGCCCGTGCGGTCCACGCGCGTCACCGTCGCGTTCGCGTGCGCGCACTCCTCGAGCACGTCGAGGTCGGGCGTGAACAGCTCCACCCCGCCGCGGGCCGCCGGAGCTGTTCGACTCACGCCTCGCGTCGTGCGCGCGCGAGCAGCGCGCCGAGCGCCTCGACGTCGGACGGATCGGTGTCGTGGCTGCAGACGCAGGCGCGCAGCGCGGGGCGGCCGTCGACGCGGGTCCGCGCGATCCACGCCTCGCCGCTCTGCTCGACGAAGCGCGCGATCGCGCCCTGCGCGTCGTCGGCGCGGTCCGGGTCGCGGAAGCACACGACCGGGAGCGTCGCCTCGGGGCCGAGGAGCGTGAAGCCAGCGCGCTCGACCGCGTGACGGAGCGGCGCCGTGAGCGCGAACATCCGCTCGACACGCGCGGCCAGGCCGGGCCACCCCTCCTGCAGCAGCGGCAGCCAGAGCCTGGCGCCGACGAAGCGGCGCGACCACGCGAGGGAGCGCGCGAAGGGGTCGGGGGCGCTCGAGCCGGGGCCGTAGTCGTTCTGCACGTCGAAGGCCTCTTCGAGCACGGCCGCGTCGCGCACCAGGAACACGCCCGTGCCGAGCGGCGCGCCGAGGCCCTTGTGCGGATCGAGGCTCACCGAGTCGGCCAGCTCGACGCCCGCGAGCAGCGGCCGGGTCCGGGGTGAGAGCGCGGCCATGCCGCCCCACGCCGCGTCCACGTGGTGCCAGATCTTCTGCTCGGCGCAGAGCGCGGCGACCTCGGCCAGCGGGTCGACGGCGCCGAAGTTCGTCGTGCCCGCGGTGGAGACGACGAGCGTCGGGGCCCGGTCGGCCGCGCGATCTTCGTCGATCGCGCGGGCCAGCGCGGGCACGCTCAAACGCCGCGCTTTCGTCGGCAGCCAGCGCACGTGCCGCCGCCCGAGGCCGTGGGCGCGCGCGAGCTTCTCGACGCTGTCGTGCCCCTCCTCGGAGAGGTAGACGACCGGCGGCTTCGCGCCCGCGAGCCCGCCCTCCGCGAAGCCGGGCACGCCGCGCACCAGCGCGCAGACGAGCGCCGTCGCGTTCGCCTCGGAGCCGCCCCCCGTGAAGGAGCCCCCCGCGCGCTCGCCGAGCCCCATCCGCGCCGCGAGCTCGGACACGAGCCTGCGCTCGACCTCGACGGGCCCGGGGCTGAGCGCGCGCGTCGCGAGCTGCGGGTTGGCGAACGAGACGAGCAGGTCCGCGACCGCCGCGGCCGGGTGCGGGCTCGGGTTCATCCAGCCGAAGTGCCGGCGGTGGTTGGTGCGCACCCCCGACTCCGTCAGCAGGCGGGTGAGCTCCGAGATGGCGTGACGCGGCGTGCGCGCGCGCGACAGATCCGTCTCCGCCACCCGGCGCGCCGCGCGCCCCGGAGAGCCAGCGCTCACCCTGCCCGTTCGCGCGACGGCGAGGGTCTCGACCGCGTCGAGCGCGCGCGCGAGCAGCTCCGCCAGCTCGTCGTCCGACGCCACGCGCCGAGGCTACCAGCCCGCGCGCTCGGCGATGAGGGCGCGCATGCGGAGGTTGCTGCGGTGGAGCGCGACGCGGAAGGCGCCGTAGGCGAGCGGGATCGTCAGCGGCAGGACGAGCGGCGTGGTCGGGTGGAAGACGAACGTGCGGTGCAGCTCCACCGGCGCCTCGACGCCCTCGATCGCGTAGGTCTCCTCGGCGTAGCGCACGATGAACCGGAAGACCGACGAGAACTCGTCGATGCGCAGCCGATAGCGTCGCGGGGGGTCCACCTCGAGCACCGTCTCCCGGTGGGTCGTTCCATCGGCGTTCGTCGTGCGGCCGATCGCGCCCACCTCGTCGTGATCGCCGGTCTCGCGCCTCGTCTCGCGCGTGCCGGGGATCGGCCCGAACCCGACGAACGACAGGATCCCGTCGTCGCTCGCGATGAGATCGAAGAGCGTCCGTGCGTCGCACGGGTAGCGCAGCTTGGTTCGTACGCGGACGTCCACGAGGGCGAGGCTACCCGACCTGCCTTCGGAGCGCGCGGCCGCGCGATCAGCCGCGGTGGCGCCAGCTCCGCGCGACCGCGTCGCACGCCTGAGCGACGTCGGCGTCCCCGCCCGTCCAGCAGAGCATCCGGTAGTCGATGTGTGTCGTCACGATGATCCGAACCGTCTGATCCTCCTGGCGAGCCACACACATCCTCACGTCGGGGGAGTCGGTCTCCTCCATGGCCAGCGTCACGTCCCCCTGGATGCGCAGGAGCTCGCGGCAGCGCTCGAGATCGAGCTCCGTCGGCTCCAGGTTCTCCCATGCCCCCGGCGCGTTCACGGTCGGCTGCGCGGGGAAGATGCTGATGAAGCGGTCGTAGGCCCCCGACTTGCGCAGCCCCCTGACGCCGCGCGGGTAGAGAGGGTGGCCCGTGTCCTCCCCATAGCCGACCGGCACGACGACCGAATAGCCCGGGCCGATCAGCTCGCCGGGCTCGATCGCCAGCGATCCCGTTGGCGCGGGGCGCTCGGCGCCGTCCCCCGCGCCCCGGCAGTGACCCGGGCGCATCCCCGGGATCGTTCGACCCAGATCCGCCATCCACGTCGAGCCGTCGCAGAACTGCGCGGTGTCGGGGGAGAAGGCGAGGTGGTCCAACGAGGTGCCTCGATACGCGCCAGCGAGCCGCACGATGAGCTCGACGACGCGCGAGGCCCCGGCCGGCAAGAGCTCCGGGTCGCGCGACGCGAACCCGTGAAGCTCGTCCAGGAGCGCGCCGTCCTCGTCGAGCACGTAGACGTCGAAGTCGAGCCTCTCGATGTCCCGCGTCGCCAGGCTCTGGACCCGCACGCGCACGTCCGCGTAGCCGGCCCCGCGCCGCAGCGGCGCCCCGAACTGCTCTACGACACGCACCGGAGCGGAGGGATCCGGCGGCACCTCGAAGGCCACGGGTCCGGACGACGCGGGCTCGGACGACGCGGGCCCGGACGACGCGGGCTCGGACGACGCGGGCTCGGACGACGCGCGGCCCGGCGCCTCCTGACCGTCACACCCCCATGAGAGGGCGACGAAGAGGCCAGCGATCGTGAGCCCCCGCATCCGCCGTCGTCTACGGTCGACGACGCAGGAGTCTCCCCGCGCCGGAGGCGTCAGAGCACCAGCTCCGGCCTCGTCTCGACGCCGAGGTGCGCGGACCACCACGCGTAGGTGTCGAGGCGGGTCCACTTCGGGCAGGTCGCGGCCGCCTCCTCGACGAGCCTGAGCAGGTGGCGGGCGTTCCCAGGGCGCCGCTCTCGATCGCGACAGAGGAGCGACATGATGATCTCGTCGAGCGCCTCGGGGATGTCCCGCTCGGGGGCGCGGAGCGACGGGCGGATCGGATCCTCGGTGCGGTGGGCGGCCAGCAGGCTCGCCTTCGTGCCGCGGTGGAAGACGCGCTTGCCGGTCGCGAGGTAGTACGCGACGCAGCCGAGGCTGTAGAGATCGGCGCGGCCGTCCAGGGGCTCGCCGGCCGCGTGCTCGGGGGCGACGTAGCCGGGGGTGCCGCTGATCGCGCCGGCCATCGAGACGGGGCTGTCCTCGGCCAGGGTGCGCGGCTTGACGAGCCCGAAGTCGAGCAGCTTGACGAAGTCCAGCTCGATGCCGACGCGGCAGAGGTAGAGGTTGGCCGGCTTGATGTCGCGGTGCACCAGGCCGAGGTCGTGGGCCTCGGCGAGGGAGCGCGCCACGCCCTCGAGGACGTGGAGCACGCGCCCCGGGTGCATGGGGCCAAAGCGCTTGACGAGGGTCTCCAGGTCGAGCCCGTCGAGGAGCTCCATCGCGTAATACAACGTGCCATCGTCCGTCACGCCGAAGTCGTAGAGCTCGACCGTGTGGGGCGAGCGGAGCGCGCTGGTCGCCTGGGCCTCGCGACGGAAGCGCGCCCGGGCCGCGTCGCCGTACGCGCCGGCGGTCTCTGCGCGGATGAGCTTCACCGCGGCCGGCCGGAGCAGCTGGGCGTGTCGGGCCTCCCACACCTCGCCCATGCCGCCCTCGCCGATGCGCTTCACCAGCTCGTACTGGCCGAGCGCCTCACCCTGCGACGCGGCCAGACGCAGGCGGTGCACGACCTGGCCGAGCCACATCGCGAGCACGCCGACGACGACGGTGGGCACGCTCGCCAGGACGAGCTCCCGCGGGTGCACGGCCCCCGACAGCAGCTGGGCCAGCGCGATCGCGAAGGGGGCGGTGGCGGCGCAGGTCGCGGTGGTGATCAGGCGCCAGCGCGGCGGGCTCGGGATCACGAGCGGGAAGACGAGCACGAAGATCGCGACGAGCGAGAGACGGAAGGGCATGGGGGACCGCCCCACGAGGACCTGCTCGACCATCGCGAGCGCGAAGCAGACCCACACCTCGTAGACGAGCCCCGCCGCGAGCGCGGACTTCGCCGGGAGCTTCGCGAAGCGGAGCAGGGCCCACGTCACGAGGCTGAGCACGCTGACGGTCGCGCTGACCACGGTCACGACAACGAGCGCGCGGCCGCCGGCCTTACCCCAGGTGAGCCAGCGGAGCGGGATGGTCAGGGCGAAGAACGCGGCGAGGAAGAGGAGCGTGCCGCGGACGCGCGCGAGGGCGAGGCCCCGCAGGTCGGCCGGGAGCTCCGCGCCGGCCGCGGTGGCGGCCTCGACGAACATCGCCCGCAGGATGCGCTTCGCCGGCACCCCGGGAGCTTAGACCACAGGAGCTTGGATCAGGGCAGCTCAGGAGAGGACGGCGGAGAGGTGCTCCGGGAGGCAGCGCTGGACGCCGAGGTGGCCGACCGACGGGTCGCTGCTCCGGTCCTCGACGAGGAGGATGGGACGCACGCGGTCGTAGGTCTCGGCGACCCAGTCGAGCAGCTCCGGCCCGGGGCTCGCGCCGGGCGCGTCGCGGACGACGATGGCCGTGACGTGCTCGTTCGGATCCTCGAGCACGCGCATGGCGCTCAGCGGGGCCTCGCACGGGACCACACGACAGCCGAGCGCGTGGAGCTGGCTGGCCACGCTGAGCCGCACCGCCTCGGAGGCGTCGACCACGAGCACCGCGGGGTGACGCCGCCGGTAGCTCTCGTCGAGGAGCTGGAGCACCGCGTCCTGGATGCGGTCCTCGCTCTGCGGCGACAGGTGCCGGAAGCCGACCGCGAGCGCGACGACGTCGCCCGCCACCGCGCGCCGACGCACGTGGGCCCCGACGGTGAGCGACTCGCCGCTCGGCAGCTCGAGCAGCAGCCGGCACGGCGACGCCTTGATCACGTCCTTCGCGCCGGTCAGCAGCGCGCCCCCCGCCGACAGGTTCTGCACCGTGTAGCGCCCGACGATGTCGCCCTTTTGCAGCAACGTCGCGGTCGCGCGCAGCCCGACCTTCGCCGGCCCCGGGCCTACCCGCGACCTCTGCGTCGTCGCGGCTCGCGGCCCCGCCTCTTCGACCATCCCCAGTTGGCCCATGCTCGCCTCCCTCACGGCCACTCTCTGGTCGCCGTTCGCCCTGCAAGCTCATCGAAGCCAAGTGCCCGACCGAGGTCGGACGACCAGGCTACCGGGTCACGACGCCCAGATCATCGTCCAAGGCCGGGGGCTGATCCGGGTGATACGTCAAATGACCCGGTCGTTGCCGCCGTCGACCGCGATCTGCGCCCCGGTGGTCGCGCGGAAGGTCTCGCTCACGAGCGCGCACGCGATCCTCGCCACGTCGGCGGAGACGACCTCGAGGCCGAGCAGGTTGCTGCGCTTGTACGCCTCGACGCTCAGCCCGTAGTGGGCGGCGCGCAGGCGAATCTTCTCTTCGGTCCAGAGCTCGGTGTCGAAGATCTTGTCCGGGTGGAGCATGTTCACGCGCACGCCCTTGGGGCCCATCTCGAGCGCCGCGACGCGCGCGAGCTGGGTCAGCGCGGCCTTGCTCGCGGAGTACGCGGCCGCGCCGGGCCCGGGGGCGGGCACGTTCTTCGACGCCACGACGAGCACCGACGGGGAGACGCCGCGCTCGAGGTAGGGCGCCGCCGCGCGCAGCACCCGAAGATGGCCACTGACGTTGACATCGAGGGTGCGGGTCCAGGTCTCCTCGTCGAGCTCCGCGATGGGCTGGCTCGGCGGGAAGGTGCCCGCGTTGCTGACGACGATGTCGAGCCCGCCGAAGGTCTCCACGCAGCGCGTCACCGCGGCGTCGACCTGCGCGCGATCGGTCAGGTCGCACACGATCCCGAGCGCGTCCTTACCGGCGAAGGCCTCCACCTCCGGCCGCACGTCCAGCACGCACACCGCCGCGCCTTGCTGTCGGAGCGCGTCTGCGGTGGCCTTGCCGATGCCGGTGGCGCCGCCCGCGACGAGCGCGATCTGCCCGGCCAGGGGAGGCGTCGCGCCGCCCTTCTTCAGCTTGGCCTGCTCGAGCTCCCAGTACTCCATCTCGAAGAGGTCCTTCTCCCCGAGCGGCGTCCAGCCGCCGAGCGCCTCGCCCCACTGGAAGCACCTGGCGGTGTGGCGGGCGATGTCCTTCACCTGGTCGGCGGCCTTGGCGCTGGCGCCGAAGCTGACCACCCCGCGGTCCTTCCACACGGCCCAGCGCGGCGCGGGGTCGAGCATGGTCAACGCGCCGTCGTCATGACGCGAGAAGAAGCCGCGGTAGGCTTCCGCGTAGCGTCCGACCGCCTCGACGTCTCCGGTGAACATCATCGGCACGCGCTTGGTGCGGATCACGTGATCGGGCGTGACGGGGCCGCGGGTCGCGAGGTCGGCCGCGTCCGGGCGGCTCGCGAAGCCGTGCGCCTCCGGGCGTCCGTCGAAGCGCGCGATCATGGCGCGGCCCGCGACGTCGCTGACGCGCCTCCGGAGCGTGGCGAGCGCGATGGGATCCGGCCGGGCGCCCTCCCCCGTCGCGGGCGCGTCGATGGCGCCGTGCTCGGAGAGCGAGCGCTCGGCCTCGTCGACGAGCCGGATCATGCGCTCGTAGCTCTCGCGCGCGTCGTCCGCGAACGAGAAGACGCCGTGGTGCAGGAGGACCATGCCCTCCACCTTCGACCAGTCGACGTCCTTCGTGAGCCGGTAGACCTCGCGCGCGAGCACGAAGCCCGGCATCACGTACGGGATGTAGAGCACCCGGTCGCCGTAGAGGGCGCGGATGCGCGCCTCGCCGTCGGGCGTGTTGGTGAGCGTGACGACCGCGTCGGCGTGGGTGTGGTCGACGTACCGGAACGGGATCACCGCGTGCAGGATCGCCTCGACCGACGGGTTCGGCGCCGTCGGGTCGAGCATCGCCACGCGCTGCTCACGCACCATGTCGGCGTCGGTCAGCGCGTCGAGCGCGGCCATGCGCTTCAGCACGTCGAGCCGCACGGGCGAGAAGCCGGCCGGCTCGATCGACGCGAGGTCCCAGCCGCTGCCCTTGACGTAGAGCACCTCGGTCGGGTCGCCGAAGAAGTCCGGCACCTCGAGCTTCACGCTCGTGTTGCCGCCGCCGTGCAGCACGAGGCTCGGCTCGCGCCCGAGCAGCTGCGAGGTGTAGGCGCGCAGGGCGAGGGGATCGCGCGGCGCGTCGGCGTCGTTCCATCGACTCTTCATGGGGCCGCGATTCTAGACCACATCTCCAGACCGCTGGGCGCGTCACTTCGAGGGGCGGGGGGAGGCACGACCCCGAAACGGGCGTATCCTGGATCCAGGTCATGGACCGACTGCTCGCGCCCGCCCTCGCCGGACTGATGCTCTGCTTCCTGCCGAGCTGCGGCGCGAGCGCACCGACCGCGCGGACCGCGCGCGGAAAGGCGAGCCAGCGCAACATGCCGACCGTCGAGGTCGGCGGCGCGCGGCTCGTCCTGGACTTCCGGGGACGCACCGTCGATCGACGGCAGCGCGCGCGCCTCGTCCGATGGGTCGAGCGCTCGGCCGAGATGGTGAGCGAGTACTACGGCCGCTTCCCGGTGCCGAGCCTGCGCGTGGAGCTGATGCTCAACGGCGGCGCGAGCGTCGGCTTCGGCCAGCACTTCGACGGGCGGCTCGTCCGGGTGCGCGTGGGCCGCGAGGTCCCCGACGCCACGCTCGAGCGCGACTGGGTGATGGTGCACGAGATGTTGCACGCCGCCTTCCCCGACGTGCCCGACCGCCATCGCTGGGCGAAGGAGGGGCTGTCGACCTACCTCCAGGGCGTGTGCCGGGTCCGCGCGGGCATCTTCCGCGAGGAGGAGGTCTGGCGGAACTGGACCGAGGCGATGCGCTGGGGCCTGCCCGGCCGACGGGATCGCGGGCTGGACCGGACCCGGAGCTGGGGCCGCACCTACTGGGGGGGCGCCATCTTCTGGCTGAGCGTCGACGTGGAGCTGCGGCGCCGCACGGGGGGCAGACACACCCTGCAGACCGCCCTGCGCGGCGTGCTCGAGGCGGGCGGGAACGCGCGCGCCGAGTGGAGCATGGACCGGGTGGTGCGCGAGGCGGATCGCGCGACCGGCACCCGGGTGGTCAGCCAGCGCTACCGCGCGATGGCGCTCGCGCCGGGGGCGCCGGATCTCGACGCGCTCTTCGGCTCGCTCGGCGTCGAGCGCGTGGGCCGTCAGGTCCGGCTGCGCGACGACGCGCCCGAGGCCGCGATCCGCCGGGCGCTCATGCGCTGAGCAGGCCGGTCATCGACGCGACGCAGGGCGCGAGGAAGCCGAGCGTGATGAGCGCGCTCCCCGCCCCCGTCACGCGCCGCAGCTTCGGAACGCGCTCGAGGCCGAGGGTGCGGAACATGCTCCAGGTGCCGTGGTGCAGATGCAGCCCGAAGACCAGCGTCGCGAGCACGTAGAGGCTCCCCGCGAGCGGGTCGGAGAGGCCGACGACGAGGTTGTGGTGCACGTCGCCCGGGACGTAGGCCGCGTGGAGCGGGCCGTAGATGTGCACGAGGTGGTAGACGAGGAAGAGCAGGATGAAGAGCCCGCCCCAGCGCATGGTGCGCGAGGCGAGGGTCGAGTCCCGGGCCGCGAGGCGACGCTGGTAGCGACCCTTCGCCTCGCGGGCGCGCCGCGTGAGCAGGGCCGCGCTCGTGACGTGCACGGCGAGGAGCGCGAGCAGCCCGGCGCGCATCACCCAGAGCAGCGGGCTGCCCTGGAGCACCGCGCCGTACCCGTTGATCGTCTCGGGCCCCGCGAACACGAGCAGGTTGCCGGCCATGTGCAGCACCACCCAGCCCGTCCAGAGCAGGCCGCTCGCTGCCATGAGCAGCTTCAATCCCACCGACGTCCCGAGCAGCTCCCAGCGCATCTTCGCCATGTCGTGTCTCCTGCCTCCAGCATGGCGCCCGCGGCGAGAACGGCGATGGACGTTTTCTCAGCCATGGATTAGGTTTCCTCATGTGACAGGACTGCCCACGCTGCCGGGTCTGGAGGCCTTCGAGGCGGCGGCGCGGCACGGGAGCTTCACCCGCGCGGCCGACGAGCTGCACGTCAGCCAGAGCGCCATCAGCCACCGCATCAAGGCGCTCGAGACGCAGCTCGGCTGCGCTCTCTTCACGCGCGGCGCGAGGCGCGTGAGCCTGACCGAAGAGGGCCGCGCGCTCTTCGCCTCGGCCCGCGAGGCCTTCGCCCTGCTCCACGAGGGCGTCGAGCGGATCCACGCGACCCAGCAGGCGCTGACCCTGAGCTGCTCCCCCTCGTTCGCGATCCGCTGGCTCGTCCCGAACCTGCCCGACTTCGCGCGGAGCTGTCCGGAGATCTCGGTGCGCCTCGCCGCGGACGACCGGCTCACGCAGCCCGGGCGCGAGGGCATCGACGCGTGCCTCCGCTACGGCGCGGGCGGCTACCCGGACGTCTCGCACACCCGCCTCCGCGTCGAGCGCATCGGCCCGGTGTGCAGCCCGACCCTGGTGGATCCGACCGATCTACGAAAGCATACGTTGTTGCACGACGAGGTCCTGCGCGCGCACCCCGGACGCGTGGGCTGGGGGCGCTGGCTCGAGGCGGCGGGCATCGAGGGCGTCGACGCGCACCGAGGGCCGCGCTTCAGCCACGCGCACATGGCGCTCGACGCGGCGCAGGCGGGGCAAGGCCTGGCCCTGGGGAGGACGAGCCTCGTGGAGCGCGACCTCGCCGACGGGCGGCTGGTGCGGCCGTTCTCGCTCGAGCTCGAGTCGGGGCTGTCGTACTGGCTGCTCACGCCGCGCGGCGAGCCGCCCCCGCGCGTCGCGCGCTTCTGCGACTGGTTGCTGCGCCGCATGGGTGCGTGATAGGTCGCCCGCATGCTTCAGAAAGAAGACCTCGTGGTGGGTGACGGCGCGGAGGCCAAGCCCGGCCAGCAGGTGTCGGTGCACTACACCGGGACCCTCACCGACGGCACCAAGTTCGACAGCTCGCACGACCGCAACCAGCCTTTCGGGTTTCAGCTCGGCGGCGGCCAGGTCATCAAGGGCTGGGACGAGGGCGTGGCCGGCATGAAGGTGGGCGGCAAGCGCAAGCTCACCATCCCGCCCGACATGGCCTACGGCGCGCGCGGCTTCCCGCCCGTGATCCCGCCGAACTCGACCCTCGTCTTCGAGGTCGAGCTGCTCGACGTCCGCTGAGGCGCTCTCCCGCTCAGATCATCAGGAAGAGCCCGACCGCGGTCGCGGCCACGCCGAGCGCGGCGCCGATGCCGAGCATGAGGTTCATCGCCTTCAGGTCGGCGCTCTCCCGCTGCTGGAGCACGGGCAGCTCGTCCGGGGTCACGTAGAGCGGGCCCGCGCTGGGCGTGAACCGGGGCAGGCTCTTCTGGCCGTCCTTCTCTCGCACCCGCGGGACGCCGACCACGGTCAGATCGGTCCCGATCCGGATGGCGCGGTGCATCAGCGCGTAGCGCGCCGCGTTCGACTCGGTCGGCACGCGGATGTCGAAGCGCTCGAGCAGCGCGGCCATCTTCGGCGACGGCGTCCGCTCTGCGGTCTCGAGCTCTCGAAGCTCCAGGCCCGCGATCTCGGCTCCGGCCAGCATCACCTCCGCGCGGCCGTGCCCGTCCGCGAGCGTCACCAGCCCCGCCTCCCGATGATGCAGGAGCGTCTCAACCTGATCGGTGCGCTCGACCCGCAGCTCGTAGAACACGGTGGGCTCGTCGGTCACCGGGTCGTCGATCGCCGGCACCTTGCCCACGCGCGCGCGCACGGCGTTCATGTTGTGGAGCGCGATCTCGTCGAGCGGGACCGTGTCGAGACCCGCGATCTGCTGCGCGAGCGCCATCGTGTCGCGGCGCGCGACCCAGATGAAGCCGCAGATCACGAGCAGGAGCGAGCCGACGATGAGGGGAAGTGCCACCCACATGCCCCGACCATAGCTCCCTTCGCCGCCGGCAAAAGACCTACGGCGCAGAGGCGTCGACGGGCCTACCTGGTCACTGGACGCGGTGGGCCCCATGAGCCGAGGCCGTCGAGGCTACCCGTCTGCATCTCCTGGGCACGATCTCGCAAAGGATTGTAGGGGCAGACCGCCAGTGGCAGCGCGCGCAGCGCCGCAGCCAGCGCGGGCTGGAGTCGGCAGAAGCGATCCAAGAGGCGCCACTCGCGAGAGCGAGCCTCGCTCGGACCGAAGAAGTAGATGAGATCGGGCGCGTCACGCACGAGATAGGGGTCACCCCGGAACGACCCGCGACGGCCATGGTTCGCGCGGAGATGCGCCCGCGACCCGAAGAAGTGCGAGCGGTACATGTTCGTGATGGTGATCGCGCACACCTCAGCAAAGGTGTCGTAGCCCATCCCTTCGGGGCGCCACGAGAGAACCCCGCAGGTGTGCTGCATCGCGTGCACGAGCTCGTGGAGCAACACCTCGTCCGCGGGCACGCGGCCCGGCATGCGCGGCCACATTTGAGGGGTGAACGCGATTCGGCTCGCGCTGCCTCTCCCCGATCCCACCCAGGTGCTCTCGGTCTCTCTCTCCGTGCAGACATGCCGCTGACACCAGCGGATCCGCTCTCCACGCACCGTTGCACCCGAGTGATCCAGCGGTAGCGTCTCCGCCGACGCGGCGATCGGATCGGTCGTGAAACGCGCGAACGGGATGATGCGCACGCGCCGACGAATGCTCGAGACGACGAGCTTCCCGACCGGGTTCACGAGAACCCGCCCGAGGGTCGCCTCGACCGCGTCCTCGAAGGCGACCGGATCCCAGGCGCTCGCGCCCTCGGGGACGGCGCGCCCCGTTCCCGTTCGGGAGCCAGCGACGAGGATGTGGCGGGTCAGCGAACGGCTCACGACGGACTCCGGGAGAGAAGACGACGTGCGCGGACCGAAGGAAAGCAAGGCATGTAAGCTTCATCGCCCAGAGCCTTCCCGTTCGCAACTCCGTCCGAAGAGCCGACAACTTCTCCGTGCCATCGAACATACCCACGTTCGCGGGTATGCACAGATTTCAGAGCACAAGTTAACAACCGAACACCGTCCCCATAGCCTCGGGCTGGTCCCCTCGTTCAGGGATGCTCGCAGTCACGCGAGCACGCCGATGGCGTGGAGGATCACGAGCACGATCGCGACGGGGACGACGATGCGCAGGGTCCAGAGCCAGCCCGCGTAGGCGGCGGCGACGCGTCCGAGGGGGCTGCCCGCTTTCAGCGCCGCGAGGCGACGGACCGGGTCCATGCGCCAGGCGACGAAGAGGCTGATGCCGAGGCCGCCGAGCGGCAGCATCCAGTTGCTCGCGAGGTAGTCGAGGAAGTCGAACCAGTTCTTCCCCTCGCCGCCGAGCAGCGGCGCGGTGATGGCCGCGAAGCCCTCTCCGAAGAGCTCCGTGCCGCCGCTGAGCGCCGAGGGGATGCCGGCCGCGAAGATGATGGCGCCGATCGAGAGCACCGCGCGCGGACGCGACCAGCCGCGCTCGTCGATGAAGTAGCTCGCGGCCACCTCGAGCAGGCTGATCGAGCTGGTGAGGGCGGCGAAGGTCAGGAGCACGAAGAAGACCACCGCCATCACGCCGCCGCCGGGCAGCTGGGCCATCGCGGTCGGCATGTTGACGAAGACGAGGCCCGGGCCCGCGCTCGGCTCCATGCCGTAGGTGAAGGTGATCGGGAAGAGCGCGAGGCACGCCATCAGCGCGACCAGGGTGTCGAGCCCGCTGATCCACATGCTCGCGCTGACGACGTCGTCGCCCTTCTTCATGTAGCTGCCGTAGGTGAGCATCGCGCCCATGCCGACGCTCAGCGTGAAGAAGCTGTGCCCGAGCGCCTCGAGCACGCCGGCCCCCGTGAGGCTCTCGGTGTGGAAACCGAAGACGAAGTCGAAGGCACGCGCGAAGCCGGGCAGCGTGCTGCCGTAGGCGACGATGCCGCCGAGCATCAGCAGAAGGGACGGCATCAGCACGCGCGCGGCCCGCTCGACGCCCTTCTGGACGCCCGCGATGACCACGCCGACGGTCAGCGCCATGAACACCGTGTGCCACAGCACGTTGAGCTGCGGGTCCGCGTAGAGCGCGCCGAAGCGACCTTCGATGGCCGAGATCTGATCGGCCGGCACGTCGGTGAAGGCGCCGCCGAGCGCGAGCCCGACGTAGTGCATCGCCCAGCCCGCGACCACGCTGTAGTAGCTGAGGATCACGAAGCTGCCCGCGACCCCGAGCCAGCCGACCGCGCGCCACGCGGAGTGGGGGGCGTGCGACGTGATGGCGCCGACGGGGCTCTTCTGCGTCTCTTTGCCGAGCAGCACCTCGGCGACCATGATCGGCAGGCCGACCACGACGATGCACACCAAGTAGATGAGGACGAAGGCGCCGCCGCCGTTCTCCCCCGTGATGTAGGGGAACTTCCAGAGGTTGCCGAGGCCGACCGCGGACCCGGCGGCGGCGAGCACGAAGCCCACCTTGGATCCCCACTGGCTGCGCGTCTGCGGCGTCTCGCTCATCACCCGCGCGATTAGATCGCGAGCCGAGAGGCTGTCAACTCGCGGGCGCGCTCGCCGGGCCGACGTCGAACCGCGCCGAGTGCAGCTCCGCGCCGCCCTCACGCACGACCACGCGCCAGCACCCCGGCTGACCGTGGACGCGCGAGGTGGTCGCCCAGGTGCGCCAGCGCGACGCGACGGGGACGCGCAGCGCGATCGCCTCGCCGACCGTGCCATCCGGCCCGATCCACTCGACGTCGAGCGAGGTCTCGGTGTCGCCGTCGTTGCGGGCCTCGACGAAGAGGTAGGCGCGCTCGGCGTCGGCGGGGATGGGCGCGGCGCCGCTGGGCTCGCGATCTTCGATGGCGCGCGCCACGACCACGCGCGTGAGGGTGATGGAGGAGGACGCTCTCACCTCCGCAGCGGGCACCTCCGCAGCGGGCACCTCCGCCGCGGGCGCGGCCGCCTCTTCGGTCGAGGTCTCCAGTTCCGCGAGCGGCTCACGCGTGACCACGACCTCTTCGATCCGCGTCTCCGGCTCGACTCGCTCGCGCGGGGCGGGCGCGGCCGCGCGCGGCTGCGAGACATCCTCCGAGTCGCCGCGATCGGGGGTGGGCGCCAGCTCCCGCATGCGCCGCTCGATCGGGTTGTCGTTGCGCCGGGACTTCGGCCCGGGATCGGTCGGCTCGCCGCAGGCGAGGAGCGTGAGCGAGGCGAGGACGAGGCAGAGGGTTCGACGGTCCAACATGCCTCGAAGCTCCGGGCAGCGGGCCCGCGCGGGCAAGTTTTCAGCGAAACTCCGCCCGCTCCACCTCGCAACGAAAGAACACGCCCTCGCCTTCGAAGCGCTCGGTCCCGAAGTACCAGCCGACCCGGAGGAGCGTCGGGATCGTCACGCCGTCGAAGGTGCCCTCGTCCTCGACCACGCACCCGAAGGGCGCCTGCTCCTGCGGCGCGTCGACGCCGCCCGGGGTCCCCCATCGCAGCATGGAGGCGGCGCGGAGCCGGCCCGCGTCGTCGACCGACAGCTCGACCCGCGAGGTGTGGTCGCCGACCCGAACGCGCGCCGCGGCGTGCGTGGCGTCGACGCGCTCCCACTCCAGGCTCTCCTCGAGCAGCGCGGACGGGAGCCAGACGCCCTCGATCTGCGCGCGCCCCGCGGCCGAGCGCGTGATCTCGGGGCCCTCGGCCCGCGCGACCGGGATGAGCCCGAGCAGCTTCCAGCGCACCGCGCCGCGGCCGTCGACGAAGCGGTCCGAGCCCTTGACCGGGATCCCCTTCATGCGGACCGTCGCGCGCCACACGAACCCGCGGTGCGCGCGGATCACCTGCTCGGCCTCGAAGGGCTCCCAGTCGTCCTTCAGGCGGATCTCTCCGCGCATCGAGAGCCGCACCGCGGAGGCGCGCGGGGTCCCCTCGGCGATCGCGTGGGTGAAGTATCGGCGCGCGGCCGGCGGCAGGCCCTCGACCTCCGCCGCGCGGAACGGCGGGCCCGGTGTCGCGTCGCTCCAGAGCGCCTCGAAGTCTCGGTCACGCATGCGTGCGCACCTATTCACCCGCACCGCGCTGTCGACGGATCGCGCGGGATTGGCTAGAAGCCCGGCATGCGTCTCTGGCTCGTCTCGCTCCTCCTCCTGTCGGCGTGCGGATCCGGTGTGATCCGGGCGCCCGAAGGTCAGTCGTCTCGCCCCTCCGCGCCCGAGGCGGACGAGCCCGAGCGCATCCGCGTGCGCCGGCTGCTCGTGGCGTGGTCCGGCGCGGAGGGCGCCGCGGCGACCGTCGAGCGAGATCGCGAGGCGGCGCGGGAGCGGGCGGAGATGCTCGTCGGCATGGCGCGCGACTCGAGCCAGAGCTTCCGGGAGCTGGTCGCGCAGTACGGTGACACCCCGCCCGACCGCGATGACCGCAACACGATCCGGTTGATCGAGCGGGGGGAGACCGACCTGAACACGTCAGGCGAGAACGCGCTCTTCCGCCTCGACGTCGGCCAGGTCACCCGCCCACTCGAGACGCCGATGGGCTGGGTGATCTTCGTGCGCGAGACGGACCCGTCCGAGGTGGAGCGAGGCCCGACCGAGGTGGGCGCGCGCCACATCCTGGTCAGCTACGTCGGCGCGTCCCGCGCGAGCGCGGAGGTGCAGCGCACCCAGGAGGAGGCGGCCGAGCTCGCCGGCCGCATCTCCGCCTCGGCCCAGGGCGACCCGAGCCGCTGGGAGCAGCTCCACCAGGAGTACAGCGACGAGCCGAACGGCCCGCCCGGCGGGGATCTCGGCGTCTTCCCGCGCGGACAGATGGTCCCGGCCTTCGAGCGCGCGGCCTTCCGGCTCGACGTGGGTGAGGTCAGCGATCCCGTGGAGAGCGAGTACGGCTACCACGTGATCCAGCGGACCGAGTAGCGCGCCTCACGCCTCGAAGAGGCGCGCGCGGAAGGCCTCCGCGCCCTCCCCCTCGGCGATCGCGACGAGCGCCTCGCCCATCCACTCGAGGCGCTGCGCGTAGCGCCGCTCGAGCTCGGCGCGCCGCGTCGCGAGCTCGGCGCGGAGCGCGTCGCCCTTCTTGCCCTCGGCCACGAGCGTCAGCCCGTGCGCGAGCAAGGGCTCGCCGGCCGAGCTCGCCAGCTGCTCGAGCGCGCCCGTGCCGCTCTGCTCGGCGATGCGCACGAGGTCGGTCAGGAGATCGCGCAGCCCCTTCTCCTGCGCTCCGGGCGCCTCGTCGGCGCCGATCGCCTCCGGCTCGGGCGCGCTGATCTCACCGTCGGCGAGCAGCGCGTTGGCGACCCTCAGCACCTTGGCGCGCGCCCCGTCGCGCTCGGCGTCGGTGACGTGGTCCATGTGCTCGAGGTTCTGTCGCACCCACTGCACGCTCTCTTGGCTGAGGTTGCCCAGGATGCGCCGCTGCAAGACGTCGTCCGCGGTGGCGAGCACGACGAGCAGGTCGTCGGGCGCGGCGCCGCCGAGCACCTTCTGGAGATCCTCCTGCGTCAGGCCGGTCAGAGCGTCGATGGCCTCGAGCGCCGCGACCTCCTTCGGCGCCGGCGCGGGCGCGGCCTTCCGTGTCTCGAGCGCCTCCCGCTCGCGGGTCGCCTCCGCCTCGATCTGGGTGGCGCTCTCTTCGAGCATGTCGTCGAGCAGCCCCTTCAAATTGTCCCGGCTCATGATGCCTCCCGCGCGGAGGATACCCGACGCGTGCGAAAGGGGGGCGCCGCGTCATACTCCGCGGTCCACATGAGCAGAACCCGCACCGCACGCCTCGTCGAGCTCCTGCAGCAAGAGGCGCACCGCGCGAAGGACGAGTTGAAGGCGCCTCGGCAGCCCCGCCCGTACTTCGTCAGCTACCTCCTCCGCGACGTCGACTACCACTGGATCAGCGCCCGCTTCGGCACGCTCTACGGCCAGGAGACCCGCCGCTCTCGGCGCTGCTTCGCGGACGTGCGCCTCGGGAGCTACCGCACCGATCACGTGCGCGAGGGCGGGCTCGGGGACAACACGAACAAGGCCGAGAGCTACGGCTACTCGCATCTGCCCATCGGCAGCCACGCCGACGGGCTGCGCCACGGGCTCTGGATGCTCACCGAGGCGCGCTACCGGGAGGCCGCCGAGGACCTGCTCGAGCGCCGCGTGGAGTCGCTGCACTATCGCAACCCGAACGAGGGCCTCTCCGCCTTCGAGCGGCGGAACCCGGTGGAGCACCACCACACGCCTCGCTTCCCGACCATCGACCTCGACGCGTGGACCAAGTACGTCACCGCCGCGAGCGCGGTCGGCAAGCGCGAGCCCGGCGTCTACGGCTGCGAGGTCGACTTCTCGGTCCGCCACACGACGCGCTACTTCGTCAGCACGGAGGGCGCGGTGGTCGTCGATCGCCAGCCCCTCTGGCAGCTGACCGCGGTGCTCGACCTGGCCTCCGAGGACGGAGTGACGGTCCCGTGGAACATCTCGCACTTCGGGCGCTCGCCCAGGGATCTGCCTCCGCTGGCCTCGCTCCGGAAGGAGATGCGCGCCGCGTTCCAGCGCATGCGCGCCATCGCCGCGTCCGAGACGCTGCGCGCGTACTCGGGGCCGGTCCTGCTCGATCCGATCCCGGCCGGCCTCCTGATGCACGAGGCGCTCGGCCACCGGCTCGAGGGCAACCGGCTGCTCTCCTCGGGCGAAGGACAGACGTTCCGCGACGCGCTCGGCGCGCAGCTCCTGCCCGAGATGATCTCGATGTACGACGACCCGACGCTCACCGAGCACGAGGGGCAGTCGCTGGTCGGGCACTACACCCACGACGACGAGGGCCTCGAGACGCGGCGCGCGGAGCTCGTCGAGCAGGGCGTGATCCGCGGCTACCTGACGACGCGCGCGGGCGTCGCCAAGCGTCACCGCAGCAACGGCCACGCCCGCAACGAGACGTTCGAGCGACCCATGAGCCGCATGGGCGTGACGGTCATCGAGGCCACGGCCCCCATCGGCGACGCGGAGCTCAAGCGACAGCTCATCGAAGAGGTGAAGGCGCGGCGGCTGCCCTTCGGCATCCACGTGCTCAGCGCCGACAGCGGAGAGACGGCGACCAAGAGCTACGACTTCCAGGCCTTCCTCGGCAACATCCGCGCGGCCAACCGCGTCTACCCGGACGGCAAGGAGGTGCCGGTGCGCGACGTCAGCTTCGTCGGCACGCCGCTGAACGCGGTGCGCGGCATCCTCGCGGTGGGCGCCCGTCGGGAGGTCGACAACAGCTACTGCGGCGCGGAGAGCGGCGCGGTGCCGGTGTCCACGATCTCGCCTTCGCTCCTGGTCGAGAGCCTCGAGCTGCAGTCGAGCGCGCGTCAGCCGCACGCGCCGCACACGTACTCGATCCCCTGGGCCTGAGCGCCCCCCGGATCGCGCTCGCCGTTTTTTTCACTTCCTCTCGCGACTCCGGTATCCGGATCCCATAGCGGCCGTGTGGGTGGGCGAACCCGCGCGTGTGCCGTGTCAGGGAGGATTCCATGCGTACGTTTTCGATCCTGGCCGCGCTCGGCGCGGTGACGATGTTGTTCGGCTGCGCGTCCAGCGCGGCGCCCGCCACCTCGGCGACCACTCCGCTTGCGTTCGAGCCCGCGGTGCTCGACACCGAAGCCGCGCTCTCCGAGGCGCCGATGGAGGAGGAGACGCTGGCCGCGTCGTCCTTCGACCTGAGCGGCTTGCCCGCGGCCCCGTGGGCCGAGGCGCGCCTGGCGTCCAATGAAGTCCCGGCGCCGATCCTGACCGCGTGGGCCCGGGCCGAGAACCGCACCCAGTGCGCTCCGCTCGCGCCCGCCTCCTTCGGGGCCGCCGACGGCGCCCGCGCCCGCCTCTCCAGCCTGGTCGAGGGCGGCTGGGCGGTCGAGTTCGATCGCCGCGGCATGCCGGGCATGGCCGCCAACGGCGACAGCTGCGCGCGCTGCGGCCGCGGCGTGTTCGGGATCGCCGGCACGAGCATGAGCCCCGACGAGCTGGTCGGGGAAGAGGACGAGGCCGACGCGCCGACGCCCAGCTTCGCGGACGGCAGCCACCTCAGCGTCGAGCCGCCGGCCGAAGGCGAGAGCGTCGCGGCCGCCACCCTCACGGTCGGCGGTCAGGGCTGCGTCTACCAGGTGTGGTCGTTCCTCGGCGAAGCCCACGTTCGCGAGCTCGTCGCCGGTCTCCGCCTCGTCGAGGTCCGCGAGACCGCTCAGGTCGCCGCGCGCTGAGAGATTCTTCTTGTTGGAGGGCCTGAACGCAGGCCCTCCCCCCATTGGGCGAAGCGCCAATGGGGCCCCCCTCCCGACTACGGCGGCTCGCGCGCTCCGCGCGCTCACACGCCGACCCCAGCGCGGGGCGCTGGGCCCCCGCGGCTCGCGCTCGCGCTTCGCGCTCGCTGGCCGCCTTGTCTGCTTGGAGGGCCTCCCCCCATTGGGCTAAGCGCCAATGGGGCCCCCCCTCCCGACTACGGCGATTCGCGCGCTCCGCGCGCTCGGTCGCCGACCCCAGCGACGGGGCGCTGGGGCCCCTGCGGCTCGCGCTTTCGCTTCGCGAAAGCTGGCCGCCTTGTCTGCTTGACCCCCTCCCGACTACGGCGGGTCGCGCGCTCTGCGCGCTCTCACGCCGACCCCAGCGCCGGACGCTGGGGCCCCCGCGGCTCGCGCTCGCTGGCCGCCTTGTCTGCTCGGAGGGCCTGAACGCTGGCTCTCCCCCCATTGGGCAAAGCGCCAATGGGGCCCCCTACTCCGCGCGCATTGCGTGGCGTCGGGCCGCCTCTCACGAGGCGGCTCGATTCAATTGCGCTCCCCTTCGAATGCGCGATGGTTCGCTCGCGATGACCTACGACGCTGAGCTGTACGCGCTCGTGCACGACGGAGCCCCGGGGGACGTCGAGTTCTATCTTCGGGTGACGGAGCCCGGGCAGCGGGTGCTGGAGCTGGGCGCGGGCTGGGGCCGGATCTCGGACGCGCTCCGGAAGGAGGGGCGCGAGGTGGTCGCGCTCGAGAGCGACGCGGGGATGCGCGCGCTGGCGGGATCGCGGCACCCCGAGGTCGACGTGCGGGCGGGGGACATGTCCAGGTTCTCGCTCGAGGAGCGCTTCGACCGCGTCTTGATCCCGTTCACGGGCCTCTACTGCCTCGAGAGCGAGGCGGCGGTGGCCGCGTGCTTCGCCGCCGCGCGCGCGCACCTGGTGGACGGGGGCGCGCTCATCTTCGACGCCTACGCGGCCGACGCCTTCCACGAAGAGTCGCTGCCCGAGGACTACCCCGACGACCAGCTCGAGGAGGTGGCGAAGGTCGCCCACGACGGGCGCGCGCTGACCGTCTTCGAGAAGAGCAGCTGGGACCGCGAGGCGCAGCGCATGGACGCCACCTATGTGTACGTCGACGACGCGAGCGGCGACGTGGTGCACGAGGGCACGATCGCGCACCGCTATCTGCTCGCCGCGCAGGTGGAGCGCCTGCTCGAGGAGGCCGGGCTGAAGCTCGAGGCCTCGTTCGGCGGCTTCGACGGCCGGCCGTTCGGGCAGGGCGGATCGATGATCGTGATCGCGACGCGTTGACCTCGCGGGCCGCGCGCCCCAGGGTCGCCGCCATGCGAGCGGTGTGGATTCGAAAGCACGGGGGCCCTGGCGTCCTCGAGGTGCGCGAGACCGAGGATCCGACCCCGAAGGCGGGGGAGGTCCGGATCGCGGTGAAGGCGGCGGGGCTCAACTTCGCCGAGGTCAGCGCGCGTCAGGGGATCTACCCGGCCGCGCCCAAGCCGCCGTGCGTGGTGGGCTACGAGGGCAGCGGCGTCGTCGACGCGGTCGGCGAAGGCGTCACGGAGCTGCGCGAGGGGCAGCGCGTGATGTTCCTCTGCCGCTTCGGCGGTCACGCGAGCATGGTCTGCGTGCCCGCGCACCAGGCCGTGCCCATCCCCGACGCGATGGGCTTCGAGGCGGCGGCGGCGATGCCCGTCAACTACCTCACCGCCTACCAGATGCTCTTCCGCGTGCGGCGCATCGCGCCGGGCGATCGCGTGCTGATCCACGCCGCCGCGGGCGGGGTCGGCACCGCCGCGCTGCAGCTCTGTCAGACCGTCGACGACGTCACCACCTTCGGGACCGCGAGCGCGGCCAAGCACGACCACGTGCGGGCCCAGGGCTGCGATCACCCGATCGACTACCGCAGCGCCGACTACGTCGAGGTGATCCGAGGGCTCACGGACGGCGACGGCGTCGACCTCGTGTGCGACGCCCTCGGCGGCGAGGACTGGAAGAAGGGCTACTCGCTGCTGCGCCCGGGCGGCATGCTGATCTGCTTCGGCCTGGCCAACGCGCAGAAGGCCGGCAAGCGCAGCTGGATCCGCGTCATCGGGCAGGTGCTGAAGAGCCCGACCTTCAAGCCGCTCGCGATGATGGGCGACAACGCCGCCGTCGCGGGCCTGGATCTGGGCAGCCTCTGGGATCACACCGCGATGATCCACGAGGGGCTCGAGCGCTGCGTCGGCTACTGGGAGCGCGGCGAGGCCAAGCCCCACGTGCACGCGAGCTTCTCCTTCGACGAGGCGGCCGCCGCGCACGCCGAGATCGAGGAGGGCAAGAACGTCGGCAAGGTCGTGCTCACCCCCTGACCGAGTCGGGGTTTCCCCGGGGGGGAAATCCTCCTGGGGCGCGCTCGCCACGCCCGACACGATCGTAGGAGCTTCCCGTGACCGGGCTCCTGCGTCACCACCTCGGACTCCGCCCCTGGTTCCTACCGTGCACGACGTCGGTGCCTGCCACGTGAAGATGGGGCGCACTCCCCAACCGGCCGAGCGCGACCGTCCGCCTCCTCCCCCCTCGGCGGACGGTCGCCTCGGTCGGGCACTTTTCCTCGTTTGCAGCGAAGGTGTATTCTGCCCGCGCCGGACTGGGCGGTCGTTGGGAGCCCGATCCAGGTGGACGGACTAATGGCCGAATCCGGAGCAACCAGCGGCGCGCCGTCGTCGCCACCGCGGTGTGGGCGCTACGAGCTGCTCGTGCGCATCGGCAAGGGCGGCATGGCGTCCGTCTACCTCGCGCGCATGACGGGCGAGGCCGGCTTCTCGCGCCTGTACGCGCTGAAGGTGCTGCACCCGCACCTGGGCGAGCACCCCGAGTTCGTGGACATGCTGATGGACGAGGCGCGCATCGCGTCGCGGCTCCACCACCCGAACGTGGTCAGCACCGTCGACCTCGGGAACGACGCCGGGCGCTACTTCATGGTCATGGACTACGTCGAGGGCGTCGCGCTCGACCGGCTCCTGCGCCGACAGGAGGAGACCCGGCCACCGGAGATCCTGGTCACCATCGCCATCGACGCCCTGCGCGGGCTCCACGCCGCGCACCAGCTCACCGACGACGCCGGGCAGCCGCTGCACCTCGTGCACCGCGACGTCACGCCGGGCAACGTCATCGTCGGCGCCGACGGGACCGCGCGCATCGCCGACTTCGGAGTCGCGAAGGCGCGAGCGCGGATCACCAAGACCAACCCCGGCATCGTCAAGGGCAAGGCAGGTTACATCGCGCCCGAGGTCGTGCTGGGTCGGGCGATCGACGGGCGCGCGGACGTCTTCTCGATGGGCGTCCTGCTCTACAACGCGCTGACCGGGACCACCCTCTTCGACACCGACGACCTGGCGTCCTCGTTGACCCAGCTCCTTCGGGAGGACGTGCCGCCGCCCAGCACCGTCGGGCTCGAGCCACCGCCGCTCTTCGACGCCCCCATCCTCGCGGCGCTCCACCGCGAGCCGCAGCTCCGCTACGAGAGCGCGCGGGAGATGGCGCAGGCGCTCTCCGACGCGCTCGCGCTCTACGGGCGACGCGCGGAGCCCGAGGACATCGGCCAGTGGGTGGAGGAGACGTTCGGGCCACAGCTCGCGAAGCGTCGCCAGTACGCCGCGACGCCGCCCGCGGAGGCGCGCTGGGATCCCGATCAGGTGGAGCCGCCGTCGACGAGCGCGATGGTCCGCAAGGATCCGACGGGCAGGGTCGTCGACGCGATGCCGGAGGCGACCCCGGGCGTCGACGAGGATCTCACGCAGCGGGTGACCCACGAGCCGCTGACCACGGCGGAGGAGCTGGCGGCGGTCCGTGGAGGCGGGCGCGCCGTCTGGGCAGTGATGACGCTCGTCGTGCTCGGCGCGCTCGCGGTCGCGGGGTGGTGGCTGGCCGCGTCGGCGCCGACGACCGACGAGCGCGCGCCCATCGCGACGCCGTCGCCCTCGAGCGAGACCGAGACGGAGGCGACGCCGACCGACCCGGGCCGCGGCCCCGCCGTCGATCTCGCGGCCGACGTGCTGGGTCGGGAGGAGCGACCTCCGGCGGCGCCCGCCGCGCCGCGTCGTCCCCGCGAGCGCGCTCCCGCGGCCGAGGCGCCGGCGGACCTCGAAGCGGAGGCCGAGGAGACGCCGAGCACACGAGCGCCGAGCGGAGCGGCGGCGCCGGAGCGCGCGACGCCCCAGCTCGAAGCGACGCCCGAAGGCGACCCGGCGGAAGACGCCCCGGCGGTGGATTCACCGAGCCAGACCGCCCCGGGCCAGGCTCCCCCGAGCCAGGCTACTCCGAGCCAGGCCGCGCCGAGCCAGGCTACTCCGAGCCAGGCCGCGCCGAGTCAGGCCGCGCCGAGTCAGGCCGCGCCGAGTCAGGCCGCGCGGGGCGACGATCTCCCGCCGCCCTCGAGCGAGGCGCCTGCGGCCCAATGAGGGCCAGCACAGTAAGGGCCAGCACAGTGACGGCCGCGACCCGGCCGCCCGTGAGCCTCAGAGCTCGCCGTCTTCTTCTTTTCGGTCCCAGCGCTCGGGGGTCCACTTCAGGTGGACGTTCGAGGGGGACATGCGCTTGTCGTGGTGGTAGCGCGCGAGCTTGCGCACCCAGTTCACCAGGCGGTCGACGCTGTACGGCTTGGCGAACATCGCGTCGAACATGATCTGCTCCATCGGCGAGAGCTGCGCGAGGTTCGCCGAGATGAGGATCACGGGAGGGCAGCTCCGGCCGTAGTGCGTGCGGAGTCGCGTCACGAGCTCGAGGCCGCTCATGCCCGGCATGACCAGGTCCACGACCACCACGGAGGGCAACCGGCGCTTGGCCTCCTCGAGCGCCTCGGCGGGGTCGGCCATCATCACCGGACGAAAGCCATGCGTCTCCAGCACACGACCATGCGTGCGGAGCATCGGCCCCTCGTCGTCGATGACGAGGATGCGCTTGGTGTCGAAGTCGTCGGCCCCCACCTCGGCCATATACGGAGCTTAGCGCGGAAAGTTGCCCGTGAGATCCGATTTTCTGGTGGGCGGAATCCTCGGCTATTCTCCCGCCCGTGCGAGGGGTCGTCGCCGCGGGAGATCGAAACACCGCCGACGCGGCGGCGGCCGCGCTGCGCCGCGGTGGAAATGCCGTGGACGCGGCCGTCGCGGGCGCGTTCGCGGCGTTCGTGGCCGAGCCGCTGCTCGCCAGCGCGGGCGGCGCGGGCATGCTCACCGCGGCGCTCCCGGGCAGCGCGCCGATCTGCGTCGACTTCTTCCCGGCCGCCCCGCGCCTCCCCTCGGGGCCCCTCGACTTCTTCGAGGTGATCATCGACTTCGGCGCGACCACGCAGGCGTTTCACGTCGGTCGCGGCTCGGTGGCCCCGCCCCTCGCGTTGCCCGGCCTCATCGAGGCCTCGCATCACGGCGCGCTGCCGCTGAGCGAGCTGGTCTCGCCCGCGGTCCGGATGGCGCGCGAGGGGGCCGTGCTCGGCAAGGAAGGCGCGCACGTGTTCGAGCTGCTCTGGCCGATCCAGACCCTCAGCCCCGAGACCCTCGCGCTCGCGGGCGGCGGCCGGCCGCAGGCGGGCGACGCGCTGACCAACCCGGCCCTCGCCGATCTGCTCGAGGAGCTGGGCGCTCTCGGGCAAACACCTCCTCGCTTCTTCGACGCCGTGCTCCGCGGCTTCGGGCCGGACCAGGGCGGGCTCCTGACGGAGGAGGATCTGCGCGCGACGCCCACGACCGGCGCGCCCCGTCAGCTGCGTCTGGGCGACTGGACGGTGCTCACCTCTCCGCGCATCGGCGGCAAGCTGGTCGAGGTGATCCTCGGGGCGCTCGACGGCTCGCCCCCCGAGGCCGACGAGGTGGCCGAGGTGGTGCGGCTCGCGGAGGCGTGCCGGAGCGGCCACGACGCGCGGAGCGCCTTCGACGCGCGCGGCAGCACCACGCACATCTCCGTGCTCGACGGCGAGGGCGGCGCGGCCAGCGTGACCCTGACCAACGGCGAGGGCTGCGGCTACGTCGCGGAGGGCACGGGCGTACAGATGAACAACTTCCTCGGCGAGGAGGACCTGAACCCCGCCGGGTTCCACCGCCACGCCCGCGGCGTCCCGCTCCCGACCATGGTCGCGCCGACCGTCGGCTTGCACCACGGCCGGCCGGCCATGGCGGTCGGCTCGGGCGGCAGCAACCGCATCCGCTCGGTCGTCAGCCAGGTCCTGCACCGCGTGATGCGGGGCGAGCCCGTCGAGCACGCGGTGCGCGCGCCGCGGGTCCACGCGGAGTCCGACCACGTGTGGGTCGAGCTGGCGGATCGCGTCGACCCGGAGGCCATCGTCGAGGCCCTGCGCGGACGCTTCACCACCGTGCACCCGTTCGCCGGTCGCGCGTTCTACTTCGGCGGCGTGCACGCCACGCTCATCGACGCCGAGGGCCGCACGCACGCCGCGGCCGACGCCCGCCGCGGCGGCGCGATCAGCTTCGTAGCGTGACGGTCAGCCCGCCGCCCTCGGGGCTGTCGAACGCGAGGCTCCAGCCGTGTCGCTCGGCGACGTCGCGCACGATGTGCAGCCCGAGCCCGAGCCCCGTCGGGCTCCGCTTGCGCGCCTCGCCGCCACGGAAGCGACGCTCGGCCACGCGCTCGAGCTCCTCCTCGGGGATGCCCGGTCCGTCGTCCATGACCCGCACCTCGAACGCGCCCTCCCCCTCCGGCAGGAGGTCGAGCACGACGGCGACGTTCCCGCCCGGGTCGTTGTAGCGGAGCGCGTTGGAGACGAGGTTGCTGAGCGCCTGCTCGACCAGCGTGGAGTCCGCGTGCGCGATCACCGGCTCCTCCGGCACCGCGCGCTCGAGGGTGATCTTCCGCTCGGTGGCGATCGGTCGGTGACGCGCGATCACCCGCTCGACCACGTCGCGCAGATCGAAGTCGTGGCGGGTCAGCATCGCCTCCCCCGCGTCCATGCGCGCGGCCGCGCTGAGGTTGCGCATGAGGTTGCCGAGGTAGTGCGCCTCCTCGAGCGCGCCGCCGAGGCTGGCCTCGCCGACGGGCCGCCCCGCGCGCGCCGCGCTCCACGCGTCACTCAGGTGACCCTGCAGGACCGTCAGCGGGACCATGATGTCGTGCGTCGTGCTCGCCAAGAGCCGGGTCATCGCCTCGTCTCGCGCCGACAGATCGCGCAGCCGCTCGCGGATCTCCGCGCTCGCGTCGTTGAACGCCGCGGCGAGCTCCGCGACCTCGTCCTTGCCCTGCACGGGCACGTCGTCGCCGTAGCCCTCCTTCGCGCGGGCCCGGACCGCCTCGGTCAACAAGCGCAGGCGCCGCACGACGGGGCCGAGCGCGAACAGGGCGGCGAGCGCGGTCAGCGCGGCGACGAGCGCGGAGAGCCCGACCACCTGCAAGAGCCCTCGCCACCCGAGCATCGGGCCCGCGTCCCGCTCGATCACCAGCACCGCGCACGGCCCATCCCACGGCATGCGCATCGCCAGGGTCACGTGCACGGGGTCCTCGGTCCACGTCGCGGCCGCGACCTCACCGCTCTCGATCGCCTCACGGAGGGCGGTCGGCACGGGCGGCGCGTCGGGGCTCGTCGGCGCGAAGCGCTCGTCGTAGGCGTGCCGATCGCGGCTGAAGCGCGCGCGCCGCGCGCGACGCGACCGGCGCTCTCGCCCACGCAGCCCTCGCCGCTCGACGCGCTCCTCCCGCCGCTGTGAGCGCGCCTCACAGCGCTCTCGGCCGCCCGCCTCCATGTGCTGCACGGTGGCCTCGTACGTCGACTCCACGAGCCCTCGACGGCGCGCCCCGAACGCGAAGAGCGCGAGCCCGACCACCACGGGCACGGCGATGCCCACCACGGTGACCAGCAGGCGCGTGCGCAGCTTCACGCGTCGCCCTCCTCCGCGTCACGGTGCTCGAAGCGATAGCCGATGCCCCAGACCGTCGCGACGCGCGCGCCCTCGTCGCCGAGCTTCTTCCGGAGCCGCGACACGTGCACGTCCAGCGTGCGCTCCGTGCCTTGCTTCTCGGGGTCGAGCACCTTCTCCACCAGCGCCCGGCGGCTGATCGCCTGGCCGGGTCTCCGCACCAGAACGGCCAGCAGATCGAACTCCACCTTGGTCAGCTCGATCGGCGCGCCGTTCACCTCGACCACGCGCGCGGCGAGGTCCACCGTCAGGGCGCCGACCGAGACGCGGTCGACGCGACTCATCACCGGCCGGCGGAGCCGCGCCTTGACGCGCGCGAGCAGCTCCTCGGGCCAGAAGGGCTTGGTGACGTAGTCGTCGGCGCCCAGCTCGAGCCCGCGCACCTTGTCGGCCGGGTGATCGCGCGCGGTCAGGATCAGCACGGGCACGTCGCTCGACGCGCGGATGCGCTTGAGCACGTCCATGCCGTAGGTGCCGGGCAACATCAGGTCGAGGATCACGAGCGAGAAGGGCTTCGGGTCGGTGCGCGCGGCCTCGCTTCCGTCCTTCAACCACGTCGGCGCGTAGCCCTCGCCCGAGAGCCGCTCGACGATCTGCGCGCCGAGCTGCTCGTCGTCCTCGACCACCAGGATGCGATCGCTCATCGAGACGCAGCTTACGCCACGCTTGAAGACGCGCCCGTGCACCCCTCATGCTGACCGGGGAGCCTCGGCTCCGCGCTTGTCTTGGAGGTCCGTATGAAAACTCGGTGGATGTGGTGGGTCGCGCTCGTCGCGGCGTCGATGGGGTGGAGCGCGCTCGCGTACGCGGAGGCTGGCTTCGTGCCGCTGCCAGAGGGCGGGCGGGCCGTGTGCGAGTTCGACGACGTCCGACGCTGCGACGGAGGGGGGGCCGACAGCTGCCGCAGCGACGAGTACTGCGGCTACCTGCGCTCGGGCGACCAGATCTGCCTGAGCCGCGCCACCCTCGTGTGCTGCAGCCGCGACGCGGACTGCCCCTACTACGAAGCCGGCCCGATGGGCCTCGTCCCGACCGAGTGCGTAGGCTCCGACGTGACGACCGAGGAGGGGGTCTCGGTGGGGCTGTGTGTCCTCCCCGAGCGGTCGTACTGTCACGACGCGGCGGGAGCCGTCACCGTCCGGACCATCCGGCGGTGCCACACCCCGACCGATGGCGGCTCCCTCGTGCTCTGGGCGGAGGGCGACTGCGACCGCGACGGGATCTCCAACGGCGCGGAGGAGGCCGGCGGCACCGACCCCTGCCTGAAGCCTCCCCTGCGCGGATACTGGAACGGCGACGCGTGCGTGCCGGAGGCGACGGGGTGTCAAGCCGGCGTTCCATGCGAGGGCGGCTACGAGTGTGTGGCCAGCGACGGCGGCACCGTCTGCGAGACCGAAGGCCTCGAGGCCTACTGTGAGCTCCCGAGCGCGCCGTGCCTCGACCCCGAGGAGATCGCCGTCGAGGACGGCGAGGTCACGTACTGCGTGCCCGGCGAGTGCAGCGACACCGCGGATCTGCTCGACTGCCTCGTCGACCCGGAGTCGAGAGAGATCGTCGGCTACGACTTCGGCGACTGCGACGGCGACGGTGTCCCCAACGGCGTGGAGGCGCTCGACGCCACCGACCCGTGCTCGCCCGACACGGGAGTGGAGGACGCGGGGGCGCCGCAGGACGACGCGGGCAGCGCGCCGCCCGACGCCTCGACCGGCTTCGACGCGGGGACCGAGCCGGGCCCCGGGCCGAACCTCGAGCCGCGCTTCGAGGGCGGCGGAGGATGCGCCTGCCGCGCCACGCCGGGCCACGCCCCGAGCTCGCTCGGCTGGATGGCGCTCGCGCTGCTGGGCATCGCGCTCGTGTCTCGCAGACGCTGACCCCGTCGGCGCCTCGTTCTGGCAACATGTCGGGCCGAGGCGCCACCCATGCTTCCCCCCAAAGACCGGCGGAACCGCATCTTCGGTCTCGCCCTTCCCATCATCGGGGGGATGGTCTCGCAGAACCTGCTCAACCTCGTGGACACGGGGTTCGTCAGCCGGCTCGGAGACGAGGCGCTCGCCGCGGTCGGGCAGGGCAGCTTCGCGAACTTCATGTGCGTCGCGTTCATCACCGGCCTCGCGCCGGGGGTGCAGGCGACGGCCGCGCGTCGAAAGGGAGAAGGCAAGGACGACGAGACGGCCGTCCCGCTCAACGGCGGCCTCGTGCTCGCCACGGGCCTGGGCGTGCCGCTCGCGGCGGGGGTGATCTTCGCGGCGCCCAGCCTCTTCCCCTTGCTGACCGACGACGCACAGGTCGCCACGCTCGGCACGAGCTACCTCCAGATCCGCCTGCTCGCCGTGCCCGCGGCCGGGATGAACTTCGCCTTTCGCGGCTACTGGAACGCGGTCGATCTCTCGCGCCTCTACCTCCGCACCCTCGTCATCATGCACCTCGTCAACGCGGGGCTCGACTGGGTGCTCATCTTCGGCCCGTTCGGGCTCCCCGCGTACGGCGTCGCGGGCGCGGCGTGGGCGAGCCTGATCGCGACCTGGACGGGCACCCTCCTCTACTTCTTCCAGGCCACCGCGCGCCTGCGTCCGGCCGGCTTCCTGCGGGCCATGCCCGGCCTCTCGACCCTGAAGGGCATGCTCCAGACCAGCCTGCCCGCCGCGCTCCAGCAATTCTTCTTCGCCACGGGCATGACCGTCTTCTTCGCGATGGTGGCCCGCCTCGGCACGGCGGAGGTCGCCGCCTCCAACGTCCTGGTGAACCTCCTGCTCGTGGCGATCCTGCCCGCGATCGGCTTCGGGCTCGCCGCCGCCTCCCTGGTCGGTCAGGCCCTCGGCCAGAAGGAGCCCGACCGCGCGCGGAGATGGGGCTGGGACGTGGTGCGCGTGGCCGTCCCCGTCGTCTCCATCCCGGCCGTGCTCGGCTTCCTGTTCCCCGATCTCGTGCTCGGGATCTTCCTGCACGATCCCGACACGCTGGACCTGGCGCGCTGGCCGCTGCGCCTGATCTGCGTCGCGCTGCCGCTCGACGTCGTCGGCATGGTGCTCCTCAACGGGCTCTTCGGCGCCGGCGACAGCCTGCGCGTGATGCTCGTCAGCACCGGCATGCAGTGGCTCGTGTTCCTGCCCGCCGTGTACCTCGTCGGGCCCGTGCTCGGCTGGGGCCTGCTCGCGGTCTGGGGCGCGAACGCCGTCTACCGGCTCATCCAGTCGGGCATCTTCGCGGCCATCTGGCGCTCCGACGGCTGGACGCGAGTGGAGGTCTGAGGGACCGAGCCCTCAGCCTGCGAGCAGGCCATCCAGCTCGCCCGACGAGGCCAGCGCCTCGAGCTCCGAGAAGCCGCCCACGAACGTGCCCTTGACGAAGATCATCGGGAACGTGGGCCAGCCGGTCCACATCTTCAGCGCGTTCCGCCGACGCCACGGCCCGAGGTAGCTGCCGTACTCCAGATAGCTGAACGCGACGCCCTTCTCCTTCAGGAGCTTGCGCGCCTTCCGCGGGTACGGGTTCTGCGCCATGCCGACGACCACGACGTCGTTGTCGGAGATGGCGCGCTGCACCTCCTCCACCACGTCGCGGTGCTTGCCGCCGAGCTTCTCTCGGATGGCGGGGTGGACGTCGGCTTCGGTCAGGACGGGACGAGTGGTCATCGGCGCCTTCCTAAGGCCGGTCGGGCGGGGAGTAAAGCCCCGCTTGCGCCATCTCGACGGCCGGGGCAACGTCCGCCGCATGAAGCGCTGGCTCGCCCTCCCCCTCGGTCTCCTCTTCTTCGTCCCCGCCCTCTCGAGCTGTGGCGGCTCGACCCCCGCGCCGAGCGTCCACGCGCACGCGGCGGAGCGCACCATGCAAGAGGAGGCCGACACGCTGCTCGCCTTCTACGATCCGATCCTACTCGCCCTCTACACGGAGTCGTCGCGCGCCGCGTGGGTGGCGTCGACGGACGTCTCGGACGAGCACACCGGCATGCGCACGGGCGCGGAGACGGCGTTCAGCGCGTTCGCGGGCAACGCCGAGATCATCCGCCGCGCGCGGCAGCTCCTCGAGCACGAAGACGAGCTGAGCGACGTCACGGTGCGCCAGCTGCGCGCCATGCTCGAGGCGGCGGCCTCGGCCCCGATGACCAACCCCGAGCTCGCGCGCGCCCGCGTCGCGGCCGAGAGCGCCCAGAGCGCCCGGCTGGACGGCTTCCAGTTCTGCCTGGACCGCCGCGGCGACACCTGCGCGCAGCCCGTGACCACCAACGACCTCGACCGCGTGCTCCACGAGTCGACGGACCTCGCCGAGCGCGAGCGCGCGTGGCGAGCGAGCAAGGAGGTCGGCCCGACGCTGCGCGACGGCCTGGTCGATCTGCAGCGCCTCCGCAACGGCGTCGCGCGCGAGATGGGCTACGAGGACTTCTTCCAGTTCCAGGTCTCGAACTACGGGATGAGCACCGACGAGATGATGCAGCTGCTCGCCCGGCTGGTGGAGCAGACGCGTCCTCTCTACGCGCAGCTCCACTGCTACACGCGGCACGCGCTGGCGGCGCGCTACGGCGTCGAGGAGGTGCCCGCGCTCATCCCGGCGCACTGGCTCGGCAACCGCTGGGGCCAGAGCTGGCCCGGGCTCGTCGCGGACGTCGACATGGACTCCTACGTCGAGAACCGCGACGCCGAGTGGATGGTGCGCCAGGCCGAGCGCTTCTACGTCTCGATGGGGTTCTCGGAGCTGCCGGAGAGCTTCTACGAGCTGAGCGATCTCTACCCCGTGCCCGACGGCGAGACCCGCCGCAAGAACGCGCACGCCAGCGCGTGGCACGTGGATCTCCAGAGCGACGTGCGCTCGCTGATGAGCGTCGAGCCGACGTGGGACTGGTTCACCACCACGCACCACGAGCTCGGCCACATCTACTACTACATCAGCTACACGAACCCGGACGTGCCGCCGCTGCTGCGTGAGGGCGCCAACCGCAGCTACCACGAGGGCATCGGCGACCTCATCGGCCTCGCCGCGAGCCAGCCGCCGTACCTCCGCGAGATCGGCCTCCTCGCAGAGGGCGAGGAGATCAACGAGATCGACTGGCTGCTCGACAGCGCGCTGACCGGCCCGATCGTGTTCCTGCCGTGGTCCGCGGGCGTGATGAGCCACTTCGAGCGCGACCTCTACGCGAACGAGCTCCCGGCCGATCAGCTCAACACGCGCTGGTGGGAGCACGTCCGCCGCTTCCAGGGCATCGCGCCTCCGTCCGATCGCCCCGCGGCGGGCTGCGACGCCTGCACGAAGACGCACATCAACGACGACCCGGCGCAGTACTACGACTACGCGCTGGCGAACGTGCTCGTCTACCAGCTCCACGACCACATCTGCCGGAACATCCTGGAGCAGGACCCGCACGCTTGTAACTACTACGAGAGTGAAGAGGTGGGAGCCTTCTTGCGGGCGATCATGTCCCCTGGCGCCACCCGTGACTGGCGCGAGGTCTTGCGGGAGCACACCGGCCAGGAGCTGACGGCGGAGCCGATGCTCGAGTACTACCGACCGCTCATGGCGTTCCTCGAGGGCGAGAACGAGGGCCGCGACTGCAGCTGGCCCGCGGGCGAGTAGCGCGCTCTCGGCGCGAGGCGTCCCCGAGGAGTACTCGCCAGCTGCGAAAGCAAGTCTCCAACGCGAGCGCCCTGCTCCTGTTCACCGCGCTGTTCGGCTGCGGCTCGCCCGCGGGGCGAGCTCGCCGGGACGTAGGGGCTGGAGGACGCGAGCGGGAGCGGCTGCGGCTGCGGCTGCGGCTGCGGCTGCGGAGGCGGCTGCGGGAGCGGAAGCGGCTGCGGCTGTATCAAACCGGTAGTAGGGCCGTGCCGAGAACGACCAATCGGACCGCGATCGGTCGGTTGCTTCGCGCGAGCAAGTCGACGCTTCTGCCGCCGCTCCCGCTTCCCGAGTCCGCATCCGCGACCGCATCCGAGTCCGCATCCGAGTCCGCGACCGCATCCGCGACCGCATCCGCATCCGCGACCGCATCCGAGTCCGCGACCGCATCCGAGTCCGCATCCGCGACCGCATCCGAGTCCGCATCCGAGTCCGAATCCGCATCCGCATCCGCATCCGCGTCCGCGACCGCATCCGAGTCCGCATCCGAGTCCGAATCCGCGACCGCATCCGGGGCGGAGGCGGAGGCGGCAGCGGGAGCGGGAGCGGGAGCGGAGGCGGAGGCGGCAGCGGGGAGCGGGGAGCGGGAGCGGGAACGGCAGCGAGAGCGGGAACGGCAGCGGCAGCGGAGCGCGCGGCTACTCCGCGATGAGCGCCGCGAAGGCCGCGTCGGCTTCTCGGCCCGCCGATTCGATGCCGTGGTCGCGCCGCACCGTCTCGTCCACGACCGCCCCGCGCTCGATCAGCAGCCGCGCGATGCGCACGTGGTCTTCCGTCATCGCCCAGGCGATCGCGACGCAGTTCAGAGGTCGCGGCCGCTCCCGGCAGGAGACCCAGCGCCCCGACGTCGCCTCTGCGTTCGGCTCCTCCCCGCGGTCGAGCAGCGCGCGCACAGCCGCGAGGTCGCCCGCGTAGCAAGCCTCGTGCAATGCCACCTGGCCGCCTACCGCGCCTCGGCGTCCAGCCGACGCAGGATCGCCTCCATCGCGTCTCGCCCTTCGGTCTGCCCGAAGCGGGAGCGGATGTAGGCGTCGCTGTTCGTGATCAACACGATCGCGTGCGTCCCTTCCCGGCTCAGCAAGAACTGCGTGCTCCCGCCGAACGTGCTCCCGCTGTGCCCGATGTAGCGGCTTGCGCCTACCCCTCGCTCGCTGAACGTCAGCGCCTGCCCCCGGTCGAGCTCCGGGTACTGCAAGCGCAAGAGCTCGGCCACGCTCTCCTCGCTCAGCACCCGGCTCCCGTCGAGCTCCCCGCCGCGGAGCAACATCCGCGCGTAGCGCGCGAGCCCGGTGATCGAGGCCCGCAGGCTGCTCGCGGGGTAGTAGGCGAAGCCGTTCTGGGGCAGCGGGTTGTAGCTGCGGCCGTTGTAGCCGTAGGGCACCGCCACGCGCGCCTCGTCGACGTCGGCGAGAAACCAGCCCGCTCCGTCCATCTCGAGCGGCCCGAAGACCCCGTCCTCCGTCTGCGCGCGGAACGAGGCGCCGCCGGCGACCTCGACCAGGTGGCCGATGACCCCGTAACCTGCGTTGCAGTAGGCGTGACGAGTCCCGGGCTCGGCCCCCCAGTTCCCTTCCCCGTACCAGGCGCCGCCCTCGCTCGCGTAGCCCTCCGCGAACTCCGCGAGGCTCACCTCCGGGTCACCCCCCGCGGTCGTGACCTCGGCCAAGGTGCTGAACACGTCCTCCAGCCCCGAGACGTGAGCGAGCAGCATGCGCGCGGTGATCGGCGCGTCGGGGTGCTCCGGGTGTCGAAGCGCGTAGGGCAGCACCCCGTCGAGCGGCGCGTCGAGGTCGAGCGCGCCGCTCTCCACGAGCTGCATCACCCGCACCGCGGCGACGGTCTTGGACACCGAGGCGAGGATGAAGAGCGTGTGCCGGTCGACCGGGACCTCGCCCTCGAGATCCGCGTAGCCGTAGGCCCCCACGAACGCGTCGCCGTCGGGCCGGACGATGGCCACCGCGGCGCCGGGCAGCCCGCCCCGCTCCATCTGCCAGGTGATGAAGCCGTCCAGGTCCTCGGGGGGCAAGCCGGCGTCAGGATCGACCGCGGCCGCGTCTGCGCCCACCGACGCGTCTTCGATCGCCGGCGCGGCCTCGCAGGCGAAGCAGAGGACACAGCACAGCCAGAGAGCGCGCGGCACGATGAGGAGCAGGATAGCGAGGCCCGCGTTGCTATGCTCGGGGCGTGCGCGCGCTCGCGGTGTTGTTCCTGCTCGCCCTGCCCGCGTCGGCCGCTGCCGACTGCGAGGTGACGGGCGTCGCCTCGATCGAGCGGCTGCGCGTGCGCCTGCCCGGGCAGCGCCTGCGCACGCTCGCGGTGACGGACACGCCGGTCGCCGTCCGCCCCGGACGCGGCAACCGCTACCGAGACGTGCGGGTGCTGGCCCCCTTCGCGTTCGCGGCCCGGACCGACGCGCCGATCCCCTGGACCGTCCCGACCCCCGAGCTGGTCGCGGGCGGCGTGCTCTGGTTGACCCCCGCCGTCGACCTCGAAGACGTGCGCGAAGATCGCGAAGGCGAGGGTGTGACGGTGCGCGCGCAGGTCGACGCGGGGGTGTGGATCGGCCGGATCCATCTGCCGTGCGGCGCGGTCGCGGTCGGGCACGGGGAGTCCGGTCCGCCGCCGCCCGCGTGGCATTCGCAGGGCCCCCGCTGGATGCCGCAGCACGATCGGATGTGGATCACGGCGGAGCCCGGTGAGGGTCCGTCGGTCCGGCTCGACGCGCCCGAAGGTCTGAGCACGCCGATGGTCGAGATCGAGCGGCGCGACGGCTGGGTGCGCGTGGTCGCGCGGTTCTCGAGCGGCGCGATGATCCGCGGCTGGGTTCGGCACGTCGATCTGCGCGCGGCCGAAGACGCGCGCGTCGTCGAGCGCCCGTTCCGGCGATCGACCGAGCATTCGCGCCACGCGCTCTGCCGTCGGCGCCCGCCGCGACAGGACGAGTACGTCGGCCCGGCGCACATCACCGTGGGCACGCTGGTGCACACCTCGCGCGACGGCACGGAGTGGGCGAGCGTCAGCGAGCCCTCGATCTTCACGGTGTCCTGGCGACCGGGCGACCGCTGGGTGAGGGTCGTGCACGTGCCTGGCCTGCGCGGGGACGGCCGCTGCGCGGAGGTGATCCGCCGCGCGTGGGTGCCCCGCAGCGCGGTCAGCCTTCAGGGAGAGCGCTCGAGCGGGATCCTGCTCGGCCTCGAGTGAGCTCCCAGCACACCACCGCGGACGCGGTCGCGATGTTGAGGGAGTCGCCCGCCGAGGCCATCGGGATGCTCAGCCACTCGTCGACCAGCGGCTCGACCGGCGCGGTGATCCCGTCCGTCTCGTTGCCGAGCACGAAGACGCTCCGCTCGCGAGGCGCGACCTCTGCGAGGCTGCTCTCTCCGCGGTCGCTCAGCCCGTAGACGCAGAACCCCGCCATCTTCGCGTCCGACAGTCCGTCGGCGAGCTCCGAGCAGCGCAAGATCCGCGCGCGGAAGGCATATCCTGCGGAAGCCTTGATGACGAGCGGGCCCACCTCGGGGACGCCGCGTCGCGGCAGGATCACCCCGTCGAGCCCGAAGACCGTGGCCGTGCGCAGGACGAGGCCCACGTTCCCCGGCGTCGTGACGTTGTCGAGCGCGAGGAGGCGCGCGCCGCCCTCGAGGCCCTCGAGCCACGCCTCGAGCGGACCCATGGCGGGCGCCTCGACGTCGGCCGCCACGCCCTGGTCCTGCTTGGGGCGGCGGCTGATGCGCGAGACGTCCTCGGCTCGCTTCTCGACGATCTCGACGCCGCGCGCCCTCGCCGCCGCGCGGATCTTCCGGATCATGTCGCCGCGCGCGTTCGTGGCCACGAAGACCCGCGCGATGGCGCGCTCGGGCTGCTCGAGCACCTCGAGCACGGGCTTGCGACCGTAGACCGTGAGGTAGCGATCGCGGGGATGCTCCACGGGCTACTCGGTCTCTTCCGCGGCCGCCTCGTCTTGCGCGGCCGTCTCGTCGGCCGCGCGGACGACGACGAGCACCTCGCCCTCGTCCACCTGCGCACCCTTCTTCACCCGCACCTCGGCCACGACGCCGTCGTGAGGCGCGCCGATGGAGTGCTCCATCTTCATCGCCTCCATGATCACGAGCGTCTTGCCCGTGGTGACGGCCTCCCCCTCGCTCACCAGGACCTCGACGATCTGTCCCGGCATGGGCGCGAAGGCGCCATCCGCGGCGCTCTCGGAGCTGCGGTCGGGGAAGCGAGGCACGACGTCGAGGCGCACGTCGCGGCCGTCGATCATCACGTGCCGCACCTCCCCGGCCGAGAGGATGCGCGCGCGCTGGCGGTGCCCGGCCTCGTCCTCGAACCTCAGCGACGCTCCCGCGTGCGCCACGCGGCGCACGTGAGTGACCACCGGGTCGTCATCGCCCACGGTCACCGAGACCCTGAAGCGGTCCTGGCCCAGGTCCGCGTAGCGCACGACGACCGGGACATCGTGGTGCGAGAAGGCCAGCTCCTGATCGACGAAGCGATTGTTCCGGAAGCCGCTGCGGACACTCGGGAGGGGGCGCGCGCGGTTGGCCTGGTCGTGCAGGCAGGCCGCGAGCGCCGCGTCGCGCACGAGCCCGGGCTCCGCCCCACTCGCGACGTCACTCAGGTGCTCTTCGATGAAGTGCGTGTGCAGCTCCCCGGCGAGGAACGCCTCGTGGCGCAGCACGGTGATCAAGAACTCCCGGTTCGTGCGGATGCCCTGCACCGAGAGCCGCCGCAGCGCCCAGATCATGCGCTCCACCGCGTCGATTCGCGCGGCGCCCCAGGTGATCACCTTCGCGAGCATCGGGTCGTAGTGGATGCTCACCTCGCTGCCGCTCTCGACCCCCGCGTCGACGCGCAGCCAGTCGCGGCTCGGCACGTCCCACTCCAGGATGCGGCCGCTCTGCGGCAGGAAATCTTGCGAGGGATCCTCGGCGTAGATGCGGCACTCGAGCGCGTGGCCGCTCGCCATGTGAGTGACCATCTCCTGGTCGAGCGGCAGCTCCTCGCCGCGCGCGACCCGGATCTGCAGCTCCACGAGGTCGACGTCGGTGATCGCCTCCGTGACCGGGTGCTCGACCTGCAGCCGCGTGTTGACCTCGAGGAAGTAGAAGGCGCCGTCGGGCGCGACGATCATCTCGACCGTGCCGGCGTTGTGATAGCCGATGGCCTTGGCGAGCTTCACGGCCGCCTCACCCATCTGCGCCCGCATGCCCGGGTCGACGACGGGCGACGGCGCCTCCTCGATGATCTTCTGATGGCGCCGCTGGATCGAGCACTCGCGCTCGAAGAGGTGCACCAGCTCGCCGTGCTGGTCGCCGAGGATCTGGATCTCCACGTGCCGCGGCCGCTCGACGTACTTCTCGATGAGCAGCGTGTCGTCGCCGAAGCTGCTCTTGGCCTCGCGCTTCGCGCCCTCGATGGCCGCCATCAGGCCGCCCTCGTCGCGCACGACGCGCATGCCCTTGCCGCCGCCGCCCGCGCTCGCCTTCACGAGCACCGGGAAGCCGACCTTCTTCGCCTCCGCCGCGAGCACCGCTGGGTCCTGGTCGGCGCCGTCGTAGCCGGGGATCACGGGGACCCCCGCGTCCTCTGCGATCTTCTTCGCGCGCTGCTTGCTGCCCATCGCGCGGATGGCGTCGGGGCTCGGGCCGACGAACACGAGCCCGGCGTCCTCGACCGCCTGGGCGAAGTCGGCGTTCTCGGCGAGGAAGCCGAAGCCCGGGTGAATGGCGTCGGCGCCCGTGCGCTTCGCCGCCTCGAGGATGCGGTCGACGCGGAGGTAGCTCTCCGCGCTCGGGGCCGGCCCGATGCGCACCGCCTCGTCGGCCTGCCGCACGAAGGGCGCGTCCGCGTCGGCGTCGCTGAAGACGGCCACGGTCTCGATGCCCATGTCCGCGCAGGTGCGCATGATGCGCGCCGCGATCTCGCCGCGGTTGGCGATGAGCAGCTTGTGAATCGGGCGGTGCGCTACATTCGTCATCGCAACCCTCAGTGACGGAAGACGCCCCAGCTGGTCGTGCCAGCCACGGGCGCGTTGTAGGTGGTGGAGAGGCAGAGCCCGACCACGTCGCGGGTGTCGCGCGGGTCGATGATCCCGTCGTCCCAGAGGCGCGCGCTGGCGAAGAACGCGTCCGACTCGTTGTCGACCTGGCCCTCGATCATCTGCTTGGCGACGTTCAGCTGTTGCTCGTCGACCTCGAGGCCCTTCTTCGCCGCCGCCTCGCGCTTGACGAGGTCGAGCACCCCCGCGAGCTGCTTGCCGCCCATGACGGCGATGCGGTGGTTGGGCCAGGTGAAGAGGAACCGCGGCTCGTACGCCCGGCCGCACATGCCGTAGTTCCCCGCGCCGTAGCTCGCGCCCATCATGATCGTGATCGCGGGCACGGTGCTGTTCGACACCGCGTTGATGAGCTTGGCGCCCGCCTTGATGATGCCCTCTTGCTCGACCTTCGTGCCGACCATGAAGCCGGTGATGTTCTGCAGGTACAGGAGCGGGACGTCGCTCTGGTTGCACAGCTGGATGAACTGCGCGCCCTTGTTCGAGCTGTCGGTGAAGAGGATGCCGTTGTTGGCGAGGATGCCGACCGGGTGGCCGTGCACGTGGGCCCAGCCGCAGACGAGCGTGCTCCCGTACAGCGGCTTGAACTCGCTGAAGCGGGATCCGTCGACGATCCGCGCGATGACCTCGCGCGCGTCGAACGGCACCTTGATGTCGGGGCTCGCGATGCCGAGGAGGTCCTCGGGGTCGTACAAGGGCGCTTCGATCTCGCGCGGGGTCGGCGCGCTCGCCTTCTTCCAGTCGAGGTGCGCCATGATCTCGCGGCCGATGCGGATCGCGTCCACCTCGTCCTCCGCGAGGTAGTCGCTGACCCCGCTGACCCGGCTGTGCATCTCGGCGCCGCCCAGCTCCTCGTGCGTGGTCTCCTCGCCGATGGCCATCTTCACGAGCGGCGGCCCGCCCAGGTAGACCTGCGCCTGCTCCTTCACCATCACCACGTAGTCGCTCATCCCCGGCACGTAGGCGCCGCCCGCGGTCGACGACCCGAAGACTAGGCAGACGGTCGGGGTGCGCGCCTCGCTGCGGCGCGTGAGGTCCCGGAAGCCGCGTCCCCCCGGCACGAAGATCTTCGACTGGTTGGGAAGATCCGCGCCCGCCGACTCCATCAGGCTGATCGAAGGCAGCCGATTCTGCTCGGCGATCTCCGCGAGCCGCATGGTCTTGGCCACGCCCAGCTCGCTGATCGCGCCGCCCTTCACCGTCGCCTCCGACGCGCTGATCATGCACTCCACGCCGCTGACGACGCCGACGCCGCCCACGAGCGACGCGCCGGTCGCGTGTCCACGCACGTTGTGGCCCGCGACGGGGGCGATCTCGAGGAAGTGCGCGTCGCGATCCAGCAGCAGCTCGATCCGCTGACGCGGGAGGAGCTTGCCTTTGCCCAGGTGACGCTCGACGTACTTCTCGCCTCCGCCTTCGCGGGACTTCGCCAGCGCCTGGTCCAGCTTCGCGACCGAGGCGAGGTTCTGCTCGCGGTTCTGGGCGAAGGTCTCGCCGCTCGTGTCGACCTTCGTGCGCAAGACCGGGTAGCGTTGCTCCGAAGCGCTCATGCGGGCGAACGTACTTGGCGGGCTGGCGGAGTCAACGAGAAAATGAACGACGATTCATTCTCGCTCGCGCTCTCGCTCACCGAGCCGGCGCGCCTGATCGACGCGATCGCGGGCGGCGGCGCGTGGCTCATCGGGTTCGCGATCACCTGCGTCTCGCTCAGCTTGCTGGGGCTCGCCGCGTGGCTCGCCGCGAACCGCGAGCCCGACGGCGCGCTGCCGGTCTTCGGTCGCGGAGGCCTCGGCTGCGGCGGACTGCTGGTGCTGCTCTTCGGGCTCGTGCTCGTGGCCGGGGGCTCGGAGGCCATGCTGGGCTACCCGCTGGGCCCGGGCTCCTCGGGCGGCGGCTCGATCCTCGCCTACTGGCTCGCGAGCAAGGCCGCGGTGTTCGAAGCGGCGCTCACGCTCGGGCTCTGTGCGCAGCTTCACGAGCGGACGGGCTCGGAGCTGCATCACGCGCTGACGTGGGCGGCGGGCCTCTCGCTCGCGATCACGTGGACGCTCTCCAAGGTCCTCGCCCTGCTCGCGTTCATGGTGGCTGGCGACGCGCTCCTCTGGTGATTCAGAGCTCGAGGAACGCGCGGACCGGGGCGTCCGTCAGCGCGGCGACCGTCAGCGTCGCGCCGTGCTCGCGGAGCGTCTCGACCGAGGCCGATCCGGTCGCGACGGCCAGACACTCCGCGCCGATCGCGCGCGCCGCGTCGACGTCGCGGATGGTGTCTCCGATCACGACGACCCGGCACGACTCCACCGCGACGCCCAGCCGCTGCGCGCCACGCGCCGCGCCCGCCGCGATGAGGCGAGGCCGCTCCTCGTGGTCGCAGCCGAAGCCGCCGAAGCCGAAGCGCGGGTCGAGCCCGCCCCGGCGCAGCTTCGCCCGCGCGCCCCGCTCCACGTTCCCCGTGCCGAGGCCGATCGCCCAACCGTCGCGCCCCTCGAGCGCGTCGAGCAAGACGGTAACGCCGGCGAAGACGGAGTAGCCCTCGCTGCGATCGAGCGCGGGCTCGAGGTGCCCGAGGTAGCGCTCGAGGAACGCGTCGATGGCCGCCTCGTCCGGCTCGAGCCCGGCGCCGCGGAGACCCTCTCGCGCGATGGCGCGGTCGGTGTGACCGGCGAACGAGAACCGGCAGACGTCGTCGCGCCCCACGGCCTCGCGGAAGGCCGCCTCCATCGCCACGCGGCCGGCACCCCCGCAGGTGAGGAGCGTCCCGTCCACGTCGAAGAGCACCACGGTCGGCATGCCGCAATCCTAGTGCAGGGAGGCCCGGTGGCCAGCCGCGGCAGGGCCCACCGGGAGGACCCGACGGTCCTCTGTCGGGCCGACCCCACGATCGGGCCCGCAGCGCGGGCTTTGTTCCCGCGGCCCTCTTGGCACGTCGACTGCTTCATTCCGGGCACGGGGGACCGATGGGCGAAGGAATGGACAGCTGGGATCGTTTGCCGCGGTGGGTGAGACCACCCCGGCACGGGGACGCGGCGCGCGATCGCCGCGCGCGACTGAGCTGGATCTCGCTCGTGGTGATCGCGCTCGCGATGGGCGCCTACCTCGCCGTGATGGCGTGGCGAGGACACCCGCTCGTGCACAGCCCTGGCCCGTGGCTGGTCCTCGGGCTGGCGTTCGCCGGGCTGACCTTCTGTCGCTTCGGCCACGAGCGCGTGGCCGGCTACCTGGTCCCCACGAGCCTGCTCGGCGCCGCGCTCTACACCGTCTCCTTGGGGGGACCCGCGACCACGACCACGCTCGTGTTCAGCGTGCCCCTGATGATCCTCGCCGCCTCCCTGCTGATCGGGGCGCGCGGAGCGATCGGGTTCGGCATCGGCGGCCTCCTGGTCGGCGGCGTGCATTTCTACGGGGCCAGCCAGGGCTGGTTCCCGGCCGAGGGTCCCGTGCGCACGGTGGTCTCCCACGGGGCGGCGTTCGCCGCGACGACGGTGCTCCTCAGCCTCTTCGCCGCGGCCGCGGCCCGCGGGGTCGAGCTGGCGCTGGCGTCGGAACGACAGAGCCGACGTGATCTCGGCGACGCGCACGAGGCGCTCGCCGCGCGGGCGGCGCGGGGGGAGGCGCTCGCGGCGCTGGGGCGCGACATCGCCGAGGGCATGGAGACCCGCGCGTTGCTCGAGCGCGGCGTCGACGTCGTCGCGACCCTGCTCGACGCGGCCGATGTCGTGTGGGCGGAGCGCGGCGCGGAGGTCGACGCCTGGACCGCCATCGCGGTGAGCGGGGACCGCCGGCGTGCCCGGCTGGAGAGCGCGACGCTGGACACCGCGCTGCGCGGCGGCGCGCCCTTCGCCTCGTCGCGCGACGGCGGCGCACCTCGTGAGCTGGCCGCGACGGGACCGACCGACGGGGGCGTCGCGGGCCTCCTCGTCACGTTCACCCCGGGTGATCAGCCCACCAGCGAGGACGAGGAGCTCGTCGAGTCGGTCGTGCATCTGCTCGGCACCGCGATTCGACACCGGCGCGCGTCGGAGGCCCTGACCGCACGCCAGCGAGATCTCGCGGAGATCGTCGAGCGGTCACCGGACGCCATCTTGACCGTCGGCCCGGACGGCGTCGTCGCGATGGCCAACCCGGCGGCGACGATCCTCTTCGGACGTGAGACGCGAGACATCGTCGGGCGCACGCTCGAGCAGCTCGGCTTCGATCCGTCGCAGGAGGACGCGGGGCAGGACGACGACTCGCGGCCGTTGACCAGCACGCTGACGACCTTCCGCGTGCGCCGCCCCGACGGGGAGGAGCGCGAGAGCGAGGTCAACCTGCGCACGGTGGACGTGCCGGGGCAGGGCCGCTGTCTGCAGCTCGTCGTGCGCGACATCACCCCGCGCAGGCGTGCCCAGCGGGAGCGCAAGGAGCTGAGCGCGCGCCTCGCCGCGGCCCAGCGCATGGAGGCGCTCGGCAAGCTCGCCGGCGGCGTGGCCCACGACTTCAACAACCTCCTGACCATCCTGATGAACCTGCGCGAGCTGCTCACGTCCGAGCCCCTCACGAGCTCGGCGCGCGAGCTGGTGGACGACATGGGCGACCTGGCCGATCGCGCCGCGGCGCTGACCCGTCAGCTCCTGACGTTCGCCAGAAAGCAGCCCGGCCGCCCCGAGGAGCTGGACGTGGCCGACGTGGTGCACGGCCTGCGGCCCCTGCTGAGTCGCCTGGTGGGAGACGCCATCGAGCTGGAGATCGACGCCGAGCGGGACGCGTTCGTGCGGATCGATCCGTCCCAGCTCGAGCAGGTGGTGATGAACCTCGCCGTCAACGCCCGCGACGCGATGCCGAGCGGCGGCGCCCTGACCCTCCGGGTCCACCACACCAAGCGGGCGAGCCACGCGGGCTCGGTGAGCGAGAGCCACGTCGAGCAGTCACGGGACGTCGTCCTCGAGGTCCGCGACACCGGGGTCGGCATGGACGCGGAGACCGCGGCGCGGATCTTCGAGCCGTTCTTCACGACCAAGGGGCAGGACAAGGGCACCGGCCTGGGCCTCTCGACGGTGCACGGGATCGTGCGCCGCGCGGGCGGCGACATCACCGTGGACAGCGCGCCCGGTCGAGGGACGAGGTTCGAGCTCCTGTTCCCGGTCGCCGACCCGCCGGGTCACGTCGCGACGGCGCCGAAGACCAGCGACAGCGGCTCGCAGCGCAAGCCCGTCGCGGTCCTCCTCGTCGACGACGAGCCGCTGGTCCGGCGGAGCTTCGCCCGCGCGCTGCGGCGAGCGTCGATGCGCGTGGTCGAGTGCGGCACCGCGGCCGAGGCCCTGCGCGCGCTCCGCGACGACCCCTCCATCGGGCTCATCCTCTCCGACGTCTCGCTGCCCGACTCGGACGGCCCCGCGCTGGTGCACGCGGCGCTGGACGCGCGCCCCGATCTCGTGGTGGTTTATACGTCGGGGCACGGCCCCGCGACGCTCGGCGAGCTCGGGATCCGCGAGGGTCGCGATCACATCGTCGCGAAGCCGTTCGTCCCCGAGGAGATGATCGAGGTGGTCCGGAGCGCGCTCCGCGGCAGGCCGGTCACGCCGCTGCGTCGAGGTCGGCGAGCATCTGGTCGCCGGTGAGCTGGTCGGCCGCGAGCCCGGTGAAGTACTTGCCGAGGCCGACGCGCTCGTAGTGCGGCCGGATGCGGGCGCTCAGCAGCCCGATCTCGCGGAGGTTGGGCACCATCCGGCTGAACATCACGTGGCGGAACCGGCGCATGCCCGGCGCCGCCTCGACCACCTTGCGCCACTGGGCCCGCGTGATGAGGCCCTCGAAGCTCTCCTCGTAGATCTCGTAGGCGAGGAAGCGGTTACGCATGAGGAGCGCGACCTCGAACGCCCAGTCCTCACGCTCGCGTCGCTCGCGCTCGCTGAGCTCGGTGACCACGTGCTCGCGGAGCGCCAGCACGCCGTAATGGACGTGCCGCGCCTCGTCCTGGATGACGTTCTTCAGGAGCTCGCGGAGCAGCGGCTCCTTGGTCTCCTTGTAGAGCGTGCCGAACGCGCCGAGCGCGACGCCCTCGACCATGATCTGCATGCCGAGGAACTTCATGTCCCAGCGACTGTCCTGCATGAGCGCGTCGATGATGACAAAAAGGTTATCGTTGATCTGATAGAGCTTCTGCAGCTTCGTGTCGAGGTAACGGTGGAAGACCTCCACGTGGCGCCCCTCGTCCATGACCTGCGTGGAGCCGTAGAGCTTGCCGTCGAAGAACTGGACCGCCTCGGTCACCTGCGCGGCCGCGAAGAGCGCCCCCTGCTCGCCGTGCAGGAACTGGCTGAGCATCCAGCTGACCATTCCGTGTCGGAGCTTCAGCCGCTCCTTGTCGGTGAAGCGCACGCGCAGCTGCCCCTCGAGCACGTCCCACGCGAAGAAGTCGTCCGGGACGAGGGGGACCTCGGGGTCGAGCGGGTCGACGGAGATGTCCCACGGGAGATCGTCGCCGTTCCACTGCGCGCGCTTGGCGCGGTCGTAGAGCTCCGCCATGTCCGGGAAGTCGTGCGGGTAGCTCCAGTCGAAGTGGGCGTGATGGCTCGCCGGCACCTGCGTGGGCACCCCCTGCTTGCCGCGCTTGAGGATGGTGCCGCGGACGGCGGAGGGGCCGATGGACGCGAGCACGCGTGGGTCCCGCACCTCGAAGAGGGTCGAGACGGAGTCGGCGTAGCCTTCGACCTGACTGCGGACCTTGGCGGGGAGCTTTCCGAGGAGACGTTCGCTGAGCATGAGGACCTCTGGGTGAAGGACCGATTCAACCGATCGAAGCGAGGAAGTTGCGGATCTTCGCGCGGTGCAGACCCGTCAAGAAAGCGTTCACGATGGGGAGGCCGCGCTCGATCATCTCGGCCGCGCGCGCCGGGTCGACGCCCTTGAGGCGCGGCAGGAGCATCTGGGCCTCCGCCTGGAAGAGCTGCGTGACCATCTCCTCGTAGAGCACGAGGTCGTCGACGGTGAAGCCGAGGGCCTCGTCGAAGCCGAGGCGCTGCACCTCGGCCCAGCTCTCGAGGATCCAGAGATCGTCGGCGGCAAGGAGCGCGTTGCCGTCGTCGTCCTCCCGCACGCCGATGAGCTCGAGCGCGAGCATTCGGTCGAAGTCGGCGCGGTCGAGGCCGATGCGCTCGAGGGTCGCGTCGACCCGCACGGTCTCTCCGGGACGGTCGGCGCCCTCCGCGATGGACGGCCCGAGGTGCTGCTTGACCCCGAGCAAGAAGCCGCGCTGGCTCGCGCTGAAGACGCCCTGCTGTCCGTCGAGGATGGCCTTGATCGCCTTGAGCGGCAGGAAGCGCTCGTGCTGGAGGCGCTTGATGAGCTTGAGCCGCTCGAGGTGCTCCTCGCCGTACCAGGCCATGTTCCGCCCGGTCTTCCGACCCGGAGGCAACAGCCCCCGCTGGATGTAGAAGTGGATCGCCTGGCGGCCGAGCCCGGTCAGCTCGCAGAGATCCTTCATCTTGTACGGATGCGGATCGGCCTCTCGAGTCGCGGGGTCCATCATTCGCCCTTCCGGCTCGAGAGCTCCACGCGCACCCCCTCGAGAGGGCGCGAGCAACACGTCAGGACCCAGCCGTCTTCGCGCTCGCGCGCCGTCAGGCAGCTGGGCTCCTCCATCTTAACGCGGCCGGAGACGAGCTTGCCCTTGCAGGCCGCGCACCCGCCCATCGCGCACGAGAACGGCATCGGCGCGCCCGCTCCGAGGCCCGCCTCCAGCAAGGTCTGACCCGGCGCGACCGGCACGAGGTGCGCGCGGCCACCGACCTCGATCTGCGCCATCACCGTGTCGCTCGGCAGGTCCGCGAGCGCGTCGACCGGATCCTGCGGGCTCTGGAAGCGCTCGACCCGGATGGCCTCGTCCGGCACGCCGCGCGCGGCCAGCGCGCCGAGGACGCCGTCCATCATCGCGGAAGGACCACACACATAGTAGACGCGCTCGAGGTCCTGTTCGGGCAGCGCCTCGAGGAAGGCGTGCACCGCCGACGCGTCGACGCGGCCGACCGGCCCGCGATGCTCGGCCGGCGGCCGCTCGAGCACGTGGGTCACGCGGAGCCGCTCGGGGTGGGCGCCCATCAGCGCGCGGAGGCGGGACCCGAAGATCACGTCGTCGACGCCGCGGTTCCCGTAGAGGAGGCTGACGCGCGTGGCCGGGCGCGCGCGGAGCACGGTCTCGGCGATGGAGGCGATCGGGGTGATGCCGGACCCGCCGGCGATCATGACGAGGTGCGCGTCGGAGCGAGGGGCCAGGAACGCCCCGGACGGGCCGCGCGCGCGAAGCCTCGCGCCCGGACGGAGGCGCTCGACGATGTGGCTCGACGCGCGCCCACCGTCGATTCGCTTGACGGTGATGGTCGCGCTCGGACCATCGAGCGGCGAGCTGCTCAGCGAGTAGGCGCGGCGCAGGCGCGCGCCCTCCACGTCGAGCTCCAAGGTGAGGAACTGGCCCGCCTCGAAGCGGAGCGGGGCGCCGTCGGTCTCGCGGAGCCGCACCGTCACCGCCTCCGCGGTCTCCCGCTCGATGGACTCGACGACGAGGGTGCGCGCGTCGAGCGGAGAGGCCGCGGACGCATAGCGACTCGGCCCGGCGCGCTCCACGAGCGGCGGGCGGCCCTCGCCGCGCAGGTCCCGCGCGAGCCAGCGCAGATCCGTGCGGAGCGTGACCCACGAGCGGCGCAGCCGGCCGCGCGGCAGGGCGTGCTCGAGCGGGTCGATCTCCCCCAGCGGGGTCGGCACCCACGGCGGGGTGCCCGGCGCCGCGTAGGTGGGCTCGCGCTCGGGGCGGAAGCCGTCGACCACGGCGCGCGCGTCGAGGCGCAGACGATCGATACGCCCTCGGAGGCCCCGCGGGGCGAGCCGAGACAGCGCGCTCGCCGCGACGTCGATCCGGCCCACGCGACGACGGCGTGTTCGTTCGAAGCGCTTCATCGCTCCCGAAGATGAGCCAGCTCCCGTATAGTGTCAAGCGCCACTAGACACTTTACGCGTTTGCTCGAGACCCGTTTGTGGATACCTGCGGTGCATGCCCGGCGCCTGCTTGCTGGTCCCCACCGATTTCTCGAGCTGTGCCCGCCGCGCCATGCGCATGGCCGCCCAGATCGCCCCGAGCCTCGACGCCCGGCTGGTCTTGCTGCACGTGACTCACCTGCCGGCCGGGCTCGTGGAGGGCTCGGAGATCCGACCGACGCCGGATCGCGAGCCGGTGGAGATCGGCACCTTCGTGCGGGATGCCTCGCGCGCAGAGCTGGAGCGCTACGCCAAGGAGCTGCGCGACCTCGGCGCGACGGTGGACCTCTCGGTGGAGCTCGGTGATCCGGTGAGGCGGATCCTGTCGGTGGCGGACGAGCTCGACTGCGCGATGATCGTGATGGGCACCCACGGGCGCACCGGGCTGGCGCATCTGCTCATCGGATCGGTGGCGGAGAAGGTGATGCGGCAGTCGCGGCGGCCGGTGTTGACGGTGCCGGGGAGCTTCCCCGAGGCGGCCTGATTCTTTGCGGGAACGAGCCGAGAGGCCCACGCTGAGGCATGCGGCGCTGGGCGTTCTTGGTGTTGGCTCTCGGGTGCGGGAGCCCGGGGGAAGACAACACGGAGTGGGGGGGGACGGCTTCGGCTTCGGAGAGGGCTGAGGCGGCTGGGGCCGGGGCCGGGTCCGGATCGGAGTCCGGGTCCGCTGCCGCTTCCGCTACCGAGTCCGCTTCCGAGTCCGAGTCCGCTACCGAGTCCGAGTCCGCGTCCGAGTCCGCCTCCGAGTCCGCGTCCGCTTCCGAGTCTGGCTCTTCGTCGAGCGTGGCGGCGCTGATGGCGATGACGGGGGAAGAGAGCACGTCCATCGGGGGGCCGCGGGATGGGTCGCTCGAGGGAGGGGTCGCGTTGCCGGAGAGGGCGCCGGGGCTGCAAGCGGGGACCACGCGGCCCAACCCGGAGGCCGTGTACGGGACGGTGGAGATGGTGCAGGCGCTGGTGCGCGCGGCGGGGGTCGTGCACGCCGAGCTGCCGGGAGGCGCGCTGCGGATCAACGATCTCGGGTTTCGGGAGGGAGGGCCGATCCCGCACCACGGGAGCCACCGTGCGGGGCGCGACGTGGACGTGCTCTTCTACCTCCTGGACCGCGGCGGAGCGCCGATGCCTTCGGTCGGCGCGTTCCTGGACCCACGCGGGATCGGCGTGGACTTCAAGGATCTGAGCGTGCGCGCGGACGACGTGGTGGTGCGGCTGGACGCGCCGAGGACGTGGCGGTTCGTGCAGGCGCTCCTCGAGGGGACGCGCGGGGACGACGTGCAGCGGATCTTCGTGGCGGAGCACATCCGCGCGCTCCTGCTCGCGCAGGCGGAGCGGGCGCGCGCGCCACGCGCGGTGCGGGAACGCTTCGCGCAGATCACCTGTCAGCCGGGCGCGCCGCACGACGACCACCTGCACATTCGCTTTCACTGCTCGCTCGAGGACCTCGCCCACGGCTGCGCGGACAGCCCGCCGGTGTATCCGTGGCGGCGCGCGATGCTGCGAGAGGCGGGGCTGCGTCCCCAGCTGAACCGACCGCGACCGGATCGCCCGCAGGCGCCGCGGACGACCGCGGAGGAGGCGCGCGCGGCGGCGGGTGAGATGCACCCGAGGGTGGAGCAGTGGCTCACCCGCCGGGAGGCGTGGCTCGAGGCGCCCCACCCGGGCCGGCCGTTCTGTCGTTGATCGCCGCGCGCGTCCGCCGGAGCAGGAACCAGAAGACCGCGCCGCCGCCCGCGCGCTCGTCGACGCCGACCTCGCCGCCGCTGGCCCGCACGATCGACGCGACGATGGCGAGGCCGAGCCCGCTCCCGCCGTGCGCGCGCGTGGTCGTTCCGTCCACCTGGGTGAACGGCTCGAAGACGCTGTCTCGCATCTCGGGCGGCACACCCGGTCCCCGATCCGCGAGCTCGAAGCGGATCCCTCCATCGACCGCGCGCGCCACCGCCTCGATTTTGCCCTCGCGCGCGAACTTCACCGCGTTCCCGATCAGGTTGATCCACACCTGCCCGGCCCGCTGGAGATCGCACAGCACGATCTCCTCTGGAGCGGGCTCGGAGATCGAGAGGCGCGCCTCGACCCCGAGCTCCTCCGCGATGGTGCGCGCCTGGGCGAGGACGTCCGCGACCGAGACCTCGTCCAGCTCCAGGTCGAGCTCACCCGCTTGCAGGCGCTGGAGATCGAGCAGCTCGTCGACGATGCGCATCAGGCGCCGGCCGTTCCGCTCGCCCAGCGCGACCAGCTCCTGGCCTCGCTCGGACAGCGGACCCGCCGCGCCGCCGCCGAGGAGCCGCAGAGCGCCGTGGATGCCCGTCAGCGGGGTTCGCAGCTCGTGGCTCACCGTGGAGATGAGCTGGTCCTTCAGCGCCGCGGCCCGCTTGCGCTCCTCCACGTCCCGCACCGCGCCGACCAGCCGCGCCGTCTCTCCCGACCCGCTGACGCGAAGCGCGCGCAGCTCGAACCAGCGCGGCCCGTCCGCGGTCTCCAGCTGGCACTCGACCTCGAGCGCGCCCCCCTCGGCCGCCAGCCGCTCGAGCGACGCGCCGACGCGCGCGCGGTCGGGCTCGGCGAGCCACTCACGGGGGTCGCGCGCGCCGAGATCGTCGCGCTTCAGCAGCCTCAGGAACTGCTCGGAGTAGTAGGGGTCGCCGCCCGCGCGATCCCAGTCGAAGACGCCGTCGTGGGCCGCGTCCAGGGCGAGCCGAAAGCGCTCACGCTCCGAGCGCAGCGACGCCTCGTGGCGGACGCGACGTCGCTCGAAGAGCCACGCGAAGGCCGCGCCGAGGAGCACGAGGAGCGCGAGCACGTTGGCGCGCGCGAGCGTGAGCGTCTGGCCCTCGGGGGGCGCCATCGGGAAGACGTGCCCGCTCGCGTGGAGGCGCGCGAAGACCAGCACCTCGATCAGCGCGAGCGTGGCCGTGACGAGGCCCACCGCGCGCCCACCGAAGAACATCCCGGCGACGGGCGCCAGTGGGAGGGCCATGGCGATGGGGATCTCGAGGCCGCCTTGCGCATACGCGACGACCGCGGGGAGCGCGACGAGGACGAACGAGGGCAGCGCGGCCGGCAAGGTGAGCCGACTCGAGACACGCAAGGCGAGCGGCGCGAACCCGAGCAAGATCGCCGAGCCCACGAGCGCCCAGAAGGCGACGGGGGGCAGCGGCTGGATGAGCGTGCGGACCGTGGTGCCGACGGCGACCACCGCGCCGAGCGCGAGGCTGGCCCACAGGATCGCGAGCGCCCGCGAGCGGAGCTCGGGGTCGGCGTCGAGGGTGGGATGAAGGAGAGAGCGCAAGAGAGCCCCGTCGAGAATACGCCCTGGGACGCGACGCGAGCAGAAAACGGGCCTGGGCCGAGGTTGACGCGAGCGGACCTTTCCGCGTTTTATGGGGCGACGTGCACGAGCACAGCTTCACTCCGCTGCTGGTCGTCGTGACGGCCGCCATGGTCACGGGCATCCTCCTGCCCCGGCTGACCATGCTGCGGATCCCGCTCGTCGTGGGCGAGATCTTGATCGGGATCGTGCTCGGCCGGAGCGGCGTTCACCTCATCCCGGACGAGCCCGACCCGTGGCTGGAGCTGCTCTCCCTCTTCGGCTTCGCGTTCCTCATGTTCCTCTCCGGGCTCGAGATCGATCTGCGCTCGCTCTCGGTCGGACCGGCGAAGGACGGCAAATCGAATGGCGGCGGCCTGCGCCAGCTGCTGATCGTCACGGGCAGCATCTTCGGCGCGACCCTCGTCGTCTCGCTCGCGGGCTCGTTCGGGCTCGTCGCGGCGGGATACGTCGAGAGCCCGTACATCATGGCGCTCATCATGAGCACCACGTCGGTCGGCCTGGTGATGCCGCTCCTCAAGGAGCGCGGCGAGGGGGCGACCTCGTTCGGGCAGACGGTGATCCTCTCCGCGGTCATCGCCGACTTCACCACCATGCTGCTCATCACGGTGGTGGTGGCGTTCTACGAGGAGGGCGGCGCGCTGCTCGACGTCGGCGTGGTGGGCACGCTGTTCATCCTCTTCTTCGGCGTGCTCTGGGTCGGCAAGCGCCTGCTCCACAGCAAGAACACCTTCGTGCGCCGGCTCGCGTTCACGGCGCCCAAGACGGCGGAGCTGCCGCTGCGGGCCGCGATGACCCTCATGCTCGGGTTCGTGGTCTTCAGCGAGGTGATCGGCAGCGAGATCATCCTCGGCGCGTTCCTCGCCGGCACCGCCATCTCGTCGCTCAGCCGCAAGAGCGTGCACGGCCTGCTGGGCATGAAGCTCGACGCGATCGGGTTCGGCTTCTTCATCCCGATCTTCTTCATCATGGTCGGCGCGCGCTTCGACATCCACTCGCTCCTCGCCGACCCCACCAGCCTCGTGCTCGTGCCGCTCCTGGTCGTCTTCGCGTTCGCGGTGAAGGTCGTCCCCAGCCTGCTCCTCTCACGCTTCTACGGGCGCAGGAACGCCATCGCGGCCGGCTTCCTGCTCAGCTCCCGCCTGAGCCTCATCATCGCCGCGTCGGCCATCGGACTGCGCATCGGCGCGATCACGCCCGAGGTGAACACCGCGATCATCCTGGTCGCCATCCTCACCTGCGTGATGTCGCCCGCCATCTACGCGAAGCTGCGCGGATCGGCCCAGAGCCAGGAGCACGAGGCGGTCGACCTCGACGCGCTGATCGGGCACGTGGTGAAGAAGCGGGCCACGCGCGGGCTCGAGCTGCAGCTGGTGGAGGTCGACGCGGAGAACTTCCCGTTCCTCGTCGGCAACACGCTGGCCGAGGCGCAGCTCCGCCAGCGCACCGGGCTGACGCTGATCGCGCTCGCGCACCAGGACGGGAGCGTGGTCGACAACCCGGGCGGCAAGATCCGCGTGCAGGCGGGCGACAGCCTCTTCTTGATCGGCACCGAAGCGCAGGTGCAGAGCATGGAGGAGCTGAGCCACGCCGAGCCCGCGCCGGCCTGAGCGCCCTCAGTGTTGCGCGGCCGGGGGCTCTCCGACGATGACGCGCGCGTCGATGGCCACGAGGCCGCGCTCCGTGATCACGAGCGGGTTCAGGTCCAGCTCGGTGATGTCCGGCGAGGCCTCGACCAGGTTGGAGATGCGGACCACGAGGCCCGCGAGCTCGTCCCGATCGAGCACCGGTCGGTTTCGCGCGCCGTCCAGGAGCGGCTGCGCGCGGATCTCGTCGATCATGTCGAGCGCGTCGCGCCGGCTCATCGGCACGAGCCGGAAGGCGACGTCCTTGTAGACCTCGACGAAGATGCCGCCCATGCCGACCATCATCATCGGACCGAAGCCGGGATCGCGGCTCATGCCGACGATGACCTCGGTGCCCTTCACCTGCTCTTCGATGGTGAAGCCGTCGATCTTGGCCCCGGGCTGGTGCTTCTCCACGTTCTCGCGGATGGACGCGCACGCGGCGCGGACCGCGTCGCCGTCGACGAGATCGAGCACCACCCCGCCGACGTCGGACTTGTGGATCACGTCGTTGGAGATGAGCTTCACGACGACCGGGTAGCCGATGCCTTCGGCTTCTTTCACCGCGCCCTCCGCGTCCTTGGCCGTGGCCGAGCGGTTGTAGCGGACGCCCGCGGCCTCGAGGATCTCGCGCGCGAGGGCGAGGTCGGTGTTGGCGATCCCCGCGTCCTTGGCCTTCTTCACCAGCGCCGCGGCGCGATCGAGATCCGGCTCGGGGTGGCGGTCGAGGCCGGCCTCCGGGGCCTCGCTCCGCCGCAGCCAGGCGCCGCGGCGGACCAGCGCGCCCATCGCGCTGACGGCCTGCTCGGGCATGTTGAACTCGGGGATGCCGTGGGCGTCGAGGTAGCTGCCGACGTCGGTCCCGATGAGGCCGATGAAGCTGCCGATGAGCGGCTTGTCCCAGCCGTCCGCCTTCACCGCTTCGGCGATGGCGTTGGCCGTCTCCTGGGGCGCGGTCATGGCCTGCACCGTCATGATCAGGACGACGCCGTCGACCTCTTTCGCCTGGCCGAGGATGGCGAGCGAGTCGCGGTAGCGCTCCGGTGTCGCGTCGCCGATCACGTCGACCGGGTTGTTGCGCGACCAGACCGAGGGGAGCACCTCGTCGAGCGCCTTCATCGTCGCGTCCGACAGCTCCGCCAGCTCGAGCCCGTGCCGCGCGCAGGCGTCCGCCGCGAGCACGCCGGGGCCGCCCGCGTTGGTGACGATGGCGATGCGCTTGCCGCGCGCCGGGGGCTGGGTGGCGAGCGCGCGCGCCCAGCCCGCGAAGTCGCCGAGGTTGTGGGCCTGGAGGATCCCGGCCTGGGCGAAGGCCGCGGTGTAGGCGGCGGACGCGCCGGCGAGGCTGCCCGTGTGGCTGGACGCCGCCTTGGCGCCGGCCGCGGTGGTGCCGCCCTTGATGGCGACGATGGGCGTGCTGGCGTTGACCTCGCGCGCCACCTCGAGGAACGCCTCGGGCTCGTGGAGCGCCTCGACGTAGAGCGCGATGGCCTTCGTCTGGGGATCGCCACCGAGCCAGCGGATGATGTCCTGGTCGTCGACGTCGCTCTTGGCGCCGAGCGACACCGTGGCCGAGAGGCCGAACTTCTCGCGCTGCGCGTAGCTGATCATGCCCGTGACGAGGGCGCCGGACTGGCTGAGCAGCCCGATGGATCCGGGCGGGGGCGCGCCGGCCCCGAAGCTCGCGTTGAGCTGGGTGTCGGGCCGCATCACGCCGAGGCAGTTGGGCCCGATGATGCGCATGCCGAAGTCGCGCGCGACCGAGACGATCTCGTCCTGGAGCGCCTTGCCGTCGTCGCCCATCTCGGCGAAGCCGGCGCTGATCACGATGACCGCCTTCGTGCCCAGCTCGCCCGCCTCCTGGATCACGCTCTTCACGTACTTCGGGGGGATCGCGATCATCACGAGGTCGACGGGGGCGCCGATCTCGCCGAGCGACTTCTTCACCGGCTGGCCGAGGATCTCGCCGCCCTTGTGGTTGACGGCGTGGATGTCTCCCTGGAAACCCTGGCCGCGGTCCTCGCCGTGCATCTCGCCGTAGAGCAGGTTCTTGAGGAGGGCGTGACCGACCGCCTCGGGGCGACTGGAGGCGCCGACCACCGCGACGGAGCGGGGCGCGAAGAAGAGATCGAGGGCGTCGGACATGCTGTTTCCTCCCGGGATTGCGGCGCGAGGATGGCGAAACCCGGCGCGCGTGTCGAGGTGAGGTTGCCAACCGCCAGGGCGCTTCTATGGTCCGCGCCCGGAGGCAGAGATGGTTCACCCTTGGCACGATCTCCCCAACCCCGCGGCCACGATCAAGGACGGCTTCAACGTCGTCATCGAGATCCCCAAGGGATCCCGCGTGAAGTACGAGCTCGACAAGCCCTCGGGGATGCTGCGCGTGGACCGGGTGCTGTACAGCGCGGTCCACTACCCCGCGAACTACGGCTTCCTCCCCCGCAGCTACTGCGACGACAACGACCCCCTGGACGTGCTGGTGCTCGGCAACGAGCCGGTGCAGCCGCTCTCGATGCTGACCGCGCGCGCCATCGGCGTGATGCACATGGCCGATCAGGGGCAGCAGGACGACAAGATCATTGCCGTCCATCTGCATGATCCCGCGTTCGAGGACTACGAGGACCTGGACCAGCTGCCGGGCCACACGATGCGTGAGATCCGCCGTTTCTTCAAAGACTACAAGGCGTTGGAGAAGAAGGAGGTCGAGGTCGAGGAGCTCGGCGACGCGAACCAGGCGCTGCGCGTGGTGACGGAGGCGCTCGAGCTGTACCAGAAGGAAGAGAACCGCCTGCGCGGCTGGCGCTAGAGATGCGCCCTACTCTTCTTCGTCGCGCGCCGGCTCCACGTCACTGACCTCGGCGCCGGTATCTTCGAGCTCCGCCTGCTGCTCGAGGACGCGGCCGTCGGCGAACGCCCAGCCGTAGCGGACGTCGTTCTCGCCCGGGTCCGGCTCCCAGGTGGCCGGATCGGCGAGCTTGGCGGGATCGAGCGACAGGAGCCGCTCCGCCTCGTGCACGTCTCCCACCCGCAGCTCGACCCGGAAGCCGGTGTCCTCGAGCAGCTTCGCCGCGAAGCGCTTCCAGCGCGGCTCCAGCTTGCGCTCGAGCTTGGAGAGCGCCTCGCGCTCGGGCATCTTCGACCAGCGCTCGGTGACCGCGCGCTCGCGCCGCTGCTTCATCGCGCGGGTCCACGCCCCCACGCCCACCCCGAGCGCGGCCACGCTCCCCGCGAACGGCATCAGGAGCCCGGGGAGGTAGTCCAGCCAGACGCCGACCGCCATGCCGCCGCCGGCCGCGAAGAGGACGCCGGCCGGCTCGTAGCGGGTCATCCAGCCGCTCGCGACCGCGGTGGCTTCGACCTTCGCCGCGTGAAGGCGCTTCATCTCCTCGAGGGTCTCCTCGGAGATCCCCACCTGGACGACCTTGGCCTCGATGTGGTCGTTCTCCGGCGCGAGCTCGGTGCCCGGCGTGCGCGCGTCGCCCGGCTCGAGGCGTCGCCACACCACCAGGCGCCGCACCACGAGCGGCCCGTCGGCGCCGTCGATCGCTACCGGGTCGTCCACGGCGGAAGACTCACCCGGGCGCCCTCGATCTCGCAAGGAAACAGTCTCGCAGAGCTCAGCGCCGCAGGACCTCGAAGAAGATCTGCAGCATGCGGTACGTCAGCCCCCACACCACGCGGTCGCCGACCGCGTAGCCGGGGAAGCGGTGCCGGCTCCCCTTCCAGTCGAGGTCGTAGCCGGTGTCGCGCTCGCCGCTCATGAGCGAGGGCAGGTCCACCCAGCACACCTCCGCGACCTCGTGGTTCGGCGTCAGCACGGGGAGGTGCTCGAGCGTCCAGACGAACGGCCGCACCACCAGCCCCGTCTTGTGGGTGGGCACGTCGTCGAGGCGACCCACCAGCCGCCCGTGCGCGCGGAGATCGAGCCCGAGCTCTTCGAGCGTCTCGCGCACCGCCGTCCGCTCGAGGCTGTCGTCCGTCGGATCGAGCCGCCCGCCGGGGAACGCCATGTGCCCGCTCCAGGGATCGTCCGGGTGCTCCGCCCGCTGGATGAACAGCACCTCGGGGCGCCCCGCGTGCTCGCGCAGCACCGCCGCCACCGCCGCCCTGGGCGAGGGCTCGCTGCGCGGGTCGACGTCGCGGAGGCGCGCGCGGATCGTCTCGAGATCGACGTCGCTCACGGCCCGGTCGCTAGCAGGCCGTTGAAGGACCGAGCCCGAAGGATCTCGGAGCGCGACGGCCCGGATCTCGGTTTCGGGGCGACGAGGAAATGCTTCAGCATCTCCGAGGAGACACGGGCCGGGAGACGGGCCGTCCCGCCCGAGAGACGAGGAGCGAGGTTCTTCAACGGACTGCCAGCTCCTGCTCGGCCCGCTTCGCGTGCCGCGTCTCGACGTCCTCGACCAGCGCGGCAGGGAGCGCCTTCTGCTTCTGGAAGCCCCGCATGTGCAGGATGGGCTCGCCGCCGATGTCCGCCGCCGTGCGGCCGTCGACCAGCTCCACGTACTGGTGGGGCTCGTAGGGCGCGAGGTCGTCGTCGGCCACGCCCACCTTGCGCACCACGCTCAGCAGCGCGTCGAGGCTGTTCATCTTCATGTAGGGGCAGGTCGCGCAGCCGCCCGCGGTGCTGCAGCCCTCGCCCCCGGAGACGCCGGGCAGGACCACGAGCGGGCTCTCCGGGTCCTGCGCGATCGCCTCGCTGGCCACGGGGAAGATGATCTCCGCCTCGATCTCGGTGCCCCGCAGGATGGCTTGCAGCCCGTTGACGATCGCGGTGATCATGCCCGCCTCGGTGCCGAGCACGAAGCGCAGCCGCTTCGCGCCGCCCGCCTCCGCGGCCTCGCCGACCTTGCGGGTGATGAAGCCGAGGATGTCGCTGGTGGATCCGACCACGCCCGCGTCGGCCTCGCGCTGCCGCTCGAGCGCGACCTCGAACATCTCGCCCGGCACCTCGAGGTGCGCGGTCACGAACACCTCCGGGTAGTCCTCGCGCACCTGCCGCGCGACGTCCGCGCCGAACATGTGGTGCACGATGCACGTGCCCTGCTCGAAGTACCGGAAGCGAGGCAGCATCGCGCGAATGGACGCCTGGTCGTGGGCGGGGTGGAGGGCGCCGATGGTCTCGTCGGGCATGTCCGCGAGCGAGCGGAAGAGCTCCGCGAGGTTGCGGCCCATGTAGGTGTCGGGCCCGAAGAAGACCTGCACGTCGGGGATCTGCGCGAACGCCTGCAGCACCGTCGCGACCACGTTGGAGCTGGTGCAGGTGATGGTGGGCACGAGCGCGTGGGCCTTGGCCTTCGTCCGCAGCGAGGTGTTGATGTAGACGACGTGCAGGCTGCGCGGGGTCTCGCGCGCCTCGGTCAGGTACGCGCCGTACGCCTTCGCCTCCGCGCTCTCGGCGAGCGAGCAGCCGATGGGGTCCGCGGCGACGCGATAGACCGGGACGCTGTTGAGCCCGGCCGCGTCGAGCATCGCCCGCGCGTTCTCGCTCATGAAGTCGACCCCGAGCACCACGATCTGCTCGCAGCCCTTCTCCACCATCCCGATCGCGGCGTCCGCCATCGCGAGGGAGTCGCTGATGTGCACGTGCGGCCAGGAGCACGCGCTGAGCACGCCTTGGAGCTCGGGGTCCATGTAGAAGTGGGCGACGACGCCGATCTTCTTCGCCTCGAGCAGCGCGTCCAGCTCCTTCACGACGCCCGGATCGGGCGACAGGAACTCGGCCTGCGCTTCGGCGAAGGCGCCCTGCGGCTCGAGACGGTCGGCCGCGATGACGAGAGACGGGAACGATTGGCTCATGCGGCTAACTTAGTCCGCTCTCCCCCGGATCGACAGTGGTTCGAGGTCGGAGGTACGTCTGGCCGCTGCGCTTCAGCCAGGTCACCAGGGTGGCCGCGATGACCAGGGTCAGCGGGCCTCCCCACACCATGAAGAGAAGCCGCCGGGTCTGGTCGGAGGGGAGGAGCGAGAAGTCGTACCAGACGGTGAACACGAGGGCGCCCGCCACGCCGAGGCCGGCGAGCGTCCAGTACACCCAGAGCGGAAGGCGAAAGCTCAGCATGTCAGCGCCGCAGCACGGTCGCGTAGTCGTGGCTCCCCGCCTCTTCGTTCCGGTCGGTGGCCGGGGGCGGCGCGGGCGACAGGGCCGCGATCTCCGCGTAGAGCGCGTCGTCCATCTCGAAGTCGGCCGCCGCGAGGGCCGGCGCGAGCTGCTCGACGTTGCGCGCGCCGACGAGCGGCGCCGTCACCGCGGGGTGCGCCGCGACCCAGGCCACCGCCAGCGTCACCGGGTGGACCCCGCGCGCCGCGGCCAGCGCGGTGAAGCGCTCCGCCGTCTCGAAGCGCCACGCGTCCCCGTAGCGCTCGGCGTACATGGGGTTGTCGACCACGCGCCCCGCGTCCGGGCGCGTGTCCTTGCCGTACTTGCCGCTCAACAGCCCGCCGCCGAGGGGGCTGTACGGCGTGACGGCGAGGCCCTCGCTCGCGGCCATCGGGAGGATCTCGATCTCCGCCGTGCGCTTGACGAGGTTGAACATCGGCTGGATGGCGGCGAGCGGCGCCCAGCCGTGGCGGGCCTGGATGCCGAGCGCCTTCTGGACCTGCCACGCGGCGTAGTTGCTCGCCGCGGGGTAGAGGATCTTGCCCGCGGCGACGAGGCGCTCGACGCCTCGGAGGCTGTCCTCGAGGGGCGTCCGCTCGTCGAAGCGGTGCAGGAAGAAGACGTCGATGCGGTCGGTGCCCAGCCGCTCGAGGCTCGCCTCCACCGCGCGCTCGAGGTGATAGCGGCTCGCCCCCCGATCGTTCGGCGCGTCGCTCATCGGGAAGTACGCCTTGGTGGCGAGCACGACCTCGTCGCGGTGCGGCGCGATCAGCGCGCCGAGGATCTCCTCCGCCACGCCCTTCTGGTAGACGTCGGCGCAGTCGAAGAACGTCACGCCCGCGTCGCGCGCCGCGGCGTAGAGCGCCTCGCACTCGCTCTCGCTCGCCTCGCCGCCGAAGCTCATCGTGCCGAAGCCCAGCTGCGAGATGGTCGCGCCGGTGCGCCCGAAGAGGACCTGCTCCATGCGCTGTCTCTACCACGAACCCCCGGCGGGCCACCGCCCCACATCACGCTACCCTCCGCGCGTGCTGAAGCTGCGTCACGACACCGCGCCCGAGTGGGTCCCGCTCGTGGAGCGCGAGCTGATCGCGTTCTTGCAGGACCACGCGGCGAACGAGCGGCGGGTGTCGCGGAGCGCGCTGACCCTCGCGGTGCAGCACCCGGAGCGGGCGGAGCTGGTCGACGCGATGGTGCACGTCAGCCTCGAGGAGCTGGAGCACTTCAAGCTCGTCTACGAGCTGCTCAAGGCGCGCGGCGCCCCGCTCGCGCAGGACGCGCCCGACCCCTACATGAAGGCGCTGCGCAAGCGGCTCGCGGACCCCGACCGGAGCAAGTGGCTGCTGCATCGCCTGGTGCTCTTCGCGGTGGTCGAGGCGCGCGGCTACGAGCGCTTCGCGATGCTCGCCGAGGGGCTCTCCGACCCGGGGCTGCGCGAGACCTACGCGGAGCTCGCCCGCTGCGAGGCGCGCCACCAGGGGCTCTATCTGCGGCTCGCGCGCACCTACTACGCGGCGGAGGAGGTCGAGACGCACCTCGACCGGGTGCTGGACCTCGAGGCGGCGCTGCTACGGGAGCTGCCGCTCCGTCCGGCGCTGCACTGACGCGCGATCAGCGAAGGTTGGCCATCAGGACCAGCCCGACGAGGCCGAGCACGGCCGCGGCGTGCAGCCACGTCCCCCACGGGAGGCCCGGCTCCGCGCTCGGACGCCGCTTGAAGACCAGCGCGGCCACCACGGGCAGCCCCACGAGGGCGCTGAACCCCGCGGCCACCGTCCACAACGCCACGATCACGTGGCGCGCCGAGATGTAGCCGTGGTCGAAGGCGACGCTCCACTCCGCCCACCCCACCACTGCGGCCGTGCCCGCCATGAGGAGGATGGCGCCGAGGTACGCGAACAGCCCCCAGGCCCGCGTGCGCGACAGCCCCACCACGCCAGCCAGCAGGAGCGTCGGACCGGAGAGCAGGCCCAGCGTCCCCCACCCGACGTGCTCGGCCACGCCCGCGGTCGTCAGCGTGAGCAAGTGCGCGACGGAGAGGGACCCGACCATCATCGTGAGCAGGGTCCGGCGGAGCACGCGCGGCGTGAAGGAGCCGTGCTTCGCGTCGAGGCCCTTGCCCCCGAGCGCGAGCAGACAGAGCGCGGTCCCGAGAAAGAGCCCCAGATCCACGAGGTGGGGGCGATGGGCGGTGCCGGCCGCGCCGACCGCGAACACGCCCCAGAGCACGGCGCGCACGTAGGCGTGCGCGTCGACGCGATCGAGGCACATGAGCGGGAGGGCCAGCGCGAGCAGGCCGACCTCGATCCAGGCCCAGGAGGGGTCGCCCCAGAGCATGGCGACGAACGCCGCGAGGGCGACGCTCCCGCCGAGCAGCGAGGCGACGCCGCGCACCGGGCCGAGCCGGGGCCAGAGCCAGATGGAGGGCGCGCTCGGCTCGGCGTTGGGCTGGGTCACGACAGGGCGTACGTTCCGGTGGTCGTGGGCATTCCCGGAGCAGCGAGATGAGGCGGGTGGCGGTGGTCGTCGCGCACCCGGACGACGAGAGCTACCCCTTCGCGGGCACCCTCGCGCGCCTGGCCGACCTCGGGGTCGAGGTGCACGTCGTCTGCGCCACGCGAGGGGAAGGCGGCTGGGATCTGACGGGCGAGGGGCGCACCGGAGCCGCGCTGGCGGAGGCCCGCTCCCGCGAGCTGGCGCGCTCCTGCGAGGTGCTGGGCGCCGCGCCGCCGCGCTTCCTCGACATGCCGGACGGCGGGGTGGAGATCACGCCCGAGCGCCTCCAGGCGGCGCTCGCCCCCCTCGAGCCCGACGCGCTCTTCACGCTCGGCCACGACGGCGCCTACGGGCACGTCGATCACCTCGCGGTCACGGCGATGGTCGGCGCCGTCGCGGGCGGCCGCCCCGTGCTGCACGCGGTCTTCCCGCCCGGGCTCTTCGAGCCCTTCCGCCGGAAGATGAAGCGCTTCGCGCCCGCGGCGCTCGGGCTGCCCGACGACGCCCCGCTCGGGAGCCGCCTCTTCGACCTCGAGGTGGACATCCGACCCGTGCAGCAACGCAAGCTCGACTCCGTGGCCGCGCACCGCACGCAGGTCCAGGGCGGCGATCCGCGCCGCTTCCTCTTCGACGGCCTCCTGGACGCCGTGCTCGACGTCGAGCGCTTCCGCTACGCGACCGAGTCGCGGATCGCGGACTGGCCGCTTCAGCCGCCGGCCGGCTGATCGCGACGTTGTGGCGCGCGCGGCGCGTTCCTAGGAGGTGGGGCTGATGAAGAAGCTCGCTCTGTTGATCTCCGTGGCCCTCCTGGGCTGCGGGGGCTCCTCCGCCCAGCGCACGACGCAGACCGTGCAGCACGGCGACGATGACCGCGGATCGGAGACGCCCCTCGGGGCGGACGCCCAGCTCGAGGACGCGCGCCTGCTCGCGATGGACCTCGCGGCGGCCCACATCTGCCAGCGCGCGCGCGGCCGCTTGATGCCCGTGGGCGGCGACGGCGAAGAGGCGGCCGAGGGGCGGATGTGGATCCGCGACTGCGCGGCGCGGGTGGAGGACGACGAGCTGGTGATCGAGGCCGGGGTGCTCCTGTGGACCTGGGTCGACCGGAGCAGCAGCGCCGTCGGCGCGCGCTTCACGGTGGAGCAGTACGTGGCCCTCGAGGCCGACGTCGAGCTGCGCGCCATCCCCCAGCTGACCTACCGGCGCGACGAGCACCACGCGCTCGTGTGGCTGGAGCCCGTCCAGGAGCCGACGGTCTCCGTGCGCGTGGTCGGGAACGTCGACGCCGAGGCGCAGGGGCTGTGGAGCGAGGTCGTGGCGTTCGCGGCCGGCGTCTTCGGTCCGAGCGAGAACGAGCGCGCGGCGAGCCGGGTGCGAGAGCAAGGAGACCTGCGGCTCGAGCGGCGGGTGGACGACGGCATGACCTTCGCCCTCGATCTGTGCACGAGCGAGATGACGGCGGAGCTGGGGCACATGACCGAGATGCCCGGCCCGCAGCGCCCTGACACCGGCGTCGAGGGCCCGAGCAAGAACGTGCGGGTGCACCCGATGGGCCTCGACATGGCGGGGCCCTTCACCGAGCCAGCCGTGACGATCGAGGTCCTGGACGGCGCCGCGGTGCGGGCGCAGCTCGTCTGCGAAGAGGACGGCCACCGCATGGTCGACGCGTGGCTGAGCGGAGGGCTCGACGCCATGGAAGACGAGCCAGCGTCCCCCGTGACCGAAGCCCGCGTCGCCTCGGGTCCGACGCGCGTCGCCGCGCAGGGCGAGCCGGCCTGCGACACCTTCGTGCTGATCACCCGGGTCGTGCCCGACGGCGAGGCCACCGCGACCTTCTCCTTCGCGGGCCCCGACACGCGCCCGGCGGCCCTGATCGACGGCTGCGAGGCCGACCTGCGTCGCATCCCGCGTCACGCCAACCCCTGAAGCGATCGCTGGCGGCCCGGACGGAACGCGGCAACATGCGGCGCGATGCGCGTGCTGCACGTGACGCGGGACTTCCCGCCGAGGCGCAACGGAGGCCTCTCCACCGCGGTCGCCGGGCTCGTGAAGGCCACGCCGTGCCCCACCGCGGTGCTCTCGTTCGACGCGTGGCGGCCGCGCGGCAAGTCCAAGCCGACGCTGCGGGACACCGAACACGTGGCCCGGCTCGCCTCCCCGCGCGACCTGCCCAAGGCGCGCCGCTTCGCGGGGACGTTCGCGCCCACGCACGTGCACGTGCACCACGCGATGCTCTTCCCCTTCGCCGCGTCGCTCGGCGCGCCGACCGTGCTCTCGATCCACGTCGTGCAGCGGGAGCTGCGGAGGCTGCGCGATCTCCCGTCGCCGACCCAGTCCGAGCAGGCGCAGGCCGCCGCGGTCGCGCGCGCCGATCGGGTCATCGTGCCTTCGCGCGCGGCGCGCGACGCGCTGGGCGCCGGGGAGGTCGTGCCGCTGGGCGTGGCTCCGACTCCGCTCCCTCGGTTCGGGGGAGAGGGCGCCCTCTTCGTCGGCCGCTTCGCCGACGTCAAGGGCCTCGGGACGCTCGCCGACGCGCTGTCGCACCTTCGGACTCCAGTCTCCATCGCGGGCGGGCTGCCCGACAGCCCCCGGGCCGTGCGCAAGTGGCGGGCGCGCCTGCGGGGGGCGAAGCACCTCGGCTGGCTCGACGCGGAGCGGCTCGAGGCGGCCTACGCGGCGCACGCGATCCTGGTCGCGCCGAGCTGGACCGAGTCCTTCGGGCAGGCCGTGCTCGAGGCGCAGATGCGGGGCCTCGCGGTGGTGGCGAGCGACGCGGGCGCTCTGCCCGAGCGCGTGCGAGACGGCGTCGACGGAGTGCTGGTGCCGCCCCGGGAGCCAGAGGCGCTCGCGGAGGCCCTCGACGCGCTCGCGGGCGACGCCTCTCGGCTCGCGTCCATGCGCCGCGCGGCCCGGGCTCACGCGGAGACGCAGACCTGGGATCGGCGGATCGAGGCCCATCTCGACGTCTACCGCGCGCTCCGGTGACGCGGCGCGGTCGAAGTGCTATCTGCGGCGCATGATCCCGCGCTACACGCCCGCCGATTTCGCCGCCCTCTGGAGCCAGCGGCAGAAGTATCTCGCGTGGTTCGAGGTCGAGCTCGCCGCCTGCGAGGCCATGGAGGAGGCGGGGCTCGTCCCGCAGGGCACCGCGGCCGAGGTGCGCCCGGTCGGCGAGAAGATCGACGCCGACGCCATCGACGAGATCGAGAAGGAGACGCGCCACGACGTGATCGCCTTCCTCACCCACGTCGAGCGCCTCGCGGGCCCACCCGCGCGCTGGCTCCACCTCGGCATGACCAGCTCCGACGTGCTCGACAGCTCGCTCGCGTGGCTGATGTGCAAGGCGGGAGACGCGCTGCTGGAGCGCACCGACGCGCTGCTCGACGCGTTCGCGAAGCGTGTCGACGAGCACCGCCACACGCCGATGATCGGGCGCAGCCACGGCATCCACGCCGAGCCCACCACCTTCGGGATCACGCTCGCGGGCCACCACGCCGAGCTGAAGCGCGGCCGCGAGCGCCTCGCCGCCGCGCGCGAGGAGATCGCCTACGGCAAGATCGCGGGCGCGGTCGGCACCTACGCGCACCTGTCCCCCGCGATCGAGGAGGCCGCGCTCCGGCGCCTCGGCCTGAAGCCGGAGACGGTCTCGACCCAGGTCGTGCCGCGGGACCGCCACGCGGTCTTCCTCGCCGCCTGCGCCACCCTCGCCGCGGCCATCGAGCGCTTCTCGACCAACGTGCGGCACTGGCAGCGCACGGAGGTGCTCGAGGCCGAGGAGCCCTTCACGAAGGGTCAGAAGGGCTCGAGCGCGATGCCCCACAAGCGCAACCCGATCCTCAGCGAGAACCTCTGTGGCCTCGCGCGGATCGTGCGCGGCGCGGTGGTGCCCGGCTACGAGAACATCGCGCTCTGGCACGAGCGCGACATCAGCCACTCCTCGGTCGAGCGCATGATCGTGCCCGACGCGACGACCACGCTCGCCTTCATGCTCGACCGCACCAAGCGCCTCATCGAGGGGCTCGTGGTCTACCCCGAGAACCTGCGCGCGAACCTGGAGAAGACGGGCGGGCTCTGGGCGAGCGGCGGCGTGCTGCTCGAGCTGGTGCGGGCCGGCAAGGGCCGCCAGGACGGCTACGTGTGGGTGCAGCGCAACGCCATGAAGGCCTTCCACGGCGAGGGCGACTTCCAGACGCTGCTCCTCGCGGACGAGGAGATCCGCTCGCTGCTCGACGAGGACACCATCCGGAAGTGCTTCGACCTCCAGCACGCGCTCGCGCACGCCGACGCCATCGTCGACCGCGCGCTCGGGAGGGCCTCGTGAGCGCGGACGTCGCGCTGCTCCGAGAGGGGCTCTCGCTGACGCTCGACGAGACCGATCTCCCGGAGCTCGGACGCAAGGTGCAAGGAAAGGTGCGGGACAGCTACCTCCCGGGCGACGGGCGCCGCATCCTCGTCACGACCGATCGCATCAGCGCCTTCGACCGTGTCCTCGGCACGCTCCCCTTCAAGGGGCAGATCCTCAACCAGCTCAGCGCCTGGTGGTTCGAGCAGACGAAGGACGTCGCGCCCAACCACCTGCGCGGCGTGCCCGACCCGAGCGTGAGCGTGGCCATCGAGTGCGAGCCGCTCCCCGTCGAGTGGGTGATGCGCGCCTACGCCACGGGCGTGACGTCCACCAGCCTCTGGACGCACTACGCGCGGGGCGAGCGCGAGTTCTGCGGGCACGCCCTCCCCGACGGGCTGAAGAAGAACGAGCCGCTCCCGGACGCCATCCTGACGCCGAGCACGAAGGCGGAGAAGGGCGGCCACGACGAGAGCGTCAGCCGCGACGTCGTGCTCGCGCGCGGGCTCGTCGACGAGGCGACCTTCGCGGAGGCGGAGCGCATCGCGCGCGCGCTCTTCGCCCGCGGCCGTGAGATCTGCGCGAAGCACGGCTTGATCCTCGTGGACACGAAGTACGAGATGGGGCGCGCGCCCGACGGCTCGATCGTGGTCATCGACGAGATCCACACCCCCGACAGCTCGCGCATCTGGCTCGCCGACAGCTACGAGGCGCGGCTCGCCGCGGGCGAGGAGCCCGAGAGCTTCGACAAGGAGTACGTCCGGCGCTGGCTGGCCGCCGAGGGATTCACCGGCGACGGGCCCATCCCGAAGATCCCCGACGAGGTTCGCGTCGAGGCGTCCCGCCGCTACATCGAGGCGTGCGAGACCATCCGCGGCGAGCCGTTCGTGCCCGACCTCGAGGACCCCATCACCCGCATCCGCAAGAACCTGAGAGGCGCATCGTGAAGGCCAACATCTACGTCACCCTCAAGCGCGAAGTGCTCGACCCCCAGGGCGACGCGGTGAAGCGCGCCCTCGGCAGCCTGGAGTTCGGCGGCGTGCGCGACGTGCGCGTGGGCAAGCTCATCGAGATCGAGCTGGACGACCGCGAGCCCGGCGCGGCGGAGGCGGAGCTGCGCGCGATGTGCGAGAAGCTGCTCGCCAACCCGGTCATCGAAGACTTCCGCTTCGAGATCGTGTGACGTGCGGGGGCAGACCCTCGCGCTGACGCTGCTGCTCGGCGCCTGCGGAGGCGCCTCGCAGGCCGGCCCGCCCGTGCACGCCGCCGCCGCGGCGGAGGACGGCGACGCGCTGCCGGACGGCGCCTTCGTGCAGGAGACCTACCGCTTCGCGCTGACCCCGACCCCCGGCTGGGAGCTGCTCGAGGCCGACGCAGTCCGGACGATGAACGTCAACGCCTCCGCCGCGATGCACGCGCTGGACGACGACACGGGCTGGGGCATGGTGATGGTCGAGCACCTCGTCGGGGTCGGGCTCGACGACGCCGTCCAGCTGATGCTCGACGGCATCGCGCTCGAGGACGCGCGGCTCGTCTCAGACGAGCGCGTGCGCTTCGCGGACCGGCCGGCGAGGCGCTTCGTGGTCGAGGGCGCGCTCGAGGGGATGCCGCTCCGGTTCGAGTACGTGCTCTTCATCAGCCGCGACCACCTCTACACATTGGCCGCCTGGCAGGGCACGGGGTCGGGGCGCGATCTCTCGCCCTTCTTCGACGCCTTCGTGCTGCTGCCGGGCCAGATCGGAGAGGCCGTCGAGGCGCGGGTGCTCGAGGCGACGGGCGCGCTCTGGCGCGTGCACGAGGGGCGCTACGAGAACCTCGCGTCCGCGCTCCAGGTCGACGCGCCCGCGCCGTGGACGCTCGTGGTCGGCGACGCCCTGAGCGGCATCAACCCGGAGGCCGACGTCGGCTTCCACGTGGCCTCTCCGGACATCTGGGGCCTCGTGCTCTCGGAGCGCGTGCCACCCGAATCCTACGATCGCATGCACGCTTTCTTGTCGCAATCCACGATCGACAACGCGGGCGGGCAGGTCGTGCGGCGAGACACCCTACCCCTGCTCGGCGAGTCCGTCCCCGCCAACGTCATGCACTCCCGGGGACTCGAGATGACCCACGCGGTGCGCTGCGCGGAGGAGCGCTGCGTGCAGCTGCTGGTCTGGTACCCGATCGCCGCGGCGGCCGAGGCGCGCTCGCTCTTTCGCGAGGCGTTCCCGCGCGTGGCGCCCCTGTCGGACCCCGAGGCCCTCGCCGCCGCGCTGCGCGCCTCCCAGCGTGAGCGCCGCGAGATCGGACCTCACCACACCCTGCGGGGTCGTCGCTACACGGACTTCGCGCACGGGCTGATCGTGGAGGTGCCCGAGGACGGCCACTGGCAGTTCTGGGCCGAGGCCGAGGCGCGACAGCTGGTCGAGAGCGACAACGTCGACCTCTATCTCTTCGACCCCGTCGCGTCGCTTCACGCGATGCTGGTGGTCGAGCCGCTCGCCGAGCCGCTCGACGCCGACACCTACCACCGCGACAGCGTGCGGGTGATCGGCCTGCCCGAGACGCCGGCCGAAGAGACGCGGCTGGGCTCGTTGCCCGCCCACGTGTCCGAGGCCGACGCGTCGATGGAGCTCGGCGCGATGCGCTGGGTCGTCCACACCACGGTCGCGAACGGCGTGGGCTACCGGCTGGTCTTCTGGGGCTGGCCCGAGCACGTGCGCGCGGGCCGCGGTCAGATCCGGGAGCTCGTGCGCACCCTCTCCTTCACGGGCAGCGCGCTGCCGCACGGGCAGATGCAGGGCGACGGCACCTGGGTCGACCACCGCCTCGGCTTCCGGCTGCCGCTGCCCGGCCCGGGGTGGGAGTCGCGGGACGTGACCCCGCCCCGCCTCGCGGGCCCGGCCGGCCTCCGCCTCTTCTCGCGGGGCGACGAGGTGGTGATGGTGGTGGTCGTCGACCCCGGGCCGAGCGGCGGCACGGAGCGCGCGGCGTCGATCCGTGAGGTCACCCAGCTCGTCGTGCGCCGCTTCGCGCAGCGAGAGGAGGGCACGCGAGAGCTCCCTCCGATGCGCTGGCTGGGGCGCGACGCGCAGCACTTCGTGATGCCGAGCGGCATGCACGCGCTGATCACGCACGACGGCCAGCAGGTGTACGCGATGCTCACGCAGGGCGTGGATCTCGAAGCCGTGTCGAGCGGCTTCCAGCTCACGCCTTGAGCTTGCCAGCCCACGCCGACCACTGCACACTCGCGCAGTGACCGCGCTGGCCGAGCTCGACGTCCTGGGCGTCGACTGTCAGAGCACCGGCGCCACCCCTGCGCACGGCGCCATGCTCGAGCTGGGCTGGGCGCGGCGCGGCGCTCCCGTGGAGAGCGTGCTGGTCACCTTGCCCGAGGGCGCGTCGATCCCGCGCGCGGTGACCCGCGTCACCGGCATCCGCGAGGGCGACCTGGTCGACGCGGTCCCCCCGATCGACGCGTGGCAGCGGCTGTGCGCGGAGCGTCCGCCCGGCGCCCCCGCGCTCGCCCACTTCGCGCGCTTCGAGCGGCGCTTCTTCCTGGAGCTGCAGGCCTCGCGGGGCGAGACGGAGCTCCCCTTCCCGCTGATCTGCACCCACGAGATCGCGCGACGCCTCTTGCCCGAGCTGCCGCGCCGCGGCCTGCGGGCGCTCGCCGGCTACTTCGGCTGGCCGCTCGCGGCGCCTCGGCGGAGCGCGGAGCACGTCGCGGCCACCCTCTTCGTCTGGGAGAAGCTGGTCGAGCTGCTCGCGGCCCGCGGCGTGACCGACCTCGAGCACCTGGCGAGCTGGCTGGACGCGGCCGAGCCGGCGAAGCCGCTGGCGCGCGGCTGGCCCATGCCCGCCGAGGCGCTCTCCGATCTGCCCCGCGGCCCCGGCGTCTACCGCATGCGCCGCGTCGACGGCTCGCTCCTCTACATCGGCAAGGCGAAGCGCCTCCGCACGCGGGTCCGCTCCTACTTCCAGCGACGCCGCCGCGTCCCGGACCGCCTCCTCGAGATGCTGACCCAGGCGCGCGCGCTCGACGTGGAGCAGACCGAGACCGCGGTGGAGGCGGCACTGCTCGAGCACGATCAGATCAAGCGCGACCGGCCGCCCTACAACGTCGAGATGGCCGGAGACGGGGGGCTCTTCTGGGCCGCGGCGGACTTCTCGTCGCTCGCCGAGCAGCCGGACGCGCGGCACGTGGTCGGGCCCGTGATCGGAGCGCGGGTCCTCGCGGGGCTGGAGAATCTGGCGGCCTGGATCGCGGCGTCAGGTCCGATTGCGGGAGCGGAGCTCGCCTGCGGAGCGGGGGCGCTCACGACCACGACCGCCGCCGCGGCACGAACCGCGGGAGCGGGAGGGGGAACGGGAGCGGGAACGGGAGCAGCAGCGGGAACGGGAGCAGCAGCGGGAACGGGAGCAGCAGCGGGAACGGGAGCAGCAGCGGGAGCGGGAGCGGGAGCGGGAGCGGGAGCAGCAGCGGGAGCGGGAGCGGGAACGGGAACGGGAACGGGAACGGGAGCGGGAACGGGAACGGGAACGGGAACGGGAACGGGAACGGGAACGGGAACGGGAACGGGAACGGGAACGGGAACGGGAACGGGAACGGGAACGGGAACGGGAACGGGAACGGGAACGGGAACGGGAACGGG